>CAMCCS010000014.1 GCA_945873295.1 uncultured Clostridia bacterium
CGATAAATTGGAATTCAGGTTATCGGCTTTAATAAGCTGATCGTGAAATTGTAAATTGGCGGGCCAATACCTTCCCCCGGGGGGAAGGTGCCCCGCAGGGGCGGATGAGGAATGGCGACATTTTCTGATCTGGGACGCAGGCAAATAAGAACGTACAGCTTTTCAAATTGTACCTTTTTTACGAACTACATACGAAATCGTTCCATCTCGCCGTTCCTCATCAGTCTCGCTTCGCTCGACAGCTTCCCCCCGGGGGAAGCGATGGTGCTGCCGCACCGGTGCGTCACATACCAAATTGAGTGTGCTTACTAAAGCCGATAACCTTAATTGGAATTTACCGAATTCCCGGTCATTGCGAACCAGCGCGCACGCTGGTGTGGCAATCTCCCGGTTAGATAATATGAAATGACCTCTCACTTATTAAAACCGATAACCACAATGATCGTTTAGCGCACTGACGCGGTATCGAATTCCCGGTCATTGCGAACCAGTCCGCAGACTGGTGTGGCAATCTCCATCTTTAGGGCTGCTCCGCATAATGGGGCAAGGAGATTCGGCGAGAGGTTTTGGCGCAAGCGAAAGTATGAAAAATGTGGGAATACTGGATGTATTTCCCATTTTTCATACTGCACGGTTGGGGCAAAAGATCCGCCGAAGCCCGCAGCTCCCATTGTGCGGTGTTGCCTTAGAAGAAATGCAGTCACAATGACGAAGGAGATTCCCACACCAGCGTGTGCGCTGGTTCGGAATGACACCTTTCTTAATTTGCAGCCGCCTATACGAAGAGATTACCGCACTAGTACGCGAAACGATCATTTACCGTAAAAACGTCACCGAGCGGGTCAGGGAAGAACCGATTACACAAATCTAACGCGCGACTTGTCCGCCCGCACTGCCGACAAACGATTATTTACGTAAAACTCTCTGCCACAACCGAATCGTTACTCCCTTAGTTCCGATTCGGTCAGGCGCATCCGGCAGCTGAAAGTTTGCGGTTCTTCCTATTGACAACGAAGCGGGTCGTTTATATATTGTGTTTAGCACAAAAAGCTGAAAGACGGTGGCACATATGAAATTTCTCAAATCCGCATGTATCGAGCCCATGTACCGTGAGCTTCCCTTTCTGGACCGGTTCCAGGCCGCAAAGAATGACGGTTTTGATTTTGTCGAGTTCTGGAGCTGGACGGATAAGGACCTGGCCACGGTGAAGGCCGCCGCGGAGAATGCCGGTATTGGCATCTCCGGCTTCAACGGGGACGCGGAACTCTCCCTCATCGACCCAAAGCAGAGAACGGCGTATCTGGATTTTCTGAGGCAATCTGTGGAAGCTGCCAAAAAGGTGGGTGCCCGGAGCCTGACCATCCACTCCAACGGCCTTGGCACCGGGGGTGTGGTCCTCAACCATTATGATGAACTGTCCGACACGGTAAAGCTGTGCACCATGTACGAAACGCTGCTGGAATGCGCCAGAATTGCCCGGGAGAGCGGCATCCGTATGAATCTGGAGCCGCTGAATGTCACAACCGACCATGCGGGCAACTTCCTCCGGACCACCCGTATGGCCGCGGAAATGACCCGGCTGATCGGCTGTCCCAATCTGAAAGTCCTGTACGACGTTTACCATATGCAGCTCAACGAGGGAAGTATCTGCGACAACATCCGTGCCTATGGCGACCAGTTCGGCCACATCCACGTTGCCGACGCTCCGGGCCGCCACGAGCCCGGAACCGGCGAGATCAATTACCCCAACGTATTTGCCTGCCTGGATGCCTGCGGCTACACTGGTCTGGTGGGCTTTGAGCTGATTCCCAGGTCCACCACCGCGGAAGCCGTGAGAGCGATCATGCAGCTTTAATTGTCAAAAAATGTCCCGGGATTCTGCCCACGTTTGATAAAAACATATTGACTTTTTTGAATCTATTGCATATACTATAAACGCATCGAGATTCATAAATGTGTGGTGAGAAGATGACACTTTCAAATAAAGAAAATGCCAGAGTGTTTAAGGCTTTCTGCGATGAAAATCGGCTCCAAATTCTGGAGCTGCTTCACGGCGGAGAAAAGTGTGCCTGCAGGCTGCTGGAAGAAATGAGCATCAGCCAGCCCACCCTGTCCCACCATATGAAAATTCTGTGCGATTCCGGGATCGTCGTTGGACGCAAGGAGGGAAAGTGGATGCACTACCGCATCTCCCCCGAGGGTGTCCGGATTGCCCAGGACTATCTGACCGGGTTAACTGCTGCCGATCCCACCTGTGAAAGCGAGCCGTGCTGTGAATCCTGAAATCAAGTTCCCGGCACGGCTTATATAACATATTAAAAATTGATAAATTTCTATTTATCTATATAAAAGAGGCGAATTTATGCGTGTTCCAATATCAATATGGGATTTCTTCCAGAATGAAGTTCTTGGCATGAAGTGGCTGAAGGCCGTCATTGGCAGGGGCTTATCTGCTTTGGGGCTGGATACCGCATCCCGCTGGGGCGGAAGCGTCCAGTTTTTTCTCTACGATGTGGTCAAAATTACAATATTGCTCTGCTTCCTGATTTTTGTGATCTCCTACATCCAGAGCTATTTTCCGCCGGAGCGAAGCAAACGGATTTTAGGGCGTTTCCGGGGGATTGGGGCAAATATCATTGCCGCGCTGCTGGGCACCGTGACACCTTTCTGCTCCTGCTCCTCCATTCCGCTGTTTATCGGCTTTACCAGCGCCGGACTGCCCCTTGGGGTGACCTTTTCCTTTCTGATTTCCTCCCCCATGGTGGACTTAGGAAGCCTCGTGCTGCTCATGAGCATTTTCGGGGCAAAAACCGCCATCGTTTATGTAATCGTCGGTCTGGTCATTGCGGTTGCAGGCGGTACAATAATCGAGAAACTGCACATGGAAAACTATGTTGAAGAATTCATCCGCAGAGCCAAGGGTGGCGTGGATATCGAATCCCCGGGTTTGACGGTGAAGGACCGCCTTATCTACGCCAAAGATCAGGTTGCGGGCACCTTCAAAAAAGTGTTTCCCTATATTCTCGTTGGTGTGGGAATCGGGGCGGTGATTCACAACTGGATTCCGGAAAGCTGGATTCAGAACATTCTTGGAAGCAATAATCCCTTTGGTGTGATTCTTGCGGTATTGGTGGGCGTTCCCATGTACGCGGACATTTTCGGCACCATTCCCGTGGCGGAAGCGCTCCTTGCCAAGGGTGCCCAACTGGGTACCATCCTCAGCTTCATGATGGCTGTGACCACCCTGAGCCTGCCGTCCATTATTATGCTGCGCAAGGCGGTAAAGCCAAAGCTTCTGGGCCTGTTCATCGCCATCTGCACCATTGGAATTGTAATCGTGGGCTATTTCTTTAACGCGATTCAATATTTACTTGTCTAAATGGAGGAAAAAACTATGTCACTGTTCAATTTTGGAAAGAAAAAGGAAGAAGAAAAGAAAGTTCCCACTTGCCGCTGCGGCAGCGCCGAACCCAAGGAAAGTACCTGCTGCTGCGGCTCCGCACCCAAGGCAGAAGCTTCCGCTTGCTGCTGCGGCGCGCCTGTGGATGGAATCTGCTGCATCAAGGTTCTGGGTGCCGGCTGTAAGTCTTGTCATGAGCAGTACGAGAACGCGAAAGCGGCTGTGCAGGCACTGGGGCTGCGCGTAGAGGTGGAGTATATCACCGACATGGAAAAGGTCATGGAATACGGCGTCATGTCCATGCCTGCCATCGTGGTCAACGATCAGGTTGTCTCCATGGGCAAGGTCCTGAAAGCCGCCGATGTGGAGAAGCTGCTGCGCAAGCTGGGTTGCTGATATGCTGAAGGTTGCATTTATCTGCGTCCACAATTCCTGCCGCAGCCAGATCGCGGAAGCACTGGGACGACATCTGGCATCCGATGTGTTTGAAAGCTATTCCGCGGGAACGGAGCGGAAAGACCGTATCAACCCGGATGCCGTTCGCCTGATGAAGCAGTTTCGGGGGATCGACATGGAGGCCGAGGGACAGCACAGCAAACTCCTGTCCGATCTGCCGCAGGTAGATGTGGTAATCACCATGGGCTGCAATGTCCAGTGTCCTTTTCTTCCCTGCCAATGGCGGGAGGATTGGGGGCTGGATGACCCCACCGGCAAACCGGATGAGGCATTCTTACAAACCATCCAGCTGATTGAGGAAAAGATACACAGCCTAAAAGAAAGAATCCGTCATCTTTCACAGGTTTCGGTAAAGCAGAATTCTCTTCGATCATCCGAATCGCCCAGTGATCGTTCGGCCGGTCATCCGGAACAATGACATCTTGTTTTTTCGTCCGGGTTCTTTACCGCCCTCAATGACGGTCTGACCTCGGCACTGATCTCCTTTCTGCGCACACTGGCGTTCCAAGTGGCAGCCATCCTGCAGCTGCCGCTGATCTGGGGGATTGATGGGGTTTGGATGTCCATTGTGGTTGCAGAGATCATGGCAGTAGCACTGGGGACTGTATTTCTCATTCTGAAACGAAAGAAATACAAGTACTGATACTACTATCAGCGCATTTTCTCTACACATAGAATTCTCTCATATCCTCCAACCGCAGACAGGCCAGCGCCTTTATCGGCATATTGTGTCCGCTGCCACAGTCTATATTGATAAATCCCGGAGCATGTAAAATCTTCAGATGCTCCCCCCTGTTCTGCAGATTCATGGCGTACTCCATCCGTTTTTCTTCCGGCTTTATCATGCTCAGAACCGGTGTATGTCCGATCACGAGCTGATACCCTGGTTTGGGATTTGGCGTATCCTTCTCCGGCCTGCTCCACACCTCATCATGGACATTACCTCCCGGGAAACCATGCACAAGATAGAATTTTCTGCCATTGACCGCAACCTCCAAATGAGTCGGGCGCGTCTGCAGATAGTGCAGAATGCTTTGCTGCGTCTTTTTCTTCAGCTTTAAGTAGTCAGCCAGCGTTGGAGCATTACCGTTCCGGTTCCATCTGCGAATTTCCGTGTCCGTAGCGTCCGGGCTCAGATATTGGAGCATCATGTATTCATGATTCCCCAGCAGCATTACCGCATTGGGCATTTCCATGATCTCCAGCAGCAGATTGATGCCATCTGCCCCCCTGTCAATCACATCTCCAAGAATATAGAGCGTGTCATCTGCTGCAAACCGGATCTTCTCTAACATCGCGTGAAAACGATCCGCTTCTCCGTGAATATCGGACATGACATAATGGGCCATCGGCGTCCGCCTTCTTTCATCTCACCCGGCATCTGAAACGCTCCATCAGATGCCGGATTTTGTTTTCCTTACAGAGCAAGCCTTCTAACGATTACTTTCCAAAAATCGGCCCCCAAATTTTAGTGAAGAGCGAATAGGGGATAGCCTGAATGTCATCCAGTTGAACATTCGGGATATTGACTCTTTCAATATCGTCCGGGTCTGGGGAAAGGTTACTGCCCGGTTCTCCATTTTCATACCACATTATTCGTTTTCATCCCACTTTTTCTTTGCTAGGAACAAACTTTGTTGTGCAAACGCCTTGGCTTTGCCCTGCAACGGGCTGTCCATAAAGACTGTACCTTTCGTATCCTACTTCTTCACTATTCACTATTACCCATTACTTTCCAAAAATCCCGAATGCGCCAATGAAGGAAGAGTGAAGAGTGAATAGGTAAAAATCCCGAACGCTTGCGCATTCGGGATTTTTGGACATACCGTCCACTTTTGAACTCCCGGATGCGCGTTCTTTTTTCTGTATTTCATCAGACACTTTCGTTCGCAAGTTTCGACATTTAAGAAAACCAAATTCTTTATTCCGTTAACATCGATATTAATGCAGATGAATAAGAGCTCTCCTATATCTGTGTCATTATCATATATGCATGTTTTTTCAACATATATTTCTGGCAGCATGACACCGTTGATCCATAGATCGCGTTTGTGAAATTTCCCAGTTGCCAATTCTCTGTCTTTACATGGCACACCAACGGATGTATTTCCGCTTCTGGATATGCACTTGAGAAGGTTCATGAGTGGCATTTTACGGCCCTCACCATTTTTCCAGTTTCAGAATCACTTTGAGAACTTAAAACCCAAAACTTCCCATAACATTCAATAATAATCTTAACTTCGACAATATTTTTCTGCGCCGTTTATTGGCTGCTCTCTGGCTGATTCCCACTTTTTGGGCATAGTCCCGCTCGGAAACGCCTTTGAAATATAGATCATGGATCAATTCCCGTTCTGCTTTGGGAAGTACAGCTATCGCATGGTGCAGCCTGTCATTCATGTCCTGCGCAAAGATCCATTCTTCTATATCAGGTACCGTCGGATCCGGCATGGCTTCCGCACCTACTGTTGTCCCATTATCCAGTGCATCATAGGATACCACTCCATGCTCCCACTTTTTCTCCTCCTGCCACCGTTCCTGCCGTTCCATACGAAAGTAAGCATAGTATACCTCCGGTGTAACTTCCACCGGCTTACCCTCAACTTTGATCATGTACTTTTCCTTATCTGCCATCGTGCAGACCTCCTTTGATTGAAATTTGATTAAGAAAACCAAATTTCAGAAGGAGGGCCTCGAATTTTCTCTAAAAATACTGATGTTTTTTTGACAAATACAGAAGATTTTTTGAATTTGCTTTCCTTGTGTTGAACAATGCCGTTTTTCTACAAGAAAAGCAACACCGTTCTGCAAAAGTCGCCATTTTCTGATAGCGGACTTTGCAGAGCGGTGTCGAAAAAGTTAAAGGCGCAAGCAGCGGATTCGCTGCCTGCGCCTGATTTCGCGATGGTTGAAGTGTCTGATGTTCCCCTGAAGTCAATTTCTTCTGCAAGAGGAAACCGGTTCTACATTTATTCCTCAATGGTTCCTCCGGCTGAATATTTTGTAGATTTATTACTATGCTGCATTACAGATTCAGAAAGTCTTTCCGGTAATTCACACCGAAATACTCGGCAAGCTCCACCATCTGTTCATCTCGGATGGTGTTGATTCGGGGCAGATGGGCGGTGAGCATGTAAATCTGAGCCGCCTTTTCCACGGTTTCAATGAGTCCGAAGGTCTCGTCCATGGTCTTTCCCGCGCCGTAGATGCCGTGCATTCCCCAGACCACCAGGCGGAACTCTTTCATCTTCTCCGCGGTGGCCTCGCCGATGGAGTTGGTGCCGCAGAGCATCCAAGGCAGAACACCGATTCCGTCGGGGAACACCACGATGCACTCGGTGCACATCTCCCACAGGGTGTGGGTGAACTTCTTTTCGTCCAGCTCGTGGACATAGTTCATGGCCAGCGTATAAGTGGGATGGCAGTGCATGACCACCCGGTTGTCAGGGTCAACGCTGAGCCTTGCCATGTGGCTCATCAGGTGGGCGGGGAACTCGGAGGTGAACTTACCGCCGTCTTTGAAGCCCCACAGCAGCTCGGTGGTGTGGCCGTCAGCGGCGATGCGGACAATGCCGAGATTGGTTTCGGGGTCAGCATCCACGTTCTTAAAGTACTTGCCGGTGCCGGTGACGATGAAGATTTTTCCGATCAGGGGCGTTGCGTCAAAGCCGAGAGAGATCGTACGGATAACGTGATTCAGGTCCAGGTACTCACCGACTTCTTCAGTATCCAGCAGATAGCTGATATTGCCGCCGTTGCGCTCGTCCCAGCCCAGACGGTACATATTCGCAGTGGTTTTCCGCATTTCTTCAACAAAAAGCGCGGTAAAAATATCTTTCATTGGAATCAACCTCTCTTGCTCAGCACTTCAGTTTCATACTGCTTTACGGTTGCAAACCATTCCCCATCGACGGGGGCGCCGCATTCCCGGCAGTACTCCGTCCAGATTTCCCCAAAGGGCATGGTCTTCATTTCCTCCTGGCAAACCATCAGCTCCGTCCAGTTGCCGTCATTCTGCATGGCGGTAAGATCGGGGGTGCAGAGCGCCATCAGGAGCGCCTTCTGGACATTCCGGAAGCCTACCGTCCAGGCGGAGATCCGGTTGATGGAGGCGTCAAAGTAGTCAAGGGCCATATCCACCCGGCCTTCCAGACCGCCGCAGCGGACAATTTCCTTGGCAATTTCACGGGTTTCGTCGTCCAGCAGCACCACATGGTCAGAATCCCAGCGGATGGGCCGGGTGATGTGCAGGGCGATCTCCGGGAAGAAAGCCAGCAGGGCGGGGATCTTATCGCTGACAACTTCGGTAGGATGATAGTGGCCGTTATCCATCAGGGGGATGCACTTGTCCTGATTCATTGCCGCGTAGCTCAGGGCGAACTCTGCAGAGCCGACAGTGTAAGCCTCCACGCCGATGCCGAACACCTTGCTTTCAATGCAGGGCTTGACCTTGGTGAAGTCGTAGGGCTCGGACAGAATTTCGTCGATGCTTTCACGATAACGCACTCTCGGCCCCATCCGGTCGGCAGGGATATCCTTAAAACCGTCACCGGTCCAGATGTTCATGACGCAGGGCTTGCCCAGCTCTTCTGCCAGATAGTTGGAGATGCGGATGCACGCCTTTCCATGCTCAATCCAGAATCTGCGAATCTCCTCATCGGTAGAGGAAAGAGTCAGGCCGTTTGCCTTGGGATGGGAGAAGAAAGTGGGATTGAAGTCGCAGCCCAGGCCCCGCTCCTTGCAAAAGTCCACCCACTTTTTGAAGTGCTTGGGTTCCAGCTTGTCCCGGTCAGCCCAATCGCCGTCCTCAAAAATCGCGTAGCTGGCGTGGAGGTTCATCTTCTTGGTGCCGGGGCAGAGCTTTAAAACCTGATCGATATCGGCCATCAGTTCTTCCGGGGTTCTGGCCCGGCCGGAATAGTTGCCGGTGGTCTGGATGCCGCCGGTGAGGGGCTTGGTGGGGTCGGTGTCGAAGCCCCGGACGTCATCCCCCTGCCAGCAGTGCAGGGAAACGGGGACGGATTTCAGCTTCGCGATGGCAGCGTCGGTGTCGATGCCCAGCGCTGCGTATTTGGCTTTTGCTTCCGCGTAACTCATTTCGTAACCTCCATTTGAATTTTCAGATTTCCAAGAGCGGTAGCCTCGATGGGCAAGGCAATGACTTTCTTTCCGATTGCTTCCTCCGTCAGCCGGTTCAGGAACGCGTTTTTCGCCCCGCCGCCAACTATGTACAGCTTCTCATATGTGCAGCCCGTGTTGCGTTCCAGCTCGTTCAGGGCATTCCGGTAGCTGACCGCAAGGGAACAATAGGCACAGCGGAAATAATCGCCGATGGTGTGAAGCTTCCCGCCTGCTGCCGCGTCAAAAGCGGCCTTCATGCTCTTGGGTGCCAGAAACTCCGGAGCGTTGGCGTCCACCAGAATGTCACAGGAGCTTTCCTCCGCTGTTTTCACAATTTCCGGGAAGGGCAGCTCGGAGCACAAATCCCGTTTCAGCTCGTTCACCAGCCACATCCCCATGATGTTCTTCTGATAGCGGTTATAGCCCACGCCGCCCTCGTTGGAGTAGTTGGCTTCTTCGCTGACCCTGTCAGTGATGGGTTTCGGCGTTTTCACGCCCAGCAGGCTCCAGGTGCCGGAGGAAATGTATGGTTCATTTCCCTCCATGGGGATGCCCTCCACGGCGGAGCCGGTGTCGTGGGTGGCGCAGAGAACGCACCGAATCCCATCGTACTCGCCCAATATGGTTCCCGGCTGCTTCAGCTTAGGGAACAGCTGCTTTGGATAGCCAAGCGTATCAATGATTTCCCCGTCAAACTCCCCGGTCCGGGCGTTGACCATGCCCATGGTGGTGGCGTTGGTGTACTCTCTGGCTTTTTCACCGCAGAGCTTCCAGAGCAAATATTCCGGCATCATCAGCAGATCGGTCACGCCCTCCAGCCGTCCCGCCAGCTTATCTGCGTAAAGCTGGTAGATGGAATTGAAGGGCTGGAACTGACAGCCGGTGCGGCGGTACAGCTCTGAGAAAGGCATCTTCTCATGCACCTGCGGGATCACCGTTTCAGTCCGGCTGTCCCGATAGGCATACACCGGCAGAACCTCCTGATTCTCCCGGAGTAGCACATAGTCCACGCCCCAAGTGTCGATGGACAAGCTCTCGATCTCGGGAAATTCCGCCTTCGCAGCCCGGATGCCCTGCTTCACTTCCCGCAGCAGGGCTTCCATGTCCCAGACCAGGTGTCCGGCTTCCTCCTTCACCCCGTTAAGAAAGCGGTAGACCTCTTTTGTCTGTAGCTGTCCGTTTTCCCGCCAGCCCACAATGTGCCGTCCAGAGGACGCGCCGATATCGATGGCTAAGTAGTGCATTCACCGCACTTCCTTTCACATAAACCTTTGAGCCCTATCTCTGGATTCTGCCGGAGCCGTCGCCGCCGGCCAGCTTTTCCACCTTGGAAACGGTGACCATGTTGTAGTCACCCTCAATGGAGTGCTTCAGGGCGGAAGCCGCCACCGCGAATTCCACCGCCGCCTGGGTGTCCTTGCCGCTGAGCAAACTGTAAATGAGGCCGCCGCCGAAGCTGTCGCCGCCGCCAACCCGGTCGATGATGTGCAGGTTGTACTTCTTGGAGAAGCAGTATTCGTCCTTTTCCACATTGTAAAGCATGGCAGACCAGCCGTTGTCGAAGGCGGAGTGAGATTCGCGCAGGGTGATGGCCACCATCTCTAAGCCAAACTTGTCTGCCAGCTGCTTAGCAACGGACTTGTAGCCGGCGTGGTTCAGGCTGCCGCCGTAGATGTCGGTGGCCTCGGCCTCGATGCCGAATACGTCCTTGGCATCCTCCTCGTTGGCACCCATGGAAACCGCCAGCTTGCACTGCTCCAGATTGATGACGGTACCCGCACCCACCAACACCTCCGGGCAGTTCTCTGCCACCGCCCGGATGGCTTCGGGAGCGCAGGCGGTGCGGAAGGTGATCTCCATGGTGTCCACGCCGCCGGCGAGCAAAGCCTTGGCGGTGGGGACGGCATCCTCCGCCTTTTCCAGAACGACTACCGGCACCACCACAGAACGTGCCAGTCTTTCCATCACTGTCATAGCTTTCCTCCCTATTTACACGCCGGAGTAGGCGGCGAAGCCCGCGTCGATGGGAAGCACCACGCCGGAGATGGCGGAGGCAGCCTCGTCATCGGTGAGGAAGAACACGCCGCCCAGCAGCTCCGCGGAATCCACGAAGCGGCCCATGGGAGTGCCCTTCAGAATCTTCTCACTGCGGGCAGTGGGGGTGCCGTCGGGGTTAAAGAGCAGCGCCCGGTTCTGATTGGAAACCAGGAAGCCGGGAGCGATGGCATTGGCACGGATGCCGCAGCCCGCGAAATGGGTGGCCAGCCACTGGGTGAAATTGGAGATGGCGGCCTTCGCGCCGGAGTAAGCGGGGATCTTGGTCAGGGGGATGTAGGCATTCATGGAGGAGATGTTCAGGATGTTGCCGGACTTCCGGGCAACCATATCCTTGACAAAGGACTGGGTGGGAAGCAGCGTGCCCTGGAAGTTCAGCTTGAACACGAAGTCCACGCCGTTTGCATCCAGGTCGAAGAAGGTCTTCTGTCCCTCTTTTGCCTCATGCTGGTACTCATTGTCGGTGGTGGCCCGGGGATTGTTGCCACCGGCGCCGTTGATGAGAATATCGCACGGGCCGAGATCCCGGAGCACCTGCTGATGGACGGCTTCCAGATTCTCCGGATCCAGGACATTGGCCTTGTAGCCCTGGCAAATATAGCCTTCCGCCTTCAGCTCATCCGCCAGCTTTCTGACGGCTTCCTCGTTCAGATCCAGCGCCGCAACCTTCGCGCCCGCCTGGGCATAGGCACGGGCCATCACACCGCAGAGCACACCGCCCGCGCCGGTAATAACAACAACTTTATCCGTAAAATCATGTTTCAGAGGCAGTTTCATAATCCATTTCCTTTCTTATACATGAAATCCAAAGAATTCATTTGTGTTGTTGAAGCAAATATCCGCAATAAGCTTGCTCAGGTTTCTTCCCTGTCTCAGTTTTTCCCGCTCAGGCGATCCAGTGTATCCCACACGCCCAGCATATATTGGACACCCAACGCCCGGTCATACTTGCCGTAGCCGGGACGGCAGACGCCGGGGCCTTCCTCCCAGAGCTGACGGCCGTGGTCGGGGCGGATGTAACCCTCCCAGCCGTTGTCGTGATAGGCCCGCAGGATCTCAATGATGCCGGTTTCCCCGCAGCAATCCCGGTGGGCTGCTTCGGAAAAGTCGCCGTTGGGGAAGTGATGGATGTTGCGGATATGGGCAAAGGCGATGCGGGCGTGATGCTTGCGGATAATATCGGCGCAGTTGTTCTCCGGATTGGCATTGAGAGAACCGGTGCAGAGGGTCAGGCAGTTGCAGGGATGGTCGACCGTTGTCAGGAGCTTCTCGCAGGCGGCTTCGTCCACCATCAGCCGGGGCAGGCCGAAGATATCCCATGGGGGATCGTCCATGTGGATGGCCATTCTGATGCCAGCCTCCTCGCAGGCAGGCATGATCGCTCTCAGGAAGTAGAACAGGTTCTCCCACAGCTGTTCCTTGGTCACAGGGGCATACGCCTTGAACAGCTCGTCAAGCCTCGCCATCCGCTCCGGCTCCCAGCCGGGGAATGTCATGTTGTACTTCTCGGTGAAGTTCAGGATGTACTCCGCCATTGCCTTGTAGTCGTCCTGAATCATGTCCTTCTGGTAGAACAGCGCCGTGGAGCCGTCACCGACGGGGTGGAACAGATCCGTTCTCGTCCAGTCAAAGATGGGCATAAAGTTATAGCAGATCACCTTTACACCGTACTTGCCCAGATTTCGGATACAGGTCTTATAGTTCTCAATGAGCGCATCCCGGGTGGGCAGTCCAATCTTGATATCATCGTGGACATTGACGGATTCCACTACCTCAGCATCAAAGCCAAAGCTGTGAATCAAATCAACTTCCTTTTTAATTTCTTCCTCGGTCCAGATTTCGCCAGGCATTTTGTTATGCAGAGCCCATACGATGCTTTCCACGCCGGGGATCTGCTTGATGTCGCCGAGAGATACGGGGTCATTACCCTCGCCATACCAGCGCCAACCCATTTTCATTGGCATATTGCCGCTTCCTTTCACATTCCATTATTTTGCAGTTTTTTAAGCGCGGAGCTTCGTTTTATTCCTCACAGGAGAAAACATGATTTCCAGATTGTACATGGAAGGTGCCGCCGTCGGGCAAACGAATCTCAGCGGTTACATTGGCTGGAATCATCACTTCAAATTCCACCCGGTTCCCATTATAGTGCCACTTGCTTTCAATGGTTCCCACAGGGGAAATCCATTTTGCTTCCGCATGTCCAAGTTTTCCGGAGGGTTTGGGAGCAATGGTCAGCTTGCCGCAGTCGAGCCGGATGCCGCAGACATCCCCCATCAGCCAGCCGGAAATCGCGCCGTAGGCGTAATGGTTCAGGGAATCATGTACCGTTCCATCCTCCCGCACACCGTCCCAGCTTTCCCAGATGGTGGTGGCGCCGTGCTTCACCGGGTAAAGCCAGCTGGGGGCGGTATCCTGCAGCAGGAGCCGGTAGGCCGTATCGGTATGACCGTAGTCAGACAGCACCCGGCAGAGGAATGGCGTTGCCAGGAAGCCCGTGTTCAAATGGTAGTTGTTGTCAGCCACCATTGCCGCCAGTTGATCTGCCGCTGCCTGGGACTCCGCTTCATCCAGGAGTCCAAACGCAATGGGACGGACGTATTCCGCTTGACGCTTGGAGGTTATCACACCGTTTTGGGTGCAGGTATAACGGTATGCATTCCGGGCTCCCTCCGCAATGTCCTTATATCTTCTGGAATCCTCGGTTTTCCCCAAAATATCCGCGATCCGGGCAACCAACCCGGCGGACTTATAATAGTAGGCTGTAGCCACCTCGGGAGCGCCGAACATCATGTTCTTCTTCATGGTGTCCATACTGCTCACATCCGGCTCCAGCCACTCTCCGAAGTGGAAGCCCTCATCCACAAGATACTTTTTATAGGGATTTCGCAGATTCTGAATCCTGGTTTTCTGGGCGCGAGCTTCCACAAAGGATAACCACTTTGTCATCATTTCGTAGTTTTCTTCCAGAATGCGCTTGTCGCCGTAGGCTTCATACAGTGCCCAGGGCACCAAAATACAGGCATCGCCCCAACCGGAGGAGCCCTGCAGCATATTGGAAATGAAGCTGCCGCTGTTGTTGACAGGGGCAATATTGGCAACCAGTCCGTCCTCCCCCTGGGCAAGGCGGCATTCTGCCAGCCATTTCCGTAAGATAGGATAACAGTCCGCGAGTTTTACGCCGGTGGGTGTAAAGGCGCCCGCGTCCCCTGTCCAACCCGCCCGTTCCCGGGTGGGACAGTCTGTAGGAATGTCGCAGAAGTTCGAGCGCATACTCCACAGGCTGTTGAGGAACAGGCGGTTCACATCCGCATTGCCGCAGGAGAAAAAGCCGGTCTGCGGCATTTCCGAATAAACCGCGATGGCCGTAAATTCCGCGTCCGTCAAATCCATGTCGCTTTCCACTTTGGCGTAGCGGAAGCCAAAATAGGAAAAGCTGGGCTTATACACGTTCAGGCCATCCTTGCAAATGTAATCGATGCGCTGGGGGATTCCACCGTTTTTGTTCCGTTCACCGGGGTCAAAATTGGATTGGGTGAAGTTCCCGTTTTCGTCCAGGGTTTCCCCGTGCCACAGGGTAATCTTCTGTCCTGCTTTCGCAGAAACCTTCAGTTCGGTGTAGCCCGCCAGATTTTGCCCGAAATCGACGACTGTCTCTCCATTGGGGGTCTTGAATACCCTTCCCGGGAAACGCTCCTGTTCCAGAATGGGGACGGATTCCGAGCAGCAGAGCACATCGAGACAATAGTCCTTTACGGTAACGCCGTGCCAGTCGGTTATAGCTTCCATCCGGGCATCGTAGGTTTCGCCTTTTTCCATATCATTCAGGCGAATGGGGCCGGACTGGCTGGCCTGCCAGGTTTCGTCACTCAGGAGAACCGGCTTCCCGGATACCTCCAGCTGGCACAGCAGCGCCAGGTCGGAGCCATAATAATTGTACAGCCCATCCACACCGTTGTTGCCCCGATACCAGCCGTCGCCCAGGGTAACAGCGATTTCATTTTCTCCGGATCTCAGCAGCTCGGTCACATCGAAAACCTGATATTGCAGACGCTTGCGGTAATCGTCGGTTCCCGGTGCGTACACAAAGCTATGGGCCGGCTTTCCATTGATCCGCGCCTTGTACATACCGTGGCAGGTGATATACAGTCTGGCGTTTTCCGTGGTATCCGTAAAAAAGGTTTTCCGGAGAACGCTGGCGGGCTGCCGGGTTTTCTCCTCGTGGGGCAGCTCCGGGTCGATCCATTTTGCCTCCCAGCTGCCATCAATGAGTCCCATTTCAAACCAGGCGCTTTCCGGCTGGCCGGGCTCTCCATTCTCGTCCCAAAGGGTAACGCTCCATTCGATCCACTCCCTTGCCCCGGCAGCAGATCCGCCATACTCCACGGACATTTGGGAAGAAGCAACCTTGCCGCTGTCCCAGACAACTCTATTCTTCGATTTTGCGATAATCTGATACGCGGTCTGGGTGATGCCATCGGCGCAGTTCCAGCTCAGGGTTGGGTTTGCGGTCTGCAAGCCCAGAGGATTCACCAGATGTTCCGTTTTTAGCCGAATTGCCCTCATGGTCATTCTCCTTCAATATGCGCACACAGCCATTTGGCGCTCAGCTCCAGGCTTTTCACCGGACTGTTTTCTACCCAGTTCCGGTGGCTTTCCAGAATCACAGCCTCCACGCCGTTTTCTTTCGCAATCTCCCACAGGCCCAAAAGATCCATATTGCCGGTGCCCAGCTCCATGCTGTCGGTTTTCAGGATGGGGGTCATGGCGGGGCCGGTCATCCGGGTGCCCCGATCATTGATGTGCCAGAGCTTCATTCGATTCCCCAAGCGGCGCATCCACAGCTTGGCATCCGCGCCGCCCTCGGTGAACCAGTAGGAATCGAATTCGAAGTTTACATAATTCTCATCCGTTTCCGCCAGCAGCAGATCGTAGGCACACTTGTCCGCATTGACCTTTCGCAGTTCACAGTTGTGATTGTGGTACAGCAGCCGAATTCCCTGCGACCCAAGGGCTTTGCCAGCCGCGTTCAGCCGCTGGGCAAGCTCCCGCACAGCTTCCTCGCTGCCGTAGTCAAAACGGTACATCCCTGTGATCACCACTGTATCCGTGCCAAACCGTTTCGCTTCCTCCGCGACTGCCTTCGCATCCCGCTGGATAGCACCCAAATCCTGATGGACACTGACCACGTTCAGCCCGGATTCTTTCACCAGTTTTTCCCAATCCAGATTGCCGCCGCTGCCCACGGGCATCCCGGCTGCTTTCGTCAGCATACGAATCAGAAAACCCATGGGGTGCAGCATAAAGCCGCACAGCTCGATGCTGTCATACCCTGCCGCCTTGATAGCGGCAAGGGTTTCCCTGACAGACGCTTCCTTTTTCAGTACAGAACCCAGCATAAACTGCTGAACTGCCTTTTGTACCATACTCACACCACCTTGATGATTTCCCCGGGAGTAATGCCGTTTTCGTTGAAGCTGTCCACGCAGACGTAATATTCCTGCCCTTTGATTAAGGTAGTCAGCTTCACCGCATCCGCCCCGTAGACCAGCCAGCTCATGTAGAGCTTGTCCGGGGCTGTGCCGTAGCGGACATTACAGCCCTGGGCGTTCTCAATAGGCTGCCAGGATACCACTGCTTCCAGATCGCCCACCCGCTGAGCCTTTGCCTGCGCCGCTTCGCACTTTTCACCGCTGCCATTGCCGAAAACCCGCAGTCCGGAAATACGCATGACCTGTCCGTAGGGGAGCTTACCACCTACGACACGGATGAACCGGGCAGAGATTCCGTCTATGTATTCGTAATAACCGTTGGAGCATTCCCGGGCAACCTCTTCCAGAACGATCCATTTTTCCCCGTCGCGGCTTGCCTCGATGGTATACTGGGAAATCTGGGGCGCAAGCTCTATGCGGCGGTCCCCCCGGTCGCTGCCGTATTCCTCCGGGGGGAATTCAGGCGACAGGGCTTCATCGGCAAAGTTGACCTGGATCGCACGGACATCCTCTGCTTTTCCCAAGTCCACGCAGAGCCACTCCCCCGGTTCGGCAGTGTCCGCACTCCACCAATCCCGGATATCCTCGTTCACCGCCAGCTCCGGGTGCTCTCCGGAGGAAGCGGTTGCCTTTTTGTTGTAGCTTAAGAGCATCCATTTGGGCTTCTGGTCAGCGGCATCGAATTTCCCATTCGGAACCTCATGGGGATAGTCGGCGAAATTCTGATTGCAGAACATCACACCGTCCTTATCAAAGCCAGCGGGGAACAGACCAATCCGCCGCTCAAAATCGTGATTGATGCTGATGCGCATGGTGGAGGCATGCCAGTAATTCCCATAGGCATCCCGGATGGTGCTGCCGTGGCCCGCTCCGGTGATGAAGCCGCCGGGCTTGCTGGAGTATGGGTTGCTCTTTTGCAGCGTAAAGGGGCCCAGAGGGCTGTCGCCCACATACACACCGTCGGCATAGGTATTGTACTGGGTACCGGGGCAGGCGTATTGCAGATAGTATTTTCCGTCATGCTTTGTCATGAAGGCCCCCTCGATATAGGGCTTGCCCACGCAGAGGAACATGGCCGTCATGGCTTCGGCAGAGTAGCCGCCGAGATTTTCCATGCCCGTGGGAAATTCAATACGCTGGGTTTCCGGATTAAACATATGCTTTAGATGCTGGTAGACAACGCTGTTTTCCTTGGAAGCAACCCCATTGTCACCGGGACGCTCATATCCCAGTTCCGATTCCCTTCCGTAAATGAGTGGAACCTTTTCGCCAATGGGCAGCATGGTTTCCGGGTTCATCTCAATGCCCCAGATTGGTTCTGTGTTGGTGCAGCCCCAATAGAGGTATACCCGCCCGTCATCATCTAAGAAAAGGTCGGGATCCCAGAAAGGAAACGGAGCACTAACCTGCTCGAACTTCTCGTTCAGAGGGTCTTTGGTGCGCAGAATGGGACAGTTCACATTCCTGCGGGAGGCGCAAAAATACAGGTAATCCCCCACCTGCCGCACGTCCGGCGCGTAATCATAAATCAGCAGATCGGGCGCCGGGTGGAATTCCCAGTTCAGAAGATCCCTGCTGTGCCAGAAGCCCGCGCTCATGGATACGAAAGCGTAATAGGTGCCCTTGAAGAAAATCAGGGTGGGGTCCGCGCCCTCCCGGTGGGCAAGGCGCTTTCCCTCGTTCATGTGAGAATATCGATAGCTCAGGTCAAGGGGATTGCAGTACGTTGTCTTCATCAAAATCACACCTTTTTGTATCTTTGCAGAATGCGGTTGAGCTGCTTCACTGCCTGCTCATCGGCACCGGACTGCTTGAGTAGGGAGATCAGAGTCATTCTGCCCATCATTCTTTGGAGGGCGGGATTGTCCTTCACCGCGTCCGCCACATCTCCCCGGGCAGAAGCGCCCTGGGCCATCATAGCATCGATCACCGCGCCCGCTTCGGGATGCTGGCGAATATCGGCCAGCTTGTCGGCAACAGAATAATACTCCGGGTCAATCTCGTCGGCATCAAACCAGTTGATCACCGGTGCGGACGCAACCATCCGGTATTCCGGATTCGGCTCACTGACCTTCCGGACGAGAATGACACTGTGGCAGTCGCCGGAGGAGGCGTGAATGGAATGCTCGCCGGAAATCGGCACCTGGAACCGGAACACGAATTTCCCCGTCTGGGTCTCAAAGGGCTTTCCGTCCACGCTCAAGGTCACTTCCGTCTGATTGGAGTAAACCTTAATTTCCGTGACAGGTTCGGGACGATCCACATATCTTCCCCCTGCGATGTGGACAAAGGGCTCCTTTTTGTTCCAGTGTGCCTTGTAGAGATAGAAAGCATCCTTCTTGGTCTGGCGGTCAAAGGTCACCAGGCCCTTCTGGTTCTCGCCATGCTTGCCGCCCTCATCCCGTCCGTCGGCGGCAAAGTCGAAGATGTTCCAGATGTGGGTTGCCCACAGCCAGGGCCGCGCCTCGATCATATTCAGCATGTGCTCGTGGTACACAGCCTGATAGCTCTCGGAGTAATCCCCCTTTTCCGGGTTCGGGGACTGATACTGGGGATTGGCGTCCGCGCCGTATTCGGAAAAACCAATGCAGCGGTCAGGGTACCTCTCGTGGTACTCGTCAAAGAACTCGTCATTCTGTTCCAGTTCTCCCAGGTACCAGCCAAAGTACAGATTGTAGCTGTTCACGTCGGGAATTTCCAGAATGGGGCTGTCAATCTCCAGCATGAACACATTGGCCATGGTGGTGGGACGGGTGCTGTCCAGCTTATGGCACAGGTCGTTCAGCGCCCGGTGGTTTTCCAGCAATTCCTCATTCACTGCGCTGGCAGCGGTAATCTCATTGCTCAGGCCCCATACGGCAATGGAGGGATGATTGTAATTCTGCACCACCAGCTCCTCCATCTGGGAGAGGGTATTGGCTCTGCCTCCACCCATATGCATGGTGATGTAGGGAATCTCCGCCCAGACCACCATGCCGTACTCGTCGCAGAGGTCATAGAATTCCTGGGCGTGCTGGTAGTGGGCAAGGCGCAGGGTATTGCAGCCCATCTCCCGGATGATCTCCATATCCCGCCTGTGGTGCTCCATGGTCAGGGCATTGCCCACGCCCTTGCAGTCCTGATGCCGGGAGCCGCCCCGGAGGGGATAGCTCCTGCCGTTCAGGAGAAAGCCCTTCTGCGGGTCGATCTCAAATTTTCGGCAGCCAAAGCGGGTTGACACGCTGTCGCCGCTGGGCAGGGTAGCGGTGGCTGTGTAAAGATAAGGGTCGTCGATTCCGTCCCAAAGATGGACATGCTCAATGGTGAATTCTGCCTTGGCGTAACCGGCTACGCTGGGAACGGTCTGGGTCTTCCCGGCTGCTTCCATTGTAACTGCTTCCGCTTTTGTTTGCCAGGTTTCCACGGTGACCACAGCGTTCTTTTCTTCCAGATTCACCACAGGGGTAACCTTGATGCCTGGGGTTCCGCAGCAGCCCAGTTCAAAATGGGAAGCGGGTACCACAATCAGATTAACCCCCCGGTACAGTCCGCCGTAGAAGGTAAAGTCCGCCTTCTGGGGATAAACCCGGTCGTTATCGGAATTGTCCACGCTCACCACCAGGGTGTTGTTTTCTTTCAGATTCTCCAGCTTCACCCGGAAGGTGCTGTAGCCGCCCTCATGGCGGCAAATCATCTCACCATTGAGCATCACCTCACAGGTGTGGGCAGCCCCCAGAAACTCCAGCCAGACCTCATCGCCCGGATTGATCGCCGGTTTGGCCAGCTGCCGGGTATAATAGCAGGTGCCCCGGTAGTAATCATTGCCGCCGTCCTGACCGTCAACCGCGTTCCAGGTATGGGGCAGGGTGACAGCCTCGGCAGCCTCCCCGGTACTCAGCTTGGAAAACAGCCAATTGTCATGAATTGGGAGTATTTTACGCATAATAGGACTCCTTTACTAAAAAGACTTGAAAAAGAATGATTTATTTCTTATGATATGGGAAAGGGAGGGATTTCCATGGAGGTACAGCAGAATCTGGAGCTGTTTCGGGAGCTGATGCTCTGCGACGGAAATATCTACAGCTGGAGCTATGACGCGTCCGGGAAGCTGCTCTTCTCCAATTGTCCGGATCAGGCTGTATTTGCCGCGGCCTTTGATGTGTTCGGATGCCTAAAAAAGATGCTTACAGTCGGGTCAGAGCGAAATACCCCCATTTTCCTCAGCGGCGATACCGGCCTGATCTGGGGCGCGGCTTTTGAGAAGGCGGAAAACGTGCTCTATCGGTGCCATGTGATCGGGCCGGTATTCTATTCCAATGCCTCCGCGGACAGCATCTATCGGGGCTTTCGATCCAAAGATTTCAGCGGCTACAGTGCGGCATGGCTGCGCAGCTTTTACGAGGCCATCTATCGGGTTCCGTCCAGCCAGTATACCATCTTCTCCAGAAACTTAAGAATGCTCCACTACTGTGTCACCGGTCAGCGCATCGAAATCAGCGATGTGTTTGTGGATGACATTCAGGCGCTTTCCGCTGTGAACCATCGGAAACCAACGGATCGTCATCGGGTGTACAATGCGGAAAAGGCCATGCTGGAAATGGTCCGGTTGGGAGATCTGAACTACAAGGAAGCCCTCAGCGCCTCCATGAACATTTCGGACGGAGTCAAAATCAACACCAAAGACCCGATGCGAAACGCCAGGGTAAGCACCATTGTGTTCTGCTCCATTGTTTGCCGGGCTGCCATCGAGGGAGGCCTCAGCCCGGAGGAAGCCTACTCATTGGGGGATGCCTACATTCAAAGCGCCCTGGATGCCCACACCATTGACGAAACCTCCACCGTCTGTATGAGTATGTACGATGATTTTGTCCGCCGGGTTCACCGGACCCGGGAAAACCCAAAGTATTCCGAGCCCATTCAGCGCTGCTGCAATTATATCGAAATGAACCTGGACCGGAATATCCACGCCCAGGAGCTGGCGGATCTGGTTGGGTATTCCGTAACCTATTTCACCCGCCGCTTCCGGGAGGAAACCGGCTTCGGCATCAGCGATTATGTAAAAGCCGCAAGAATCGAGCGTGCCAAAATCCTGCTGGAAACCTCGGAAAGCTCCGTCCAGGAAATCTCCGACAAGCTGGGCTTTACCAGCCGGAACTATTTTACCCGCTGCTTCCGGGAAGTCACCGGAAAGACGCCCGTGGAATACCGCAATCACCGATAGCCCAAAAGGTGCCTGCCCAAGAGCAGGCACCTTTTATTGCAGTGGGTTATACGTTCACACCGTTTTCCCGTGCCATTTCCAGAATGCCCTGCTGCTTCTTCTCAGCAATCCGCTTCTGGACGTTGACCATTTCTTCCTTGGTCAGCTGGCACTTCTTCATGGCAATCAGAGTGATCCACCAGCCGATCAGGGGAAGACCGACGGACACACCCATGGCGACCCAGAACACGCCGTTGGTAGCGGGGTCGCCGGGCTGGGGAGGCGTGGAGCTGGTGTAGCCGCAGATCATGATGGCAAGGCTTGCCAGCAGCGCGCCACAGGAGGAGATGATCTTGTCGATCAGGCTGTAGGTGCCGGATACGACGGCAGGGATGTACTTGCCGGAGCGATCCAGCTCGTAGTCAATGACGTCTGCCATAAAGGAGTTATCCGCCGTGGTGACGCACATCTTGGCAGCGTTCAGACCCAGGGTGAATACCACATGAAGAATCATGGGGATGCCCATGGCGGCAATTGCCTGGGTGCCCACAGAGAAGCGAAGGATAACCATAAATACAAACTGACCCACAGCAAGCGCCATACAGACCTTGGTCCAGTTGACAATGGCCTTCATGCTGCCGTGCTTGCCGGCGTATTTGCCTCCGATGAACGCAAAGAGGATGGAGGGCAGCATTCCGATCATGCCCAGGATGGAGGCAAGACCCATGTTGCCGATCAGGATACCGTTGACCAAGGTCGTGATGACGGACTGGGTCATGGTGATCTGAGCCACCTTGTCGGAGGCCTGGGCGGCAATGTAGCACTGCAGGGGCTTGTTGCCCTTCAGAACGGCAACCATATCCTTAATCTTCAGCGGCTCCTGCTTGCCGATGCCCCGGTAATACTCGGGCTTATCGAAAGCGGAGATGCCGATGCAGACCATGACCACGCCGAAGGCGCCCATTGCCAGGCAGATTTTCACAGTCATGGACAGGAAAATCTGGTTGAACTGACCGCCAGCCATGGGGAGAACGACCACCGGCAATGCGACAGACAGAACGATGGGGATCAGGTAGTTGAATGCGGTAATGATGACACCCATCATGGGACGCTGCTTGGGATCATTGGTCATGATGGCGGGCAAAGTCTGGGCCGTCATGTTGGTGATGGTGTAGCCGATGACGTACAGGACATACAGAGCAACGAACACCACGCCGTTAAAGCCCTTGGAGGACATCCCATCGAACATCAGCCACAGGGCAACGGCCTCAATGGCAAAGCCTCCGGCAACCAGAATCCGCAGCTTGCCGAACTTTGTGTCCACCTTGTCATACAGCAGGGCCAGCAGGGGGTCGGTGATGCCGTCCAGGATACGGGTGCATGTCAGTACGATGCCGATGACGGCAGCGGTCATGCCGAAGCCGATCATACCGGCGTAGTTGGCGTAGCCGATCAGGGTATAAACGCTCATTCCCACAAACGCGTTGCAGGAATACAGGATGATCTGCCAGAGCTTCGCTCTGCGGTACTGTACGCCGTCGATCTCACTTTGGGTGGGTTTTCTGGTTCTTGCCATGAGATTTCCTCCTTAATTTCGCCCTCGGGCTTTTGATGGTGTCATCATAGCGTATCTTTTTTCCTTTGAACAGGCAAAATCCTGCGATTAAAGTCAAAAAAATGTGTATATGTGATCAATCCACATATTATTACCCTGAATTGCATGATTTTGCCTTTTTCTGTTTTATTCGCTGTGCTACAATTCCAGCATCAAATAATTACAAAGGAGCGATTCATTATGAGCAAATTCCCGAAAGGCTTTCTCGTCGGCGCCGCCACCGCTGCCCATCAGGTGGAGGGCAACAACACGAACTCCGACTGCTGGGCCCAGGAGCAGATGCCCCATTCCACCTATAAGGAAAAAAGCGGCATTGCCTGTGACCACTACAACCGCTATGCCGAAGATATCCGGCTGATGCGGGAAGCCGGTCTGAATGCCTATCGCTTCTCCATTGAGTGGGCGAGGATCCAGCCCGAGGACGGCGTATTCGACGACGCGCAGATTGAACACTATCGGAAGGTTATCCGCTGCTGCCGGAAAAACGGAATTGAACCCATTGTGACCTTGTTCCACTTCTCCAGCCCCGTCTGGATCATCCGCAAGGGCGGGTGGGAAGCCGAGACCGTGGTGGAGGACTTTGAGAAATATGTCACCTACGTCATCCGGGCCCTGGGGAGCGAGCTTAAGTATGTCTGCACCATCAACGAGGCCAACATGGGTCTGCAGGTGGCTGCCATTTCCCGGCGGTATACCATGATGGCCAAAAGGGCCGCCGAGGCTGCCGCGAAGAACGGAGGCGGCGAGGTTCAGATGGGTCTGAACATGCAAGCCATGATGGAAAATATGAAGTTCCAGGCCATGGAGAACGCGGAACTCTTCGGCACCCCCCAGCCCCACTGCTTCAACTTAGGCGGCAGTGAGCACAGCGACCAATTGACCATGAAATGTCATCAGGCCGCAAAGAAAGCTATTAAGGCTCTGTACCCCCACATTCAGGTGGGTCTGACCCTGAGCCTTCACGATTTGCAGCCGGTAGAGGGCGGCGAAGCCAGAGCGGAGGAAACCTGGGCTGAGGAATTTACCCATTATCTTCCCTACATTCAGGGCGATGACTTCCTGGGTGTTCAGAACTACACACGCACCATTGTAGGAGCAGAGGATGACCTGCCCGTTCCCGACGGTGCCGAGCGTACCCAGATGGGCTATGAATACTATCCCCAGGCCCTTGAACATGTGATCCGCTCTGTGGCGAAGGACTTTAAGGGCAATCTGATGGTGACGGAAAACGGCGTTTCCTGCGACGATGATTCCCGGCGTGTCAACTTTATCAACATCGCCACGGACGGTGTCGCAAATTGCATTGCCGACGGCATCCCCGTAAAGGGCTACTTCTACTGGAGCCTGATGGACAACTTCGAATGGCAGATGGGCTACCGGATGCGCTTCGGCCTTGTAAGCGTTGACCGCGCCACCATGGCGCGCAAGCCCAAGGAAAGCCTGTACCACCTCGGAAGTCTGTAATTGCGGAAAGGATGGCATTCTGGAGAAAACCAGAATTGCCGCCTGACCAGGGAAGAAGCCAAATCCTGCGCCGTTCATGGAATCGATACCGCATGGCGTATGAAACAAAACGAAACCAAAGGAGTGCATGCCCATGAAGAATGAATCCCTGTTCAGGGATAAGCCGGTATGGTCCGCCATCTTCTCCATGGC
>CAMCCS010000015.1 GCA_945873295.1 uncultured Clostridia bacterium
CGAATGACACATCTTGAGATACCCAACAATATCTTTAACTAAGGGAAACGGGAAACTCCATGCCGGATATTGCGAAGCTGGAGACCCTGAGCCAGATTCTGGACCTGGATATTCATCTGCTCCTTGGCGGCCAGTCCCAGGCCTCTATGGCCGTTGAAAAGGTACTGACAGAGCCGGAAGCAGCCCTCTCCGTGGAGGAACTGGCCGAGGTGGCCCCCATTCTCTCCCCTGCCCAGGTACACGCCGAAACAAAAAAGGCAGCCCAGAGCAGTGAAGCAAAGACATCCCTCAAGGACATCAGCCCGCTGCTTCCCTTTCTGGATGAGGACATGACCGACGAGATTATCGGAAACATCCACTATGACAGCCTGGCAGAGCTTGCCTGCGCCGCACCTTTTCTCAGTGAAAGTCAGCTGGATGCTCTGGTCTCCAAGGCGGACACCAGCGACTGGGAGGGAATTCTTGCCCTCGCCCCCTTTTTAAGTGAAAACACCCTGGACGACCTGGCAGAGCAGTGCATGGAGCAAGTGGATGAACACAAGCTCACCCATCTGGCCCCTTTCCTCAGCGAACAAACGCTGTCCAAAATCGCACAAAAAATAGAAGACATAGACCTGCATGCCCTTGGAGGTCTCGCGCCCTTTCTTGAAGAAGAAACGCTGGACGAAATCGTGAATCATCAGCTGGATAAGGGCTGCAGTGTAAAGGACCTGACGCCCCTGTATCCGTTTCTGAGCAGCAATACCATGCGCAGGCTCATGCAGCATTTTCTCCGCACCGGAGACATAGAGGGAATGAAAGCCGCGGCAACCTTTCTGTGATCCGAAGGAGTAAAAAGCTAAGGATATACATTTGCTTTTCCCGGCGGATTCCTCCCGCTGAAAAAACACGGTACGGTTTCTGGAAACCGTACCGTGTTTTGTTATCTTAAAGTGCCTTCAGGACCTCCAGCAGGAAACGCCAGGTGCGCTCCGTGGAGGCAATCTCCAGCTTTTCCCGGCTGGTATGGATGTCATGCATCTGGGGTCCAATGGACACGCAGTCAAGACCGGGGATCTTCTGTCCCAGAAGACCGCATTCCAGACCCGCGTGGATGGCCAGCACCTCGGGTTCTTTCCCGAACATCTGCCGGTAGATCCGGACCATGGTATCCCGCAGGGCGGAATCCTTCCGGTACTCCCAGGCGGGATACTCTCCCATCTGGGAGTAGCTTCCGCCGTAAAATTCGGCCAGCTCCCGGAGCTTATCCAGCAGCGCCTGCTTCTCCTGGTTGACGCTGCTGCGGACGGAGAAGGTGGCGGTAAACCGCTCCCCCAGCTTGGCAATGCCCATATTCAGGCTGGTCTGCACGAGGCCCGGAATGTCGGCGGAATAGGCCTGCACCCCATTGGGGACCGCGTTAAGCAGGGCAATGACCTTGGCGGTATCTTCCGTGGAAAGGCCGTTGCCGCCCAGAGCGTCCACATCAAAGGCCTGCACCGTGGCTTCCGGCTCATCGTACTTCTCCCGGATCTCCGCCTGAAGAGCAGCGGCCACTTCATTGATCCGTTCCAGATGGATGCCCATGGCAACCGCCGTGGCCTGGCAGGACCTGGGAATGGCATTATCCTTGGAGCCGCCGGAGAAGGAGGTCAGGCACAGGGGCATCAGCTTCTGAATTCTGCCCAGAAACTCGCCCATGACCTTGTTGGCGTTGGCCCGGTTCTTGTGAATCTCCGCGCCGGAGTGACCGCCCTGCAGGCCGTCAACAGCCAGCCGGATGCAGGGGCCGTATACTGCATGGCGGGCATTGGGCAGTGCGATCACCGCGGTAGCTCCACCAGCGCAGGACACTGTAAAGATCCCCTCCTCCTCGGAGTCCAGGTTGATCATCCGGCGCCCTTTCAGCATGCTCAGGTCGATTTCCGCGGCACCCAGCATACCGATTTCCTCATCCACAGTGATGATGACTTCCAGCGGAGGATGGGCTATGGTCTTATTCATCAGCAGCGCCATGGCATAGGCCACGGCAATGCCATCGTCGCCGCCCAGGGTGGTGCCCTTTGCATAGACACAGGTATCGTCATGGGTCACATCCAGCCCCTGGGAAGTCATGTCCAGGGGACAGCCGGGATCTTTTTCACACACCATATCCATGTGCCCCTGCAGGATCACCGGCGCATGGCTCTCCATACCGCAGGTTCCCTCCCCAAAGAGGATCACATTGTTCAGATTATCCTGGATGCACCGGATCCCCTGCTCCCGGGCAAAGGCTACCAGGTAGTCACTGATGGCCTTGGTATTCCGGGATCCGTGAGGGATGGCGCAGAGCTTTTCAAAGCAGGCAAACACCGCCTGCGGCTCAAGACCCGCCAATTTCTGTGCTTCCATATTATTTCCTCTCCTTTACAATCAGAGTATGGTTCTATTTAGCGGAAGCTATACACCTCCGTGGGAAAGGTATGAAAACGTTTCCAATTTTTTCCCGTAGGCTATTCTATCACAAACGGATGAAAAAGTCATCGGGCAAAATAACAAAGACCACAGGATAAAATCCTGTGGTCGTATGTTCATTTTTCCGGAGGCGCTTACACCAGGCTCAGAATCAGGGTCAGCAGAATCCAGCCAATGGCGATCCACTTGGTGGAAGAAGCCAGAATATGATCCAGGCTGCCGTTCTTATTCTTGCTCAGATAAGAGTCGGAGGAACCGGACAGCGCACCGGACAGGCCAGCCTCCTTGCCGGACTGCAGCAGCACCACAACGATCAGTGCCAGGCTGGCAATGGCCTCCAGCACGATCAGAATCGTCTTAACAACACCCATGTAACTAACCTCCTTTGTGAAGGATTCTCGCAATGTGCCAAAAAGCACAAAAATCTCGATAGCCTGTACAGTATACCACAGGCTTTTAAAAAAAGCAAGAGGAAATCGGTACTTTTTCTGATTATTCGCCGGTTCTTACTTCTGCACCCAGTTGCCGGTAGCCAGGCAGTTGAGATAGCTTTCAATAAAGGGATCCAGCGCCCCGTCCATGACGGCATTCACGTTGGAGGTCTCACAGCCGGTACGGGTATCCTTCACCAGGGTGTAGGGCATAAATACATAGTTGCGGATCTGGCTGCCCCACTCGATCTTCTGCTGCACACCCTTAATGTCGGAGATTTTGTCCAGGTGCTCCCGCTCCTTAATCTCCACCAGCTTGCTGCGCAACATACGCAGACAGGTCTCCTTGTTCTGGAACTGGCTCCGCTCGGTCTGGCAGGACACCACAATGCCCGTAGCCTTGTGGATCAGCCGGACAGCGGAGGAAGTCTTGTTGATGTGCTGGCCGCCGGCACCGGAGGAACGGTAGACCTGCATCTCGTAGTCCTCGGGCTTGATCTCCACATCCTGGCTGTCGTCGGCAATATCGGGGATGACCTCCACGGCAGAGAAAGAGGTCTGCCGCCGGGCGTTGGCATCAAAGGGAGAAATCCGCACCAGCCGGTGGACACCGTTTTCCCCTTTCAGGAAACCGTAGGCATTTTCGCCTTCAATCATAATATCGGCGGACTTGAGACCGGCCTCGTCCCCTTCCAGGTAATCCAGGATCTTATAGGTGAAGCCGTGGGCCTCCGCCCAGCGGGTATACATCCGGTAGAGCATCTGGCACCAGTCCTGTGCCTCCGTTCCGCCCGCACCGGCATGGAAGCTCATGAGGGCATTATTTTTGTCATAGTGCCCAGTAAGCAGGGTCTCCAGGCGGCAGACCTCCATCTCCTCCTCCAGCTTGGCGAAGCCTTCCTTCAGCTCCTCCAGCATGGAGTCGTCGTCCTCTTCTTCCGCCATCTGGCAGATGGTGGTAAGGTCGTCCCAGGCACTCACCATCTTTTTGTAGCGCTCCAGCTTGGATTCCAGCTGGCGGGTTTTCATGGTAATCTTCTGGCTCCGCTCCGGATCATCCCAAAACCCAGGCGCTTCCTGCATGGCGTGAAGCCGCTCAAGCTCATTCTTCGCACCCTCCAGATTGAGGGAATCCGCCAGACCGTCCAGGGCCGGACGGCAGTCGTTGAGCTTCTGCTTATAGGTATCAAAGGCAATATTCATAGTGCATACTCTCATTTCTGTAAAATAGCGCAGTTACAAGTATTATAGCGGAAACGCCGGCATATGTAAAGGGGAAAAATAGGAAAATCCGTTTTATTAATCAGAACCACCACTAAAGTGGTGGTTCTGATTCCGGGACAGCGAGGGAAACATGGATATTTCCATTAAAAAAATGGGGCTCAAAAGAACACCCCCGAAAAAAGAACGTCACAAAATGCATGGACCGCTTTTGCTGATTCGGAATTCAAAAAGAAGATGAAAAAAGAACCGACGCTGCGGCCGGGCATTTCTGCATGGTTTTCTTTTATCGCTCGCTTGGTCCGCCGTCTTCCTGATCAAAGATGAGGTCATCCAGGTCGCCCCAGGGATCCGTACAGTCTGGCATTGTCTTCGCTCCTTTCGAAAAAACTCCAGGCCAGTATATGATACCTGCCGCAAAAAACGTGCCGGATTTTCTGTACTGAAATTATTTTTTTGTGACAGCGATATTCCCGTTTCGGTAAGCGCCCTTTTCCCAAATTCTCTGTTGGAATACCTGCTTCTTTTTCCGTGGGAAAAATCTCCCGATTTTCCTTGACAGGACGGCATATTCCGGGTAAAATAAGGAGGTTCCCATGCGGCAGTCTTTCCTATATGCCCCCGTAGCTCACCTGGATAGAGCGTGCGCCTCCTAAGCGCAAGGTAGTGAGTTCGAGTCTCGCCGGGGGTGCCAAATATAAGCTGTAAACCTTCATTTCCGGAGGTTTACGGCTTTTTTCTTGCTAAATGGAAAAAATCGAACACAGGATCGGATTGGAATTTTGGATATTCAGTTTCTGTATTTCTTGCTAATTGGCTTCGAACGTTTTTGCGGAGCTTGCTAATGAAATCAGCGCATTTGCTAATGGGAGATTATGCTCCTAACATTCTCTCGCAATTCTATAATGCAGGATATCTCTTTCATTTTCATTTGCAGTAACAATGTACTCTAGATGCAAACATTTTGGATTTCATTTTCTACTAAATCACACAAACACGCATCAATGGACTGCCATACTCTAATAGTCGAAACTGATATTCCACAACGTTCAACCTGATATACATCACCTACATCAGTATCCACATACAAATCATACTCATTCGCCAGTTTTCCTTGACAAATGTCTCTAAAACAACCAAATTTTAGCCAGTTTTCAGGTGTGCCAGGAAGCCGGCTCAAATCTTCTAAACATATATTTAGTGGTTCGATATGTTTTCTATCAGCAAGAAGTGGAATTCCAAAGATAGAAAGTCTGCTTGCGGGAAGACTTATTCTTTCCGAAATTTTTCTCATTGTACGAAATATATCAATTCCATTCGCATAAGAGTACAACTTTAGCAAGTCCCCAGGGATAGGTCTGCGATATGACTGAATGAGATGTTGAACGACAGATTTTGACATTGGGGCATAGATAAAGTGATCCGCAATTTGGGGAGGATCATGCGGTCCAAGTAGACAAACTTGGTTATCCGTGAAAGATTTATTGCTACCGTATTTGTCAACCAGATGTGAAAGAAGTGTTAAAAATCTCATAAAATATACCTTCCGTATGTAATGTTCCGCCAATTTCCTCCGTGTGCAAAAAGATGCTCTGCTCTTGTTAAGAACTGGATGTTGGTTGGATCTCCCGCAAGACTGGGGAAACCTTTTACACTCTTCATAGCATCTTTATTATTCGGTTCTGTCAAAGCACGAAAAAAGAAGTCATCTGTGCTCGGCATTGCTTGGTTCAGTGTCAGGAACTCCATCAAATCCCCCCAGGCACTTTTGCTTGTTTTTATGAAACCCGCCGCATGCCCTTTTTAGAGGGTGCGGCGGGTTTTGCTGCGCTGTAATTTCGGTAATCAGGCAATTCTAATGCCGGATCAATAATTTTTCGCGTTGATTTCAAAGTATGCCTGGGGATGGGCGCAGACCGGGCAGACCTCGGGAGCCTTCTCGCCAACCACAATGTGGCCGCAGTTACGGCACTCCCAGACCTTCACTTCGCTCTTGGCAAAGACTTCCTGCATTTCCACATTGTGAAGCAGGGCACGGTAACGCTCCTCATGGTTCTTCTCAATAGCGGCAACGCCACGGAATTTGGCAGCCAGCTCCGGGAAGCCTTCGGCGTCCGCAGTCTTGGCAAACTCAGCATACATGTCGGTCCACTCGTAGTTTTCACCGGCAGCGGCGGCAGCCAGATTCTCCGCGGTGGAGCCAATGCCGCCCAGTTCCTTGAACCAGAGCTTCGCGTGCTCCTTTTCATTGTCGGCAGTCTTCAGGAACAAAGCGGCGATCTGCTCAAAGCCATCCTTCTTGGCCTTGGAAGCAAAATAGGTGTACTTGTTTCTGGCCTGGGATTCGCCCGCAAACGCGGCTTCCAGGTTCTTTTCGGTCTGGGTACCGGCATATTTATTTGCCATGATGTTTCCTCCTGAATGAATCATTTAGATTTATAATGTCAGCCATTTTTCCTGACCGCATTATGCGTATTGAATACTCTGTTCTGAGATTACCCGGCCTGTCATCCAGAATTTTCCGCCTCTGTTTTCGCGCAGATTCGGCATCCACAGGAGCATTTGCGGCAATCCTTCGAACGATCTGCCTGTGTGGAACGGAATTATTATAACATATTATTTTTTTCAGCGCAACCTCTCTTTCCGGCTTGCGCTGAAATTTTGTCATCCTGGTATCTCGCAGGACACGCAGGTTTTCTGACCGAAACGGCAGATGATTTCATTTATATTTTAACGCCCAAAATAAAGCCGCGAAGCGTTCCAGGCGCACCGTCCTTCTCCGGCTGCTGTCTTCATAGGAATGAAATGCAGGGTAATCGCATTCACTTTTGCGGGGTCCCCCACTGGAGTAAACCGCACACCAAATTCCCGCTTAAATTCCAGATCCATTTTACGTTTCCAGCCAAGGCTTTCATCCACTTTCTCCGGCAGCTTAAAGTCGGGAAGCGCGCAGTAAAAAACATACTGTCCTGACTTCCATTCCCGTTTCTCCAATGTCAGTGGGATCACCTTTCTGGGGTGGAAGTCAAAATGATATTCCAGTTGAACATTTTCAAATGTAATTTCATCATGTTCAACATAATCACCCGAAAAAGCAATGACCAGCCCCTTTGACGTGCCGCCGGTGTTCAGCGCTGTAATGATCTCAGGTTTTCCAATCTGGCAGGGTATCAAGCTATAGCGCGGTATAACAAGATTCGGAGCTTCCAAAGGCACATTGGAAGAAGACTTCTGAAAATGCAGCTTTTCCACAACAAAGCCTTTCCCATCATTCTCAAACGCCAACTCATCGCTCAGGCATGCATGGGCGAAAGGCAGTCCCAGGGTAGCCTCTGTCCGCTCAAAAACTTCCTCTGCAAATACATAACGCATGCGAAGTGCAGTTTTGAAAGCATCAAAGTCCGAAACCTTATTTTTCCATCCGGTAAGATTAGTTCTGCGCGGCATAGGGCCATCCGGATTTTTGCCCACATTCGCCCACGCATCGGTTTGATCCTGGGTATTGACCAGATGCATAAACAGGTAATCGCTGTCGAAGCACGCAACTGCAAGCACATCGGTATGCAGTGTTTCGGACAGCGGTTCGATCACTTTCTTTGTATCCTGGGCACTGGCGAACGTAAAGGAATCCGTGTACACGGAGATCCATCCGCAGTCAGACCCACAGATATACATAATGTCACTGTCCTCTGCCGACTCTGTAAGCTGATACCCGGCCACTTCCATCATTTTGGCCATGGCATCCCGGACAGCCTGCGCATTTACAGAATCTGTTTGTCGGCAATGAATATTTGAAAAAAACATTCCCATACTTTTGCCTCCTTTGCAGTTGCCTTTGTGTTTTATTTTACCACATACCAATGAGTACCGCAACCGTTTGTACCGGACTGCGGTGCTCATTGGTATGTGGTGGATACTGCAGATGCTCATTCTCCTGGGCTTCCAGTTTTCCATATCTTTTTTCCGTTTCAGATCACATTCCTTACGGGATGCCGCGGGGACCAAAGGACCTCTCCCACGGACTAAAAAACAAGTCCACCGGACACTTTTTTACCAGACTGCTCCCGGGCCGTCCTTTCGAGTCTAAGTCAGCGGCACCAGAAAAGGCACCCCTTTGGGGGTGCCTTTTCTGTGTGTGGTGTACACTTTAGATATTTTTTCGGTGAACTTCACTTTTCCATATCCTGTTTTCGGTTTCAGCCCACACCCCTACGGGGTGCGTCCTGAATCCGAAGGGACTCTCCCACGGACTAAAAAAGTGTCCACCGGACACTTTTTTACCCGGGCTACGCCCGGGCCGTCCTTTCGAGTCTAAGTCAGCGGCACCAGAAGAGGCCGCCCCTTGTAAGGGCGGCCTCTTCTGGTGCCGCTGACGGGACTCGAACCCGTACAGTATCGCTACCGGGGGATTTTAAGTCCCCTGTGTCTACCGATTCCACCACAGCGGCGTTATGCCAAGTTTAGCACACTTTTTTTCGCCCGTCAAGACCGAAGCTGGTCAAGGTTACAGGAGAAAGCCGCCAGGCAGTTATCCAGAAACCAGTCAAGCTCCGGCATCGCCATCTCCTTCATAGCCTTCCAGGTCTGGGAGGCGGCGGAATCAAACTCAGTATTGCCTGTCTTCTGCTCCTCAATACACTTGATGTGGGCAGAGAGCTTGTCCGCTGCTTTTACGATGGGGGTGACCTGGGGATCATCCTCCAGCACAAGATGCTCATAGCTGGGCCGCAGGGCCGGAGGAAGCATATCCAGCAGCTTGTTTCCCGCCACACGCTCCAGCTGTTTATAAGCGGCCTTGATGTCCGGATTGTCATACTTGATGGGCGTTGGCAGGTCTCCCGTGAGGATCTCCGAGGCATCATGGTACAGCGCCGCCACGGCACAGCGGTCCGGATCGGGACCGGGAAGGCCCAGAATATCCCGGCGGATCAGGGCCAGGGCATGGGCCAGCACCGCTACCTGGTGGCTGTGCTCCTGGATGTTCTCAGAAAAGCTGTTGCGCATCAGCCCCCAGCGGGTGATATAGCGCATTCTGCCCAGGAGGGCATAAAATTCATTTGCCATTGTCTTTCTCCCACTGGTTCAAAATTGCGGGAAGCTCTTCCGGTGTCCGGCAGAAAACCGTCCCCCCTGCCGCTTCCAGCGTATCTTTATCCCGAAAGCCCCAGAGCACGGACAGACAGGGCACTCCGGCGTTTTTCGCCGTCAGAATATCCACCTCACTGTCCCCCACATAGACGCAACAGTCCGCGCCCAGAGCTGCAAGGCCCCGGAAAAGCATATCCGGCGCAGGCTTTCTCGGGCAGTCCGCTGTTTCCCCGAAAGCGGGGATGCCGGGGAAAAACCGGGCGCACAGGGGCTTTACTGCGGAATCCGGCTTGTTGGACACAATGGCAGCAGGCATGGATAGCGTCCCCAGCGCCTCCAGAATACCGTCATAGGGCCGGGTGCGGTCCAGGCAATGGGCATTATAATGCTCCCGGAAGGCTTTCAGAACTTCCTCCACCGGGGGATCGGTTTCCTTTCCCGGCAGGGACAGGCGGATCAGCCGCTCCGCGCCGTTGCCCACAAAGCGCCGTACCTCATCCCGGGTTCTGGGGGGCAGGGAAAACGCAGCCAGCGCCGCGTTCGTACTGGCTGTCAGGTCGTCCAGCGTGTCCAGCAGCGTCCCGTCCAAATCAAAAAGCACCGCAGTCATACATTCGCACCTCTGTTCTTCATCACACGGATGTCCTCCCCCACAAAGGTCAGCCGAGTAAAGCTGCCGTGGAGCCGGGAGGCGATCTGGGGTGAGTAGCGTCTGCTCAATTCGTCAATATTGAGGTTGGTGGAAACCACCATGGGCTTTCCCGCCAGAATCCGGTCATTGAGCAGGCTGTACAGCGAAGCCGTCACAAACTGCCCGGGCATTTCAGTGCCCAGGTCGTCCAGGATCAGCAGATCACAGGCAGTCAGCTTGGCTGCCTCCGCTCTTGTTTCCTCATTACTGTTAAAGCGGGCCTGCTCCAGTTTGGAGAACAGATGTCCCGCGCTTTCGTACGCCACACTGAAGCCTCTGTCGGTAACCGCCCGGGCGATGCAGGCAGACAGGAAGGTCTTTCCCAGACCGGTATTTCCCACAAAGAGCAGGTTCCCGGAATTCTGGTGAAAGGTCAGACCATACCGCCGTGCGGTCTGGAAATTCCGCTCCATAATGGCCCGGGGACTGGCCCCCAGCTTGGGATCGGGCACATCGGAATAGTAGTCCAGACGGAACTGGCTGAAGGTGTCCCGGCTCCCCGAGAGGATGGAGACCTCCTTTTTCTGCTCCTGGCGGCAAAGCTCCTCCAGGCACTCGCACATAGACGACCCTATGTAACCCGAGCCACCGCATTTTTCGCAGATAGGTGTTTCGTCCAGGAAACCCTCTTCAAAGTATTCCGCCGCCAGCTGGGCACGCTCCCGCTGGAGAGAAAGGTTCCGATCCCGCACCTGGGCAAGCATATCCCTGCCGTCAGAGCCCTGGTCGAAAGCCGCCCGGGCCGCCTGGGCCATGGTACGGCGAAGTTCCATATCTATTTCCCGGATCCGGGGCACCTGGGCATAGGCCCGGGCAAGATGATCCCGGTTTTCCGATTCCCGGTCCTCCTTTGCCATGGCAAGCCGCTGTCTTGCCCGGCGAACCACCTCGGCACTGTACGCCATTGATTATCCCTCCCGTAAAACCGCGCGGATCGCTTCCAGTTCCGCCTCTCCCAGCTCTCCGGAGGCGCCCTTGGGAACCGGGGCTTTCCGGTCCCCGTTCTGGACTGCCTGGACGCTGTGAAGCCCCTGCTGGTGCCAGCGCTGCAAGATCTTATTCATATAAGCCCAGTTGAGGCCCCCTGTATTGAGGCAGGTACGCTCGTAGGCCATGGAGATCACCGCTTCCTCAAAACCCATGTCCAGCCAGCTCTGAGCGTACCGTTCCTCCGCCGGGGTCAGATTCCGTCCCCGGATCTGCAGCAGCTCCATAAGCCGGTGCATCCGGGAGGCCCGGACATTCTGGGCCTGGATATAGGCCGCCGCCTCCTCCATGGTATCGATCCCCTGCTCCGCCCAGGCGTAGGCTTCCTTTTCGATGGCGCGCAGACTGGGATTGCGGCTGCTTCCCCGCTGGCGAAGCCGGTCCCGGCAGTAGCACACCAGCATGAAGACCACATCGGCAGGCATTCCCAGATACCGGACAAACCCCAGGAGGATCTTCAGTTCTTCGGTATTCAGTGTCCTCCCCAGAAGCTGCTGCACCTCCCCATAAAGGGAAGCAAAGGCATTGTCCTTTTCCAGTGCGGAGAGAACATCCTCCTCAGAATAGGCTGGCCGCTCCCCGGGAGCGATATGGGTTCTCTTTTCCTCCGGCCACAGGCCCAGCTGACGCAGCGTCGCTGAGGCGCAGGACAGGCGGGCCTGACTGATATGTAACGCGTTTTCCGCGCTGTCGGGGCTGTTTCCGCTCTGGATATACAGATACAGCAGTGCGGCATCGGGGCTGGCAGCGCCCAAAAGCTTTCGCAGATCCGTCTCGGAAACGGTAAATTCCTGTGCAATCATCTTTCTGTCTTCCTTACAATAGTCTGTTTCCCTGCATGGCGGGAAAAAACGACACACAACGGCCATATAATCGTTTAGCTCCCATTATATCACAGACTTTCTTCCCGGACAATGGCAAATGGAGGGAGAATTTATAAAAAAATCCCGGCTTTCCTTTGTCGGGGCACAGCATCTTGTGTCTGTACCGGGAAAAAGGAACCAGCCGGGGTGTTTTTCGTTTTTTCTTCCTGTAACTGTGGCAGAATGTACGAGGTGGGCCGTTCCCTGCCCACCTGCTGTTCGCATCAAGCCGTCGGATCCTCTCGGTGATACACTTGACAGAAATGTAATGGCAAATGCTTTCCTTCATCGTCACAAAGGACTGTGCGTTCGCATTCCTTTCTGTCCAAAGCCAGTATGCCCCGAGGCGCGGCAGATATACGGAGGTAACCATGGAAAAATTTGTCATTCTGATAATTCCCGCGATTCTTGCCGTTCTGTTTCTTCGGCTGCTGGCGGTACCCATGCGGCTTCTTTTCCGGCTGGGCATTCACGCATTCTTCGGCTTTGTCTGCCTGTGGCTTCTCAATGCCATTGCCGGATTCACAGGGATCCTGTTTCCCATCAACCTCATCACGGTGCTGGTGGCGGGGACACTGGGTGTTCCCGGGATCGGGATGCTGGCGGTGCTGGCCATCATGGGCATGGCCTAACGAAAGCAGCCGGGGCGGAAAGGACACTTCCTTTTCCGCTCCCGGCAGCCTGCTTCTTTACTTGTCCATGTGCACCACAAGGTGGGGATAGGTCATCTCCACATTGTTTTCTTCAAAGCACTGTCCGATACGCTGGTTAACCTGGAAATAGGCGTCCCAGTAGTCGGGGTTCTTTACCCAAAATCTAAGCACATAGGTAATGGCGCTGTCACCGTAGGCACTCACGGCTGCAAAGGGTGCCGGATCCGGCAGAGCCTTCTCCACCTTCGCGGCCTCCAGCAGGGTATCAATCACTTTTTGCGTCGGAATCCCATAAGCCGCGCTGACGGTCAGCTCCACCCGACGGGTCTCGGCGGTGGAGTAATTCACAATCTGTGCCGCGGCAACCACACTGTTGGGAATAAAAATTATCTTTTTATCGGGGGTCGCCAGCTTGGTATAGGTCATGCTGATCTCCTCCACGGTTCCGGACTGTCCGCCGATGTCAACATAGTCACCGGAGTGGAACGGGTGGTTAGTCAGCACGGTGAATCCGCCGAACACGTTGGTCAGCATATTCTGCAGTGACAGCGACACCGCCAGGGTCAGCACACTGGCCAGCGCCACAACACCCGTGACATCCACCCCCAGGCGGGACGCGACCATCAGGCCAAGAAGAACATACAAAATAACGTTTGCGATGGATACGATCAGGCTGTGGGCCGCTTTTTCCAGCCGGGATTTTTCCAGAAGCCTTCGCAGAGTGGTGACCACCAGCCGGATCACCAGAATCCCGATCACCAGTTCCACAACAGCGCTGAGAATATGGGAATCAATCAGCAGCTTTTGAATATTCATAAATGGTTTCCTCCTTTGAAGCTACCAAGATTATAGCGGGCTTTCTCCAGATTTTCAAGGCCCATTTCCCGCCAAAAAACAGCACCCGGTCAAACGGCGGACCGGGATGGGAAAGCGCATCCTCTCTGCTTTTTCCCATCTCCCGTTCCCGCAAAATATCTACAATTCTTCAAGAAAAAGAAGGCAAATTCTTGTAGAAATCATTCCTTGCGTCCCCGGTTTTCGGTGGTATAATAAATGCGCTGAAAGGGGCAAACCCCGCGGCTTTGTTATTTTCCGAGAATCGAGGTTTTTTTCATGGAATACCTGCTTTCCATTGGACTTGCCATGTTCGCCGGGCTGTTTCTCACCAGACTGACCACCCGCTTCAAGCTCCCGGATGTCACCAGCTACCTTGTTGCCGGTCTGCTCATCGGACCTCTGGGACTGGGTGCCCTTAAAATCCCCGGGGTGGGCTTCCAGTCCTTTGACTATGTTGAGAGCATGGGGCTCATCTGCGATGTGGCTCTGGGCTTCATCGCGTTTTCCATCGGCAATGAGTTCCGGCTTACAACGCTGAAAACTATCGGCCGTCAGGCAACCGTCATTGCCATCTTTCAGGCGCTGGCTGCCACTGTTTTTGTGGATGTGGCGCTTCTCGTCTTCCACATTTTCCTTGGGGATCAGCTGCCGGTTTCCACCTGCCTGATTCTCGGGGCCATTGCCACCGCCACCGCGCCCGCTGCCACCATTATGGTCATCAACCAGTACAAAGCCAAGGGTCCCCTCACCAGTATCCTGCTGCCCATCGTGGCCCTGGATGACGCGGTTGGGCTCATCGTCTTTGCCATCTCCACCGGGATTGCCAAGGGCCTCAGCTTCGGCACCGTAAACCTTGTGTCCATTCTGGTCAACCCCCTGCTGGAGATCATCGCCTCCCTGGCCATGGGTGCAGGAATGGGGTGGCTTTTCAGCCTGGTAGAAAAGTTCTACCACTCCCGTTCCAAGCGTCTGAGTCTGGCGGTTGCGGTGGTTTTCGTCTGCGCCGCCATTTCGAAAGTGACCATTTCCCTGCCCGGCGGCGTGGAGATCGGCTTTTCCTCCCTGCTGGTGTGCATGATGTGCGGTACGTTTTTCTGCAACCTCTGCGATTTCTCCGAGGAAATCATGTACCGGACCGAACGTTGGACTGCCCCGGTATATGTTCTGTTCTTCGTCCTGTCCGGTGCTGAGCTGGACCTGCGGGTGTTCCAGAGCCTTGCCGTTGTAGGCGTTGGCCTTGTGTACATTCTGGCCCGCTCCGCCGGAAAGATTCTGGGTGCCGGTATCAGTTCCCGGTTCATGGGCTGCCAGGAGTCCGTATGCAAATATCTGGGTATCACCCTGCTGCCCCAGGCCGGTGTAGCGCTGGGCATGTCCGTCACCGTAGCCGCGGATTTCGGTGCGGAGGGCGCCATTATCCGCAACATCGTTCTGTTCTCCGTGCTGGTCTATGAGCTGGTCGGCCCGCTGCTGACCAAGATGGCGCTGACCGCCGCCGGAGAAATCACCCCCAACGCTACTTCTTCCCGTGGCGTTGTTCCCTCCGTTCCCAACAAAACCACTTGACATTCCTCCCGGGTAGGCTATAATAATTGTAGAAAAATCGGAAAAAGGAGCGATTCCTATGTACTATCATATGCGTGTTGCCGGCCTGGAGCGGGATCTTCCCATCTGCCCGGTAACGGACAGCCTGTACATCGCCGGCTTCGTTATCTTTGGAGATCCGGAGCTGACCGAAGCCTGCGCCCGGGACCTGCTTGCCAAGGCTCCCGCCTATGACTACATCATTACCGCTGAGGCGAAAGGCATTCCCCTGGCCCACGAGATGGCTCGCCAGGCAGGCGACAAGAAATACATTCTGGCAAGAAAAGGCCCCAAGCTCTATATGCGGGACATTTTCAGCGTGTCCGTGAAGTCCATCACCACCGCCAAGGAGCAGCACCTGTACCTGGATGGCGCGGATGCCGCCCTGATGAAGGGCAAGCGGATCCTGGTAGTGGACGACGTGATCTCCACCGGCGAGAGCCTGTCCGCCCTGGAAGCTCTGGTCGAAAAGGCCGGCGGCGAGATTTGCGGCAGAATGGCGATTCTTGCCGAGGGTGATGCCCAGGATCGTTCCGACATCATCTATCTGGAAAAGCTCCCCCTGTTTAACCCCGACGGAACCGTCAAGGAATAAAAAGGAGGCCACCCTATGTTTTGCAGCAAATGCGGCAACATTATGCCCGACGGGACAAAGTTCTGTCCCTCCTGCGGTGCTGAGCAGGCGCCCCATTCCTCGGCAGTCAACACCCGGCCCCAGTTTGAACACGGCCAGCCCCTGCCCAGCGTCTCCTTTGGCGCGGCGATTCGGCTGTTCTTTACCAACTATGCCAATTTCTCCGGAAGATCCCGCCGGAGTGAGTACTGGTTCGCGTGGCTGTTTCTGTGGCTTGTTTCCACTGTCTTCACTATACTCGGCAGCGAGGAAGGCGGTTTTCTCTTCGCTTTGAGCAGTCTCTGGAGTCTGGCCACGCTGGTCCCCGGTCTTGCCCTGTCCTTCCGCCGGCTTCATGATGTAGGCAGAAGCGGCCTGTATCTTCTGTGGCTGCTGCTTCCCATCGTCGGCTGGATCATGGTCATCGTGCAGTACGCCAAAGACAGCCAGCCCGGATCCAACCAGTACGGACCCAATCCCAAATTCTGCTGCTGATTTTATAACTTCCCGGCAGGGCTATCTCTGCCGGGATTTTTCCTGTCTCCTCCTTCCCATCTGCCCATGCTCTGCGTCCAAAGCAGTCGGCGCAGCCATTCTTGACATTTTTCCCTATGGATGATATAACGGTCATGCAGCTTCCGCACCCGTGAAAAAAGATACTTTTGTTTCAGGAAAGGATCAATGTTATGTATACCTTTAACCGGGATGACTACAACGCCAGAACGGAATGGTTCCGTCAGGCACGGTTCGGCATGTTCCTCCACTGGGGGCTCTACAGCATTCCTGGCCGGGGAGAGTGGGTCCGAAGCACCGAACAGATGCCGGAAGAAGACTATCTGCCCTTTTTCCGGGAATTTAACCCCGTGGACTTTGACCCCAAAGCCTGGGCCAGGCTGGCAAAGGACGCGGGAATGCGCTATGCCGTCCTCACCGCCAAGCATCACGACGGGTTCTGCCTGTTTGACAGCGCCCTTACGGATTTCAAATCCACCAATACCCCCTGCGGACGGGACCTGGTCCGGGAGTTTCTGGACGCGTTCCGGGAGGCAGGTCTGAAGGTAGGCCTGTACTATTCCTTGCTGGATTGGCACCATCCGGACTATCCCCACTACGGCGACCAGAATCACCCCATGCGCAATCGCCCGGAATGCGGCAACGAAAACCGGGACTTTGACCGGTACCTCGCCTATATGCACGGCCAGGTCCGGGAGCTGTGTGAAAACTACGGCAAGCTGGATCTTATGTGGTTTGATTTTTCCTATGGGGATTTGCGGGGCGAAGCCTGGAAAGCATCCGAGCTCGTGGATATGGTCCGCTCGGCACAGCCCGGGATTCTCATTGATAACCGTCTGGAGGCCAGCGGAGAGGGCTTCGGGTCTCTCGCCACCGGCAACCCCACCCCCTACCACGGGGACTTTGTAACTCCGGAGACCATGATCCCACCCTATCAGCTTATGGATGCCCAGGGGGAGCCCCTGGTGTGGGAGTCCTGCATCACCATGAATAACCACTGGGGCTACTGCCCGACGGACCGGGACTTCAAGCCCGCTCCCCTGCTAATTAAAAAGCTGGTGGAGTGTGTGTCCAAGGGCGGCAATATGCTGCTGAACGTGGGGCCGGATGCCCGGGGCAATTTCCCGGAGGAATCCGTGGAAATTTTGCGCGGAATTGGCAAGTGGATGCGCCGTAATCACGACAGCATCTACGGCTGCGGCACGGCAGAGCTTCCCAAGCCGGAGTACGGCCGGGTTACCCGGAAAGGAAACACCCTGTATTTCCACATGTTTGAAAACACCCTTGGACCGGTGCCCCTCATGGGCGTGAAGCCCGAACAGGTTCAGTCCATCCGCCTGCTTGCTGACGGGCACGAAATTCCTGTATCTTACAGCTGGTGCCGCAGCGACTATCCCGAAATCGCGTTTGCGGATCTGGGCCCCAGTCCCATTCTCCCCGATGAAACCGACACCGTTCTGGTCGTCACCCTTAAGGAGGTTTAACCATGCCGAAATTTCATGTTCAGACACCCAGGATCCCCCTGGAGCCGCCGGTGTATTTCTGCCCCAGAGCCGTAGGCACACTGACACTGGACGGGGACATTCGGAAGCCTTTCTGGGAGAATGTGCCCTTTACCGCTCCCTTTGCGGATATTTCCGGCTACGACTTCCCCACCCCCAGGTTCCGCACCCGGGCAAAGCTCTGCTGGGACGACGAGAACCTGTATATTGCCGCGCTGCTGGAGGGCCCGGAAATCTGGGCGAATATCCGCAAGCGGGACAGCGTCATGTATTATGACAACGATTTTGAAGTGTTTCTGGATCCCAGTTCCTCCACTCACAACTATATGGAGCTGGAAATGAACGCGCTGAACACCCAATGGGATCTGATGCTCACCCACCCTTACCGGGATGGGGGCCGTTCTGTCACCGGCTGGGATATGAAGGGCGTGGAAACCGCGGTCCATATTGAAGGCACTTTGAATGAACCGGGAGCGGACAACCGGTTCTGGTCCGTGGAAATCAAGATTCCCTTCCGGGGCCTGATGGAGACCTACTCCAAGGAAGAAAACCCGCCGGAGCTGGAGCGGTGCTACCCGCCCCGCACCGCCCCCAGGCTGGGGGAATTCTGGCGGCTGAACTTCTCCCGTGTCCAGTGGCATGTGGATGACCAGTATCGGAAGCTCCTCACACCGGACGGAAAATGGCTGCCGGAGGACAACTGGGTGTGGGCCCCCACCGGCCTCATCGACATCCACTGCCCGGAATTCTGGGGCTTCCTGTTCTTCACCGATCACGGGGAAACGATGCCGGTCCCCGAAGACGAGCGGCGAAAGCTTTCCTTGCGGCAGATCTATTACGCCCAGTTCCGCCACTTTGACGCAGCGGGTGCCTTTACGGCGGACCTGTCCCAACTGGACTGTCCCCTGCCGGAATACCCTGTCACCACCGAAATCACTTCCCGCAGCTTTGTTCTGACCTGCCCTGCCGAAAACGGCGGTACGGTGGTACTGCAAAGCGACGGACTTACCTATGTTGAGGAGGCCAATGCATGAAACGCATTCTGGTTGCGGCCATGGCCCACGAATCCAATTCCTTTAATCCCATTATCGCCGGAGAAAAGGATTTTCAGGTCCTCCGGGGGGAGGATGTTATCCGCCGCCGGGCAGCCAACGACGCCCTCACCGGCATTCTGAATACTCTGGAAGCCGCGGGCTATACCCCGGTGCCCACCCTGTTTGTCAGCGCGGTGCCAAACGGGCTGGTGGACCGGCAATTCTATGACCGGGTCAGAAGGGAAATCCTGGAAATTGCCCGGCAGGAGCAGGAGAAAGCGCCCCTGGACGCTGTAACCCTGGCCCTCCATGGTTCCATGACCACCACGGATCTCGGTGATGCGGAGGGGCTTCTACTGGAGGGCCTCCGGGAGATCCTCCCTGAAACCCCCATCTTCTGTTCCCTGGACATGCACACCACCATGACGAAAAGGATGTTCCGCAGTGCCGACGGCTTTGTGGGCTTCAAATGCGCGCCCCACACTGACCGGCTGGAAACCGGCATCCATGCGGCAAAAATGACCATCCGGGCACTGGAAACCGGCGTGAAAGCCCATACCGCATGGGTAAAGGTCCCCCTGCTCATCGCCGGAGAACAGTCCTCCACCACCGTGGAGCCCATGCAAAGCCTCATTGCCGAGCTGCGGCGGACGGAAACCCTCCCCGGGATCTGGGCAGCTTCCTACCTGATGGGCTTTCCCTGGTGTGACAACCCGGACAGCGCCTGCGCCGTCTGCGTAACAGCGGATACCCAGGAGCAGGCGGACAGGGAAGCACTGCGGCTGGCAGAACTTCTGTGGGATACCCGAAAGAAATTCTGCTTCCAGGTGGAGACCTATCCGGAAAGCACGGCCCTGGATGTAGCCTTTGATGCCCTTTCCTCCGGCGCCAATACCCCCATCTATCTGTCCGACTCCGGTGACAACCCCACTGCCGGATCTTCCTCCGACTGCGTCGGCTTCCTGAAGCGGCTGATGGAGGACCCCAGGACCGGGACACTCCGCTCCCCCGTTCTTTACGGCGGCATTTACGATCCGGAAGCCACCCTGCGCTGCAAGGGCAATGTGGGCAAAACCCTGACCCTTACCTTCGGCGCGAAGTTTGACACAGAAACCACCGCTCCCATTACGGCAGAGGGCACCGTCATGGCCTACCTCCCCGGCTGGAATAAGTTTCCCGGGAACAAGAGTGACATTGCCCTGTTCCGCACCCACGGGGTGGATGTGGTGCTGGCGGAGAAGCATATCGGCTATGTGATCCCCGATGTGTTCCGGGATCTGGGCCGGGAGCCCGGGGACGCGGATCTGGTGGTCTGCAAGCTGGGCTACCTGACTGCGGACCAGGCAAGGGTTGCCAAGCGGAGCATCATCGTTCTGACCAAGGGCAGCACCAACGAAGACCTGGCTACCCTCCCCTACTGCCGCACGCCCAGACCGATTTTCCCCCTGGACGAATGTGAGAACTACGCCCCCGCCCTGGGGCTGCAGACAAAGGATGATACCCAATGATCGCAAACTACCACACCCACACCTGGCGCTGCAACCACGCCCAGCCCGGAGAAAACCGGTATGTCCGGGCCGCAATGGAGCGCGGCCTGAAAATTCTGGGTTTTTCCGACCACACCCCCTACCCTTTTCCCAGAGGGCACCTGTCCACTTTCCGGATGCGCATTGCTCAGCTGCCTGGGTACTGCCGGTGTATTCAGGGTCTTCAGGAAAAATATGGCAGCAAAATACAGATCGAGATCGGTCTGGAAGCAGAGTACTATCCCAAGTATTTTCCGGAACTCACCGCGATCCTGCGGGACACACCTGTGACCTATCTGCTCCTTGGACAGCATTTTACCGGTAATGAAACAGACGGAGTTTACAGCGGCGCTCCCACCGAAGATCCCCGGGTTCTGAAAGCCTACTGCAGTCAGGCAAAAGACGCCATGCAAACCGGGCTTTTCACCTATTTTGCCCACCCGGATCTCATTCACTTCCTTGGCAGCGACGAAGTATACCGGGCGGAAATGTCCGGTCTGTTCCGGGAAGCAAAAAGCTGCGGCATTCCTTTGGAAGTGAACTTTCTGGGAATGGCCGACGGGCGGCACTACCCCAGCCGCCGCTTTCTGGAGCTGGCGGCGGAGGAAAACTGCCAGGTTATCTTCGGCTGCGATGCCCATGACCCGGCCGCGCTCCTGGACACCGCTATGGAAGCTAAGGCCCGCGCTCTGACGAAGGAATACGGGCTTACGGTTCTCGACACCGTTCCCCTTCGGAACATTCAAACGCTTCTGCGGTGACATTGGCAGAACTCTCATTCAGAATAGAGCAGGACACGGTTTTAATCGTGCCCTGCTTTTTTATGAGACAAAGAGACTGTGCTTATCGGTTAACGCAGTATACTGTCAAATTGGAATTTGACAGTAAGTCGAAAAACGTGTCATTCCGAACCAGTGCGCACACTGGTGTGGGAATCTCCATCGACTTCCGGACAGCTTATCGTCATGCAGACTGTCCTATTCTGCCGTTTTTCGGTGTCTATTCACGAGAAGTGGCACTTCTAACCGGGGGATTGCCACACCAGTCTGAGGACTGGTTCGCAATGACCGGAAATACGATACCGCACCCGACAGTCCGCCAAATTCCAATTTTTGAATGAACCAATATACACAAAAGAGATTACAGGTCCTGCAGATCCGCGAAAGGAATGTCGTTTTCCAGATTATCTCTTGCCAGGTCTGTGTCAATGATCCCGTGAGCTTTGGAAATGGACTTTTCGTGCCACACCTTCTGGTTTGCGCCGTTGGTTCCCGAAATGATGGGATTTGCTTTTTCTTTGCCGGTTTTGGCCTTTCCCTGAAGCTGGGGAACGGGAGAAACATCATTTTTTGGCCCCCGGGTCACATCGGGATGGGTCATGCCTTGCTTTGCCATTTTGATCACCTCGGAGTTAGTATCCCACAGCGGGAGCAAACCATGCTCAAGCGCTGCGGTTATACCGGCGAAAAACACTCCCTGCCAATTACGGTAAGGAGTGTTTTCTTGTTTGACGCGTGTCCTTCTCCACAGGAAGCGTGGTTCGAATATGGGTCCAACGAAGCACCGCTGTCAGGTTGTTAATTCCTGATACATTTTCATCAACTCCGCCACGCACTCGGTTTCGGTATTCAACTTGCCCCAGAAGCCATATGCCTGCATGACGGCCTTATCATTCTGCTGGTGGGCCTTGCGAAGTTCGGGCGGCATGGTCACTTCATCATAGAGGTCAGCAAGGCTACAATCGGGATACAATGCTCTGGCATCCAAAATGGCTTGGGCTGTCTGCTCGATTTTTGCTTTCTGTTCTTCCGTAGGAGTAGGCCAGGGAAATGTATTATAGACAACCTCTTTCGAGTAACGATACCGCATTTCAAGCCGTCCACATACAGTCCGCATCCATGCCATGTGAACATTGGAAGTTAGAACACCAAAATGATACAGGGTTGCACTGGGGATAATCTGAACAGCGTTAGAGGATATTGTATTAGCAGATAGAAAGCCAATCGGAACATACTTGCGGCGTTCCGAAGAAACGCTGGGAATTATGAGATAATCAACATTTTCTGGCTGAGTCATCTGCGCAAAGCAGTTCGGGACCTTAGCGTATCCATTTGTTGTTTTGGCCTTGGATTCCAGTCTAAACTGCCGAACAGCTTCCACCTTTTCATAGAGGATTTTGCTTTTCTTTATTTCAGCAGGTGTGGCATGTACAAGCCAAAGACAATAACGCTTCTTTCCCTTTATGAATTCGTCTGCACCCATGTATGGATGAATCCATTTTTCCAGAAGAGGTTCTGCTGTTAGAATCGCTGTGCGCTCTTCTTCAGTTAAAATAAAATGACCACCATCACGGGGCTGGTTGCCAAAAATCATCTTGGGCACAGCACAAAGAGCATCCTTTGATGCCGCAACAAATGTGTCGCTGCCCTCGGTGAGATATGGGCTAATATTTTGAACAGCCTTGGCTTTTTTCGCCGTTGAGAACAGCAGTTTAGAAGCACGGTTAAAGACTGCAAAACCAACTATTACGCAATGTACAGCTGCTTGGTCATTGGACTCACTGCCCCACTTGAAGGTTTGGAAAGCAAAATTGATGCGAACTCCGAGATCGTTGAATAACACATTCCATAAAATTGGAACCTGCGAACCTTGGCAAATGGAATTTGTGGAAACGAAGCAAACCTCAATTTTCGTACCCTGAATGTACTGTGCAGCTAACTTGTACCAGCAAGTTACATAGTCTAGATCCTGAACATCTTTGATATTGCCAAAGATGTCTTGAACTTCCTTCTTCTGGGTACTCCCTTGGTCCATCATTCTTGCACCCACAAAGGGCGGATTTCCCATAATATAGTTCAACTTATCTTTGGGAACTACTGTTTCCCAGTCTATCCGCAGGGCGTTACCCTCCACAATATTAGCATAGCTGGTCAGGGGCAGAAAATCCATGTGCATATGGACGATTTCTTCCGTCTCCTTCAGCATCTGGCTTTCCGCAATCCAGAGGGCAGTTTTGGCAACGGTCACAGCAAAATCGTTGATCTCAATGCCATAGAACTGACCAATAGAAACCTTAATTTTAAGAGAATCCATGATTTCCG
>CAMCCS010000016.1 GCA_945873295.1 uncultured Clostridia bacterium
AGGCTGAGAAGAAGGCCGGAAAGGCCAACAAGGACGTGCGGTAATCCCGCCATACAAAAAGGGTAAAAAACCAAATCGGTCAACTCGAAACGGAGTTGGCCGATTTGCTTTTACCATATGAATCATATCCAGGGAAAGGAAAACGAAAATGCCGCAGAACGCGTGCCAGCCTTGTCTCCTGCAAGGAAGCCAATGCCGGCAGCTTCTTGCCTCCGGGACAATGGGACGCTGAATCGGATTAAAGATCGGCACTTTTCAGCATGATACTGCGAAACGATTCCTGCAGCTCTTCACTGACCCCGGCATTTGCAAGCCACTGCGCTATATTATCCGTATTCAGCACTCCGAGGACAGCCTGCATGTTTTTGGGATTGGAGTGGAGCATGGAATCCTCACCGGCCTGTTCCATATACGCTTTCATCTGCGGAACCTGCTGGATCAAACGGTTGATGCCCTTTGCGTTGTAAGTAAAGCTCACCTGATAGTCCGCGATAATGTCTTCCTCTCCCACGCCCAGCCGGAGCAGGAGAATCGCAGCCAGAACGCCCGTTCGGTCCTTTCCCGCAGTACAGTGGAAGACCACCGCGCCTTTCGAGAGTCCTTCCATAACAGTTCTTACCGCAGGCCCGACCTTAGGAGCGTTTTCCTGAATCATTTCCAGATAACCGATTTTCAGGCTTTTGGCAAAAGAAGTTTCCGCCGCCTGGTCCGGCGTGGAAAAATCTTCCCGCATCATCGGGCAGGCGTAATAGGAAACGCCATCCGGGATCTTATCGGGCATCGCTTTCCGCTCCGAATCGCTTCGCAGATCGACGATGGTACGAATATTCAGCTTACGAAAGGTTTCCATATCCGCTTCAGACAGGGAAGACAATCCGTCGGCCCGGTACAGCTTGTTCCACACAACGGCTTTGCCTTCTTCATTCAGAAATCCGCCCAAGTCCCGCAGATTCTGAGGGCCATCCATAGGAATGTGTTTTAAATGCATCGATCTTTCCCTCTTTCAGCATACAGCAGTTCCGGCGCTCCATGCCCGGTTATGCTTGTCCACTTTTTTACTAATCTAGGGCAACACCGCACAATGGGGACAGCGGGCTTCGGCGGATCTTTTTCCCCAATCGTGCAGTATGAAAAATGGGAAATACATCCAGTATTCCCGCATTTTCCATACTTTCGCTTGTGCCAAAACACTGCCCGAATCTCCTTGCCCCATTATGCGGTGCTGCCCTAGCATTTTTACATTCAAATGTCAATTCTTCTGATAAAATATAGGCTCGTAGCTTCCGGGCAAACCATTACGCTGGAGCGGAAAACCTCTTAAAAGCACACCGCTTCTTTTCTGTTCTTCTGACCCTTGACGGCGATGTTCTGGAACTGAATCTGCAAAGCGGAACCATGATAGAACCCGCCGAGGCCTCCGACTTGGCCGTCAAAGCTTTTTCTAAATCCGTAAGCCACGGCTTTGCGGGGCTGTACCGGTTCTATAAACAGTCCGGCAGCGACAAGGTGCGCATTCTGTTTCTGGACTGCGGACGGGAAATCACATCTTTTCAGCGTTTTCTGATGACCAGCATTGTCCTTTCCGCCCTGGGTCTGCTGCTGATATTCGGCATTGTCGTCTATTTCTCCGGCAGGATCGTTCGCCCCTTTGCCGAAAGCTATGAAAAGCAGAAGCAGTTTATCACGGATGCGGGGCATGAGATCAAAACACCTCTGGCAATCATTCAGGCAGACGCGGATGTGCTGGAAATGGAGCTTGGGGAAAATGAGTGGCTGTCGGATATTCAGGCCCACGTCAAGCAGCTGTCCGGGCTAACCAACGACCTGGTCAGCCTCGCCCGGATGGAAGAGGGCGGAACCCCGCTGCAAATTCTGGAAATGCCCATTTCCGATCTGATTTCGGAAGCAGGAGAATCCTTCCAAGGCCTTGCCCAAACTCAGGGGAAGGAACTTCAGCTTACTGTGGAGCCCATGCTCTCCATGGAAGCGGATGAAAAAGCTATGCGGCAGCTGGTGAGCATTCTGCTGGACAACGCTCTGAAATATTCACCGGAGGGAAGCCGCATCCAGCTTTCCCTATCCAGGCAGGGAAAGGTTCTGAAGCTGGCGGTTTCCAATTCGTCTTTGGTACCCCTGCCAAAAGAGAACCTGGACCGGCTTTTTGAACGGTTTTATCGCGCGGATCCCTCCCGGAATTCCCAGACGGGTGGGCACGGAATTGGCCTGTCCATTGCCAAAGCCATCGTCACAACACACAGCGGTCAGATTCACGCTTCCCATGAAGAAAACAACATCCTGCAAATCACCGTAACTCTACCCCTGAAGCAAAAGCAGCCGACAAAAACGCTGTATTCCTAGGTCCGGTTCCATTTCCGGATAAAGGCTCTTGATTCCCCATTAACCTTGCTGTATAATAGGTTTATAAAAGGGGGTATTCCATATGCTGATTTCCACAAAGGGGCGTTACGCGCTGCGGGTTATGATCGATCTTGCAGAGCATCGGACGGAGGACTTTATTTCACTCAAGGACATTGCGCAGCGGCAGGAAATCTCCGAAAAATACCTGGAAAGCATCATTCGGATGCTGGTCAAGGCCAAGGTGCTGGAAAGTCTGCGGGGTAAGGGCGGCGGCTATCGCCTCAAAAAGTCGCCGGACCAGTACACCGTGGGCAGCATTCTGCGGCTTACTGAGGAGTCCCTGGCTCCGGTATCCTGTCTGGAACAAAACGCCGACGCCTGTCCCCGGGCTTACCATTGCCGTACCCTCCCTCTGTGGCAGGGACTGGACAAGGTGATCCGGGATTATCTGGAGAGTGTGACCATCGCCGATCTGACGGACCGCAGTACCTCCGGGGATGACTATGTCATCTGATATTTTAAAACTGTCCGTTCATTTGTGAGCGGACAGTTTTTTTGCATCTGCCTATTGACAAATGCTTTTCTTGGATATATAATCCATATATTCCTAGCGTGGAGGTATGATTTAAATGCAGAATTTTAAGGTATTCTTCCGATGTTGCCCGTGCTGATACGCAATCGAATGAAACCATCCACACTACATTTATCAGGAGGAATATACTATGCGTAAGATTTATACATCCGCCGATCAGCTGATCGGAAAAACACCGCTGCTGGAGCTGGTACACCTGGAGAAAGAACTGGGCCTGGAGGCTAAAATCCTGGCAAAGCTGGAGTATCTCAATCCCGCGGGCTCCGTCAAGGACCGCATTGCAAAGGCCATGATCGACGATGCCGAGAGCAAGGGGCTTCTGAAGCCCGGCAGCGTCATCATTGAGCCCACCTCCGGCAATACAGGCATTGGCCTTGCCTCCGTGGCTGCCGCCAGGGGCTACCGGATCATCATTGTCATGCCCGAGACCATGAGCGTGGAGCGCCGCCAGCTGATGAAGGCCTATGGCGCGGAGCTGGTATTGACGGAGGGTGCCAAGGGAATGAAAGGCGCCATTGCAAAGGCTGACGAGCTGGCAAAGGAAATCCCGGGCAGCTTTATCCCCGGCCAGTTCGTGAATCCTGCCAACCCTGCCGTGCACCGGGCCACCACCGGCCCCGAAATATGGGAAGATACCGACGGAAAGGTGGATTTCTTCGTAGCCGGCGTGGGCACTGGCGGTACCATCACCGGTGTCGGTGAATATCTCAAGAGCCAGAATCCGGAGGTTAAAGTGGTTGCCGTAGAGCCCGCCACCTCCCCGGTGCTGAGCAAGGGCACCCCGGGTTCCCACAAAATCCAGGGCATCGGCGCAGGCTTTGTTCCCGCCGTCCTGAACACCGGAGTTTACGACGAAATCATCGCCGTGGAGAATGAAGACGCTTTCGCAACCGGCAAAAAGATCGGCAAGTCCGAGGGCGTTCTTGTGGGCATTTCCTCCGGCGCCGCTGTCTGGGCAGCCATTGAACTGGCAAAGCGGCCCGAAAACAAGGGTAAGACCATTGTCGCCCTCCTGCCGGATACCGGAGACCGCTATCTCTCTACCCCTCTGTTCGCTGACTGAATTAAGGCAGCACCGCATAATGGGGCAAGGAGATTCGGCGAGAGATTTTGACACAAGCGAAAGTATGGAAAATGCGGGAATACTGGATGTATTTCCCATTTTTCATACTGCACGATTGGGGCAAAAGATCCGCCGAAGCCCGCTGTCCCCATTGTGCGGTGTTGCCTTAAATTTCAGGGGCTGCTGCACAATACAGCGGCCCCTTTTCCTTGTACGTTGGAGAAATCGTAAATAACACCGGAAACAGGAGTTGTGTTTTTCGGAAATGCAAGGGAAGCTCTGGAAAAATCTGCAAGAGCTGGCGGCAAAAGAAAAGCCTCCCAGCTGCAGAACGATTTATTCAGAGGTTCCCAAGAAAGATCCTCGTGACGGATGGAAGTACGGATGCGTCACCCGAAAATGTCGTCTATTCCGCGGAGACCTACACGGTTCCCAACGGCCTTCCCTCCTGCTGCCAATAACAAAGGAAAGCCCCGGTGGAAAATGAACCGCCGGGGCACAGCTTTTTTGTAATATGGCGCTTGACAAATACCCCATGGGGGTATATTATGTTGATACCCCCATGGGGTATCATTTTTGAAAAGGAGCCTGTCATGGAAGATCAGGAATGCTGCTGTCATAAGACAAAAGAACGCTCACAGGAGGAATATAAAAGCCTGATCCACAGGCTTAACCGTGTGGAAGGACAGATTCGTGGGATCCGGGGCATGCTGGAAAAAAACGCGTACTGCACGGATATTCTGGCCCAGGTGGCCGCTGCCAACGCGGCGCTCAACGCCTTCAGCCGGGAGCTGTTGTCCGAACACATCCGCACCTGTGTGGCCCGGGACATTCGGGAGGGCAAGGATGAGACCATCGATGAACTGGTGGCCACATTGCAGAAGTTAATGAAATAGAAATTGGCACATGGGTAATGCTATCCTTGGCCCGACAGCAAGACCTGCAGAAAAGATACCTGCCGCCGCGAAACAGCCGGGATATCACCCAAATCAAACTTCGGAGGGAAATATGAAGCAATACAATGTCACTGGAATGAGCTGTGCAGCCTGCAGCGCCAGAGTGGAGAAGGCTGTGTTAAAGGTGCCGGGCGTCACCGCCTGCTCCGTCAGCCTGCTGACAAACTCCATGGGCGTGGAGGGAACCGCCACGCCTCAGGCTGTCATCGCAGCGGTGAAAGATGCCGGATACGGCGCCTCCGAAAAAGGCGCGGGCTCTGCGAAGAAAGCCTCCGCAGCGGCGGAGGACACCCTGCGGGACAGGGAGACCCCTGTTCTGAAGCAGCGCCTGATCTGGTCCGTAGGCTTTTTGCTGGTTCTGATGTATTTCTCCATGGGCCATATGATGTGGGGCTGGCCGCTGCCGCCCTTTTACGATGATAATCATGTGGCCATGGGCCTGACCCAGCTGCTGCTGACCGTCATCATCATGGTCATCAATCAGAAGTTTTTTGTCAGCGGCTTCAAAGCTTTGTGGCACCGCGCCCCCAACATGGACACTCTGGTGGCCCTGGGCGCGACCGCAGCCTTTGTTTACAGCACCTATGCCCTGTTTGGCATGACCGGCGCTCAGGTCAGGGGCGACGCGGACGCCGTCATGATGTATATGATGGACTTCTACTTTGAATCCGCTGCCATGATTCTGACCCTGATCACCGTGGGAAAAATGCTGGAAGCCCGCTCCAAGGGAAAGACTACGGATGCTTTGAAGGGACTGATGAAGCTGGCTCCCAAAACCGCCACGGTTCTGCGCGGCGGCGTAGAGACAGAGGTGCCCATTGAGCAGGTACAAAAGGGCGACATTTTTTTAACACGGCCTGGTGAAAGCATCCCGGTGGACGGCGTGGTACTGGAAGGCGAAAGCGCGGTAAATGAGTCCGCCCTCACCGGTGAGAGCGTTCCCGTGGACAAGGTCCCCGGCGACGCCGTTTCTGCCGCCACCGTAAATCAGTCCGGCTTCCTCAAGTGTCAGGCCACCCGGGTGGGCGAGGACACGACTCTGTCCCAGATTATTCAGATGGTCAGCGACGCGGCGGCCACCAAGGCCCCCATCGCCAAGATTGCCGACAAGGTCTCCGGCGTATTCGTCCCGGCGGTGATCCTCATTGCCATCGTAACCATCACCGTGTGGCTGCTCCTGGGGAAAAGTGTGGGCTATGCTCTGGCCCGGGGCATCTCCGTACTGGTGATCTCCTGCCCCTGCGCTCTGGGACTGGCCACGCCGGTAGCCATTATGGTGGGCAACGGTATGGGCGCGAAAAACGGCATTCTGTTCAAGACCGCCGCCTCCCTGGAGGAGACCGGCCGGGTAGAGATTGTGGCCCTGGACAAAACCGGCACCATCACCTGCGGTGAACCTAAGGTTACGGATATTCTCCCCATCCCCGGCACCAGCCAGGAGGAGCTGCTCCGCTTGGCCTACGCCCTGGAACGGAAAAGCGAGCATCCCCTGGCCCGGGCTATTCTGGAAAAGGCAGAAGCCCTGGACCTGACGGCAGATGCGGTTACGGACTTCCAGGCCCTGCCGGGTAACGGCCTTACTGCCCGGTGGAATGGTGCCGTTCTCTGCGGCGGCAGCGGAAATTTCATTCGCACCCAGGCCAGCGTTCCCGCAGAAATCTCTGCCCAGGCTGACGCCCTAGCGGAGCAGGGCAAAACGCCCCTGTTTTTCAGCCGGGATGGGGCGTTTGCAGGCATTATCGCGGTAGCAGATGTCATCAAAGAGGACAGTCCGGCGGCTGTCCGAGAGCTGCAAAATATGGGTATCCATGTGGTTATGCTTACGGGCGACAACCAACACACCGCCAACGCCATCGGCGCCCAGGCAGGCGTGGACGAAGTCATTGCGGGCGTTCTGCCCGACGGTAAGCAAAACGTCATCCGCTCCCTGCAGCAAAAGGGCAAGGTTGCCATGGTGGGCGACGGCATCAACGACGCGCCTGCCCTGACCCAGGCAGACATGGGCATCGCCATCGGTGCGGGTACCGATGTAGCCATTGACGCGGCGGATGTGGTATTGATGAAGAGCCGGCTGTCCGATGTTCCCGCCGCAATCCGCCTAAGCCGGGCTACCCTGCGCAATATCCATGAGAACCTGTTCTGGGCGTTCTTCTACAATACCATTGGTATCCCCCTTGCCGCCGGTGTGTTTATCCCTTTGGGCCTTACCCTGAATCCAATGTTTGGCGCGGCGGCAATGAGCCTTAGCAGCTTCTGTGTTGTCTCAAATGCGCTCCGTTTAAATCTATTCAACCTTCATGCCGCGTCAAATAATAAAAAAATCCGGGCAAAGCACAAGGCACCGGAAAAAACCATGGAGAAAACCATGACCATCGAAGGCATGATGTGTGCGCATTGCGAATCCACCGTAAAAAAAGCGCTGGAAGCTTTGCCGGAAGTGAAGCAAGCAGTGGTTAGCCATCAAGCAGGGACCGCTGTTCTGACCCTGAATGGCAGCATTTCCAATGATGTTTTAAAAAAAGTCGTTGAGGATCTGGACTATACGGTTATCACCATAGATTGAGCCCTTTCTGAATGGTCCAGCATCGTAAAAAAGTGAAGCCATGAAAAGGGGCTGTCTCACTAAGGTAAAACTGCACAACAAAAAAGCTGTCATTCCGAGAAAGTAGCGCACTACTGACCTGGGAATCTCCATCGTATAAGAGGCTGTATACCTTTTAACCGGGAGATTGCCACACCAGTGACGTCGGTCACTGGTTCGCAATGACAGTGTTTTTGTTTATTCTGACGAAAAGACTTCTTAGTGAGACAGCCCCTTTTTCATGGAAGGATCCAAGTTCAGAACATACGCGTGTCCCGGCGCATATACTGCTATGGCAGGCAAATTCGTCTATGGTCGGGAGGTATTATGAATACAAACCGGTATGTTATAAAATCGTTGGAGCTGCATCTGTTCTTCGGACGGATCATGAAAGAGCACGCTTTTTTCCTGCGGGCAGGGTTTACGCCCGCTGACCCCGCTTTTTCCGAAAAAGCGGCATTCTATCAAAAGGAATTTGAAGAACTTCTGCGGGATACCATCGCACTGGCAAGCGGGATTGCCGGGAAAGAGGTGCTCGGATCGGGAGAGGTAGTGACAGAGTTTACCGTCTGGGCAGAAAGGCAGACAGAGTGCTTCACCGGAATCCCCATTGACAGAGAAATCACCACCCGCTCCCTGTGCTTACAGCCCAGGGACTGCCGGCGGGACCTGTCCGCAACGCAGGGCAAGGTGCGCAGGCTGAACCGCACTGCGCTGAAGCTTCTGAATGGGCTGGTTTCCTTCAAAGAATCCATTCTCAAACGGATTTTGAGCTGCGAGATGTTTACCCTGAATTATCCCCTGCTCATTGAACACATCCTCCGGGAGGCAAAGCTGTACCGAAAATTCGTGGAGCAGCTGGAACGGGAAGGCGATCTGCCGGAGTGTTTCATGAAAGAAACCGAATGCTTCTGGAATCAGATTATGATGGAGCACGCCCAGTTTATCCGGGGGCTGCTGGATCCCTGCGAAACAGAGCTGTTCTGCGCCGCGGACAATTTTGCCAAGGAATTCTGCAAGCTTCTGGAATGCAGCCGGAACGCCCAAAAAGCCCAGCTGCCGGAGTCTCTGACCCAGACCGTCCGTTTCCGGGATTTCAAGACGGCCGCGGTACAGGGGATCCAGCAGTGCAAGATACGCAGTATCATTCTCCCCCTGCTGGCGGATCATGTCCTGCGGGAGGCAAACCACTACATCCGGCTATTGCAGCACTGAGCGCATCGATAAATCAACAAAGGGAGGCCTCTTCTGTTTGAAGTGCCTCCCTTTGTAGGTTTTTCTGGAATCATTCATACTATTTCTCGATAAAATGGTTAATACCATTTTATCCTGTGCTTATCGCGCAGGCCGCCAGTGGCGGCGAGAAATGTATGGACTACGTTTTTTAGCGGCGATGCCGCTGACCGCTTGGCAGCGCTCTCATAAAACGGTATTTAACCGTTTTATGAAAAACTAGTATCACATGTCATCCGGACAATACCAGGCATTTTCCGGGGCCGGTCAGGCTTTCCAGATCACTTCCAGGCTGTCGGGGCCGGGGTAGCCGTCCCGGGTGACTGTCTGCTGCACAGTCCGGCCACTGACGGATACTTTCAGGCTGCGAAGCAAGCCGGTCTCGTAGGCCAGGGTCTCCCCATCGTCATAGTAGTGGACATGGGAACCTTTCCCGGGAAATACCTCCAAAACCTCCGACCGGATTTCCTCCACGGACTGGGGCTTCCCCTGGGACACCGGAATGACCGCGCCTGCCCGGGCAAACAGCGGGATCCGCTCCAGGGGGGCCTCCGCAAGAATGTACTTCCCACCGGTATATCGCCTTCCGGTATAGTAATCGTACCACACCCCCTTGGGAAGATACACCGCCCGCGCAGTGACTCCGGGGGTCATAACGGGGGCCGCCATCAGGCTGGGGCCCAGCATACACTGGTCCGTCAGTGTCCACACATGCTCGTCCTCCGGAAATTCCAGGACAAGGGGCCGGAGGATGGGCATATCGGCATGGGCCAGGTCATAGATGTAGGGCAGCAGATGATACCGAAGATCCAGAGACACCCGGCAGGCGTCCATGGTTGCCTTGTCAAAGGAAAATACCTCCTGGTTCCGGGTGCCCTTGGCATAGTGGATGCGGAAGAAAGGACTGATGGCACCCAGCTGGCACCACCGGACCAGCAGCTCGGGGGTGGTATCGGAGCCGAAGCCGCCCACGTCCGCGCCGGTCATGTACAGGCCGGACAGCCCCTGGTTCATCATCTGGGTCAGGCTGAGCTGCAGGTGGGCCCAGATGGAGTGGTTGTCACCGGTCCAGGCAGCGCAGTACCGCTGGGAACCGGCACAGCAGGCCCGGGTCAGGATAAAGGGCCGCCGTCCGTCCGCCGCCAGGAGGCCCTCATAGGTGGCCTGGCCCATGAAATGGCCATAAATATTGTGGACCTCCTTATGGGAGCCTGCGGCAAAGCGCACATCATCGGGGATGGGTCCTGTGAAGTTTGCCGGTTCATTCATGTCGTTCCATACACCCCGGACACCGGCATCCGTGAGGAAGCGGAGCTTTTCTCCCCACCAGCTCCTGGTTTCCCGGCGGGTAAAGTCCGGGAAAGCGGCGGGACCGGGCCACACGGCGCCCTCATAGACGCTGCCGTCGGGATTTTTGGCAAAGTGCTCCCCTGCCACACCCTCATCGTATACATAGTACCCCGGGTCAATCTTCACGCCGGGATCGTTGGAGCAGGTAACCTTCACATTCCGCTCCCCCAAGGCCTTCATCAGCCCCTTGGGGTCCGGGAACCGGTCCCGGTTAAATGTGAATACCCGAAAATTCTGCATGTAATCGATGTCCAGGAACACGCCGTCCAGAGGTAGCCTGTTTTCCCGCATGGTGTCCACCGTCTCCAGAACCTCCCGGGGGGTATAGTAGCTCCAGCGGCTCTGATGGAAGCCGTAGACCCACTTCTGCTGCAGCTTGTTTTTCCCGGTAAGGGTCAGATACTTTGCCAGCACCTCTTTGGGTTCCTTGCCGGGGATCAGATAGTAGTCAAGCTGGCCGCCGTCGTGGGACCAGAAATAGTAATCGTCCTGCTCCTTGCCGAAATCAAAACGGGTACGGAAGGTGTTGTCCGCCAGAATGCCGCAGCATCCGGCAGAGGAATACACCATGAAGAAATTGATGGATTTGTACAGCCGCTGGAAATTGTCGCACTGGGGCGCGGGGTCGTCGGTGTTCCAGTTCTCATAGGCATAATGCCGCTTATCCAAGAAACCGGTCTTGTCCCCCAGGCCGTAAATATGGGCATCGGGAGCAAGCTCCTTGACAACCTCCACTGCCCACTGATCCGCGCCGGGGAGGAACTCCGCCGGAAGGTGCCCCTCGGACATGAGCTGGGCAACCTCCTCCGGCGGCAGAGAAGTTCGGGGCCGCCGGGGGGCCGGATAGTCCCGGCACAGAAGCTTTCCGTTATAGTACAGCGCCATGCCGTTTTCCGGCTCCACGCTGATATTCCCCCAGGTCAGCCTGCCGCTGTCTACCTTGGGTGCCCGGCTGCGCAGTTTGGCAGAAATCATACAACTGGGCTTGTGCTTCCCGTCAGTGACCCGGATTATGCCGGAAACCGGCATGGAAACCTGAAGCCCGGAATCCGTATGAGTAGTGTTATGGATCAGTTTCACAGTTCCTATTCCCCCGTTTTTCCGGGCAGCACCCGGTTTTTTATGGTATTATACAAGAATCAAAAAAGAAAATCAATATGAGCGCCCTGGTTCGCCTGCTGTAAACGGACGGGCAAGACGGGTATATCGAGCCGGGACCTTGGAGACGCAGTCGTTTCCAATTACATAATACCGCCAGGGAAGCGCCGCGCATTCTTCGGCATAGTCTATATTAATTCTGGGGGACACATAGACCATCTCATCCGGGATCTCCCGGCCCGCAGTGATAAACAGCTCTCCGCCTGTCAGGTCAAGGCCGTACTGGGCCTTTGTAATGCCCAAAGCCTGGCAGAGCTTTCCCGGGCCGCTGCAAAGGGCCTCCCGTTCCAGAGTCCCCCGTCTGCTTTCCATAAGGGAAATCCCCTCCACAGGCTCCAGCGCCCGCACCAGCACCACTTCGGGCACCTCAGGCCCGTTCGCCACCACATTGAAGCAGAAATGCATTCCGTAAATCCCATAGACATAGGCAAATCCCCCGGGGCCAAACTGTACCTTCGTCCGGGGCGTCCGCTTCATGGGATAGGAATGGGCCCCCTTGTCCCAGGTGCCCACATAGGCCTCCGTCTCCACAATGATTCCGGCGGCGGTCCCCTGGGCCGTTACATGGACAAGGCGCTTACCCAACAGTTCCCTTGCAATCAAGTTGGCATCCCGGAGATAAAACCCCCGGGAAAGCGGTTTCGCGTTCAGCACGCTCTCCCCCCTTATGCAATCATGCCTTTTCTGATATGTTTGTTCCAATTATACTGAAGCCTTTTCACAGTGCTTATAGTGCACTACATTGAAAAAGACCCGATGCTTCGCATCAGGTCTTTTTCTGGTGGGGGAAGGTGGATTCGAACCACCGAAGCGAAACGCAGCAGATTTACAGTCTGTCCCCTTTGGCCACTCGGGAATTCCCCCATATTCATTTCTCTGTTCGAGGCGTCTGTATGGAGCCGGTAGACGGACTCGAACCCCCGACCTACTGATTACAAATCAGTTGCTCTACCGACTGAGCTATACCGGCGGCTCAAACAGAACACGCTTATTATAGCACGAGTGCGCTATTTGTCAAGCACTTTTTTGATGGATTCAGACATCTTAGTGATTATTTCAAAAAACAGAAGGCTTTCCCGGCGCAAACCTTGCCAAACTGCCAAAGCCTCCTGGATTCCAAGAATATCCCACAACAGAATAGATACTGTCTTCATAATTCCAGTTGAAAAATTCTCGGATTGCAGGTACAATAGGAATGCAGAAGCAACCCACACAGAAAGAGGCGATTGGTAGATGGACAGTGTCCGGATCATTGAAATCAAGCAGAGTGTTTTTGCGGACAACGACCGGGAGGCGGACCGGGTCCGCGCTGAGCTGAAGCAGAAAGGCACGTTCCTGCTGAATCTCATGTCCTCCCCCGGCTCCGGCAAGACCACCACACTCCAGCGTACCGTGGAGCGGATGAAAGAGGAAATGCGCATCGGCATTATGGAAGCCGATATTGACTCCGCCGTTGACGCCGAGAAGATGGCTGCATCCGGCGTCCGGTCCATTCAGCTCCACACCGGCGGCATGTGCCACCTGGACGCGGGTATGACGGAGCAGGGACTCCGGGAGATCGGCGTGGACGACCTGGATTTTGTGGTACTGGAAAATGTAGGCAATCTCGTGTGCCCGGCGGAGTTTGACACCGGAGCGGTGAAAAACGCTATGATCCTCTCTGTTCCCGAGGGCCACGACAAGCCCCTCAAGTACCCTCTCATTTTTACCGTATGCAATGCCCTCATCATCAACAAGATCGATGTACTCCCCTACTTTGACTTTGACATGGACAAGGTCGTTGCCTATGCCCACATGCGCAACCCCAATCTGAAGATCTTCCCCATCAGCGCCAAAACCGGCGAGGGTGTGGATGCCTGGTGCGACTGGCTCCGGGAACAGATTCAAGATTTCAAAGCATAATACTTCCTACAGCAAAGCCCCGGCAGTCCAGCCGGGGCTTTGCAATTTCCTTCTCGTTCCGATCAATTCTCTGCGCTTTCTCCGGTATCCGGAGCAGAATGCTTTGCGCCGAAGAAGAGGATACCAATTCCCACCCCAAAGCCGATCAGTGATGGGAGGATCCAGCCCATTCCCAGGCTTGCAAGCGGCAGGACCTGAGAAAAGCCCATCAGGTGTCTGCCAAAAGGCAGGATATTACGCACCGTGTCCGGCAGGGACACCAGCATATCCAGCACCGCCGCCAGGATCGTCAGGGTCATGGTGCAAAGGAACACGCATTTGCGGTAATGGAACAGCCTTCCCATAAGGCACAGGGCAATGAGCACGATGGTCATGGGATACAGGAGCATGAGCACCGGCAGGGAAAATTGAATGATGGCACTAAGGCCCACATTGGAAACCGCAAAGGAAAACAGGGAAAAGATGATGGCAAAGACCTTATAGGAGCAGAGTTTGGGGAACATCTCAGAGAATGCCCGGCTGCAGGAGGTGACCAGACCGATGGCGGTTTTCAGGCAGGCAAAGGTAATCATGATCCCCAGGAACGCACCGCCCACCCGGCCAAAATAGTGGCGGGCAATCTGGTACAGAGCGGTGCCGCCGTCAGGACTGATTCCCAGTTTTCTCACCGACTGGGCACCCAGAAGGGTCAGGCAGAAGTAAATCAGGGCCATGGGAACCGTGGAAAAGATACCGGACTTCACCGTACACGCGGACACCTTAACAGGATCCGTCACTCCCAGCTCCCGGATGACCTCAATCAGCACAATGCCGAAGGCAAGGGACGCCAGGGCATCCATGGTGTTATAGCCCTCCAGGAAGCCGGTAAAGAAGCTGTGCTGGGCATACTGTCCCGATGCCTCCGCCTGGGATGCGCTTCCCATGGGGTTTAAAAAGGCAGTGACAATGAGGACCGCCATGAACAGCAAAAACGCAGGATTGAGAATCTTTCCAACCCAGGTCAGAATTTTGGACGGCCGCAGGGAGAAAAACAGTACCGCTGCAAAAAACAGCAAGGAAAACACCGCAAGCAGCAGGGGCCGCAGCTTCTCCGGCACCGCGGGAGCGACACCCACCTGGAAAGACACGGTTGCCGTTCTGGGAATGGCAAACAGCGGGCCGATGGTCAGGTACAGGGCGCAGGTGAAAAAATAGGCAAATCCCCGGCTGACGAAGCTGCTCATATGAAACAGGCTCTTGCTCTCGGAGATACCCATGGCTGCCACGCCCAGCAGGGGCAGGCCCACGCCGGTAATGCAGAAGCCAATGGCTGCCGGGAGCATCCGGCTGCCTGCCTGCTGTCCCATACTCACCGGAAAAATCAGGTTCCCGGCTCCGAAGAACAGGCCGAACAGCATGGACGCAACGGCAATATACTCTTTCATCGTCAGTTTTGTCTTTTTCATGTTAATCGCTCCTTTCCGCAGCCCCAAAACAGGCTCTTGACGGATTGAATTGATTGTACTACAATTCTTTTATGAAGTAAAACTCAACATTCTCATTATTAAATTGAATTTTTTTCATCTTGGAGGGCAGCATCCATGACATTGACCTTTTGCCGCATCTTCAGCCGCATCGTCACCGAGGGCAGCTTTCTGAAAGCAGCGGAAAGCCTGAATATGACCCCCTCCGCCGTCAGCCATGCCGTAACCGACGCCGAAAGCCAGGTGGGCTTCAAGCTGTTTAACCGCACGAAAAACGGCGTGACTCTGACGGAAAACGGACGGGCACTGTACCCTGCCGTTTTGCAGCTTCTGAGCTGCGAGGATTCCCTGAATCAGACCGTGGATGATCTGCGGGGGCTTCGCAGCGGAACGGTGAACCTGGGAATTTTTAACAGCGTCTGCACCAACTGGATGCCGGAGATCTTCCGCCGGTTTGAAGAAACCTACCCGGAAATTCGGATCAATATCTACGAGGGAAGCTATGACGATGTGATCTACTGGATCAAAAACGGCTTCGCGGAGCTGGGGTTTCTGTCCACCACCTGCACCTGTGAGCTGTCCGTTGACGGGCGGTATGTGGACCCTCTGGTGTGCATCGTTCCTCCGGACTTTCCCAACCGGGAGCCCGGCTTCATCTCCCTGGACGAAATGCGCAACCAGCATTTCATCATCCAGCGGGAAGGAAGCGACGCCGATGTGCAGATGCTCTTCAAAAAATACGGCCTGCAATACCACACCAGCTGTCACGTTCTGGACGATACTTCCATCATGGCAATGATCGCCTGCCGCCGGGGAATCTCCATCATGCCCAGCCTCACCGCCAAGGGTCTGGAGGGGGATCTGAAGGTCCTGCGCCTGAAGCCCGAGGAACACCGGGTCATCGGCCTGGCTGCCATGGATCCGAAGCTTCTCTCCCCTGCCGCCAAGCGCCTGCAAAAATGCATCAACAGTTTTATGGACGAACAAATGCAGCATCAGCGGGCGTAACAGCATCCCTTCTTTCAAAAAAAGTCCCGGGAGCGGCCTTGTGACCATTCCCGGGACATATCATTTTTATTGACTTTCGTCCGTTTCCTGCTCTAAGCCGCCTTTCAGCAGATAGGCAGCGTACCCGGCGGAGACGATTCATAGAATTCGGGCGGTAAGAGATACACCAAACCCCGGCTGTTCAGCCGGGGCTCAGCGTGTTAAAAAAGCAGAGTTATTCTTAGAAAGGAGTAATTATCCCGCACAAGCTGCTTCTGTGTTATGAAAGAACAACATACTGGAGCATCAGGCTCAGCGCAATGGCCTGACCGGGAACCATACTGTCCAGATCCACCCATTCCTCCCGTGTGTGGGCTCCGCCTCCCCGGATCGTACCCACTGTATTCGCCGGTATTCCCAGTGACAGTGGTATGTTGCTGTCCGTAGAGGAAGGCGCGAAATTAATGGGCTCCGGGCAGAATTGGTGGATGATTTCCGCCGTTCGCCGGGTGAGCTCCTGCTGGACGGCCTCATTCAGGAAACCGTTTCCCGGCCTGACACCCAGCAACTCCGCCGTCAGCGAAATATCGGATGCCCGGAGACTTTCCAACGCTTCCTGAAATGCCGCGTCCATAGTCATGAGGCTAGCTTGAGAGGTGGAACGGAATTCGTAAAGCATGCTGCATTCCTGGGCGATGGCGTTGACCGTGGTGCCGCCTTCTATTCTTCCAACGTTGAAGGTGGTCCGGCCATCCTCAGGCAGTGGAATCCGGTACAGCCGCTCCACCAGTCCGCACAGGATTTCTATTGCATTGGGCTGACCGAAATCCGCAAAAGAGTGGCCGCCCCGGGTTTTACAGGTTACCCGATAGCGATGGGAGCCCACCGCGCTGCCGCAGCAACAGGGCATATAGCAGTCAAAGGAATAGAATTCCCGGATCCGGGAGCCGTATTTGGTAAAAATCTCCCGGACACCATCCAGATTTCCCAGTCCCTCCTCGCAGGAATTGGCCGCGAAGAGAATGCCACAAGTTGTGGGAAGCCGGTTTTTCAGGAGATATTTGGCCCCCATCAGCAGGTGCACCAGATTGGCGGTGTCATCACCGATTCCAGGAGCATAGAGTCTTCCGTTTTCCTCCCGCATAGGCAGCGTGCCCGTATCCGGGAACACCACATCCGTGTGTGCCGCGAAAACCACAATGTCCGTGTGCTCTGCGCATCCGATGCCAAAGAGAACGTTCTTTGCATCGTCAATGATGACATCCTCCGCCCCCTGCTCCAGAAGCCAGCTACGGACAAAGGCCGCTCGAAGTCCTTCCTGCCGGCTAGGTGCGGGGATCTGCCCCAGGGCGCGAAGCAGCGCTTCCGCTTCCTCTTTACAGGCAGCAGCGTGCTGCTCTGCCAGTTTTCTGATTCGAGAATCCATTTTTTCCTTTCTCAGTCCAGCTCTTCTCCATTGCTGCGGATGCACTTCTGATACCAGTAGAATGAATCCTTTTTACTCCGGTTCAAAGTGCCGTGCCCGGCATCGTCCTGGTCCACATAGATCACACCGTAGCGCTTGCTCATTTCCATGGAGCCGCAGGATACCAGATCGATGAACCCCCACATGGTATACCCGATCAGATCCACGCCGTCACGGATAGCTTCCTTCATTTGCTCCACATGGGCTTTCAGGTAGTCGATCCGGTAGGGATCATGGATGGAACCATCTGCTTCCACCACATCTTTGGCACCCAGTCCGTTTTCCGCAATGAAAACGGGCAGCCGGTAGCGGTCATACACCTGATTCAGTGTAATCCGCAGACCGATGGGGTCCTTCTGCCAACCCCATTCGCTGGTTTCCAGGTAGGGGTTCTTATTGGCCATAATCAGGTTGCCGCTGGTCTTTTCCCAACCCTGCTCGGTGGTGGAAACCTGGGAGAAATAATAGGAAAAGGAAACGAAGTCCACCGTATTTTCTTTCAGAAGCTCTCTATCCCCCGGCTTCCAGTCAATTTCGATACCGTCAGTCTCAAAATACCGCTCGATATAGGCAGGATATTCGCCCCGTGCCATAACATCCAGATAGAACCAGTTGGAATACTGGTCATCGAGAATCATCTGCATCACATCGGTGGGCTTGCAGGTAGCGGGATAGGTGGTGAACCGGGCGATCATACCGCCGATTTTAGAGCCAGGCAGGATCTCGTGACCTGCTTTCACCGTCAGAGCGTTGGCAATGAACTGGTTGTGCAGGCATTGGAAAATGGTTTTGCTGTATTCCGGCTCCTGATCCTCAATGAGACAGACGCCGTTGTAAGGATTGAACTTTCCGGCGTTGAATTCGTTGAAGGGCAGCCAGTAGTCCACCCGGTCTCCCAGCCGTTCAAAGAGGGTCCTGGCATAGCGAACATAGCATTCCACAGTTGTACGGCTCTTCCAGCCGCCGTATTTCAGGACCAGATTCACCGGAATGTTGTAGTGCAGGATAGTGGCAAAGACCTTCATACCCCGTTTGTGGCACTCGTCGAACAGCTCCTGATAGAACCGGATACCTTCTTCATTGGGCACCGCGTCGTCGCCGTTGGGGAAAATCCGGGCCCAGCAAATGGAGGTCCGCAGGACCTTCATCCCCATCTGCTGAAACAGCTCCAGATCCTCACGCCAGCGTCCGTAAAAATCAATGCCGTGACGGAAGGGATAATTCTCCTCATTCTCCAGATCCGCCAGAGCCGCCTGAAAACGGGCAGTGTTCATGCGGCGGTTTTTCTTCATAGCCCGCTCTTCGGCAGTCCAGGACGGATCAAAGTAACGCAGATCCTGGGTATCCAGTCCCTTGCCGCCTTTGTTCCAGCCACCCTCGGCCTGGGAGGAAGCCATGGCACCTCCCCACAGGAAATTTTCCGGAAAACCTGTTTTCATAATGGAACTCCTTTCTTTTGCCTTGCAGGCGATGGGTTACACTTTCTTTGGTGTCAGAATCAGGGAAAGGGCAAAGGAAGTGCCCCAGGCCACAGCCATTACAACCAGAAGCTTCAGGAAATTGCTGCCGCCGTCGATATAGGTGGCGATGGAGGTGATGCCGGGCATGGAGAAGGCGTAGGTCACGACGCCCAGTATCATTGCTGTGGCACCTGCCACCGCGCCGCCGATCATGCTGGCAGCCAGAGGCTTTTTCTCGGGCAGGGCATAGCCGTAAAGGGCGGGCTCTGTAATACCGAGGATACATACAAGACCGGTGGAAATGGCTGCGGAACGCTGTTCGCCCTTCTTCATCCTTAGGGCGTAGCCCAGAATGGCACCGGACACCGCCAGATTGGAATAGAAGAAGTTGGGCAGCATGTAGTCATAGCCCAGAGTGTTGATGTTCTGCAGCTCAATGGCGGACCAACCCTTGATTCCAAAGATAATGGTAAGGGGAATGATTCCGCAGAACAGCGCACCGGCAAAGGGGCCGGCATGGGTGAACAGCCAAGCGAAGCTACCGGTCAGGACCTTGGCGATCATATTGCCCAAAGGCGCCAGGAAAGCCAGGAACAGCGGTGCGGAAATCAGGAAGGACAGCGCGCCGGAGAAGACAATGCGCAGATTCTTGGGCATCCGTTTGTCAATAAAGTGGAACACAACGGAGAACAGCCATACGGACAGGATGACAGGAAACAGAGAGCTTTTGTAGTTATAGGCGGGAATGTTGAAAAAGAAGAAGCTATAGCCTTTGACACCCTCTGCCGGGGACATAAAGGTAGAATACATCAGAATGCCCGCAATCATGATGCCGAAAACTTCCTTCACCTTGAACCGCTTTGCTGCAGCGAAGCCCACAAGGAAAGGCATAAAGTAGAAGGGTGCGTCACCCACGGCGCTGAGCACCTTAATGACGTCGGATTGAGCAGAGACAATTCCGATGGCTGTAATCAAAGAGATGATACCCTTGATCATACCGCCCGCCACAATGGCGTACAGGTAGGGAGTCACACAGGAGGCAAGGGTATTCAGTCCCCGAACCAAAAGATTCGGCTTTTTCTCATCGACACCGGATTGCGGCTTCTCTTCAACTGCCGCGGACTCGGCGCCGGTTTTCACGCCGGAAATGGCAACAAAGTCTGCGTAGACCTCCGGCACGTTCGTACCAATTACGCACTGAATCTGGCCGCTGGACTCGATGATCTTCAGAATGCCGCTGATCTGCTTCAGCTTTTCCATGTCCACCAGATCCCGGTTTTCCGGAACGATCCTCAGCCGTGTAATGCAGTGAAACACATTTTTGACATTCTGCCCGCCGCCGACAGCTTCCAGGATTTCCGTACACAGTTGTCCGTTTTCATACTTTTCCTTGTTTTCCATAGATGTTCCTCCTTTGAAATAATAGCGGGTTCTTTCTTTCATCTTCGCCGTTTTTCTTGAAGACATCTATATCATATAAGGTAAAACACTTTCTCTCAATTCCCTGAAAAAAGGTGTTTACTTACCAAACTTAATATACTATACTAAGGGGCGGAGGTGTTGCCCGTGAAGCCCAATATGCTGGATGAATACCTGTTTCGCTATACCGAATCCGAACTTCACCATCTGAACGATCCGGTTCCGACCCTGTCCGGCCGGTACAAGCGGATTCCACAGATTACATTCCACGGCCGGAAAATGTATCAGTTCCATTTTGGAAGCCTGCTGAAAAACAATCTGATCTGTGTCAATAAGGAATCCCGCTTTACCTTTATCCCGGAACACATTCATACCGTTATCGAATTCCTGTATGTATATGCCGGGAAATGCACCCAGATCATAGACGGACAGCGGGTGGAAATGACGCAGGGCGACATCTGCCTGCTGGACGTCAATGTTCCCCACAGCATTGAATTTCTGGAAAAAGAAGACATCATCATCACAATTGAAATGCGGCGGGAATATCTGACCAACGGGCTGCTTCAGCGTCTCGGAAACAAGGGAATTATTACTTCTTTCCTCGTCAGTGCCCTTTCTGCGGAATCCGAGCACGACCAGTATCTTCTATTTCAGCACCGGGAAGACAGCGCCATTCACACAATCATGCAAGCAATCCTCTGTGAATATTTTGACCCCGCCCTGTGTACGGAGCAGATCATTGACGCCAATGTTATTTTACTCTACTGTGAGCTTCTTCGCAATTACCGGGATCGGGCTATTTCCTCCCATACAGATAAAAACGGACAGATCGTCACGATCCTGGAATATATCGAGCAGAACTGGCTGACGGTGACGTTGGAGTCTGCCGCCCGGAAATTTGGCTTTCATCCCAATTATCTCAGCGCCTATATCCGAAAGGAGACCGGTCTGACTTTTAAGCAGCTGGTCATTTCCCAGCGCATGTATCAGGCCTGCTGTTATCTCACCACCACAGGCTATCCTGTGGCAGTAATCGCGGAGAAAACCGGCTATGAAAATCTTGGCTTTTTCTACCGAAAATTTCAGGAGCTCTATGGCATGACCCCGGCGGAATACCGGAATCTGCGCTGCAAGGGCTGATTTGCCTGGAAAGCACCAGGAATTCGCGCTGCGGAAAATGTCCCGGGAGCGGCCTTGTGACCATTCCCGGGACATATCATTTTTATTGACTTTCGTCCGCTTCCTGCTCTAAGCCGCCTTTCAGCAGATACAGGATGTACCCTGCGGAGATGATACACAGGATCATTGAGATCAGTATCGTATTACTTCTGGACCTTTCCACCGCGAAAGCGCTGGTCGCGTTGAGAAAGCTGTGGGTAAGGATGCAGGGGTACAGGCTCTTTCCCTTATAGACGATCACCGCAAACAGGAAGCCGACAGCAAAAGCATAGCCCACCTGCAAAAGCGTGGGCAGGAAATCCGCCCCGTTCAGCAGGTTTACAATATGCCCCAGGCCGAAGGTCAGGCCGGAAACAAAGAGCGCCTGGAGAACCTTTTTCCCCAGAATCGCCCGGAGCAGAAAGCCCCGGAAAATGACCTCCTCCACAAAACCGGCGCAAAGCATACTGACGATATAGAGCACGGTTTCCGGGAGGGAAAAATTCATCCGCACCCCGTTCCACAGGTTGCAGGAGGCTATCACCGCAAGAGGAATAAAGAAAAGATACTCTTTCAGGTTCCCACAGAACGCAGTTAACCCGAACGTCTGGGATAGCCCCTCTTTTTGAATAAACCGCCACAGCAGAACGCTTATACCGATAAGCAGCGGCGCGGTAAAAAGCTTTTGGATGCCAACCATATCAGACACCTGATCGGCAAAGATGGACAGCACAATGTAGATACCGATCCAGATCAGGGCATGATGCAGTTTATTCTTTTCATATACTCGTTTCATTTTGATTCCTCCCGAAAGGATTGGACGATTCCATGGTAGATCCGCAGCAAATCCAGGCGGATTGTTTTCTCGTCATAGGCCAGGGTATTGCCCATGAACATGCTTGCGTAACCATGGACAAACAGAAACAGCAAGCGAAACAATGTGCGGGCATCCTGGACATTCAACTGCTCCGCCTCGGCAAGCATCCCTATGACAGGCTGCAATTCCTCTGCGCTCACAAGCTGGGAAATGCTCTTACCGGAAAACTCGTTTGACTGGAAGAGAAAACGGAACAGATTCCCCTCCTCCACCGCAAACCGAATATAGTTCACGCCCATGCCCAGGATCGGATTCTCCCCGGAAATACGGATCAGATACTCGGAATGAAACCCGTCCGCTTCCCTGTAGGCAGCCTTTTTCAGTTCCTCGATGGTTTTGAAGTGGTACATAACCGGCTGCGTGGAGCAGTTCAG
>CAMCCS010000017.1 GCA_945873295.1 uncultured Clostridia bacterium
AACAGGGAAAATTGCCTGAATGCTTAAAGGGTTAACGCAGCGGCACGATAAATTGAAATTTGGCGCGCCAAAAGCCTCTCCCTGTGGGAGAGGTGTCAGCCCTCGGGGCTGAGGTCGAGAACCCTCTCAGTCACGGCTTAAGCCGTGACAGCTCCCCCATAGGGGGAGCCAAGGCCTCGAACAACACTGTCATTCCGAACCAGTTCTCAAACTGGTGTGGGAATCTCCATCGAATTCCCGAATCACGATCGTCTACCTCTGTAGGGGCGCTCATTGAGCGCCCGGCAGGGAAAGGTGACCTATTCGTATTTCTTTCGGCGAAAAGGTGCCATTCAACGCAAATTTATTCTGAAATTCGGTACATTTTCGCGGGCGGTCAATGACCGCCCCTACGAATGGATGACGATAGGCTATCTGAAATTCGATAAAGACCACCGAATTGTCAACTGTCCATTGTCGATTCAGCGAAGCCGACAAATTCCAATTTATCTGTATGCTGCGTACAGCCGATATGGGTATTCGCCTTTCCTGATGCGTGGAAGCCGCGGAATCCGCGCACAGGAAAAGGAAACGGGCAGCCTGATACGGCTGCCCGTGAAAAAACGGTATCAGAGCTGGTCAGCAACCAAAGACAGGGCGTCCTCGTCAGCAACCAGGGTGAAGTCCGGATGGAGCTGGAGAATGGAGCCGGGAGCCTGGGGACAAATGGGGCCGAAGAAGCAGTCCTTCACCGCCTGTGCCTTACCCTTGCCGCTCACAACCAGCAGCACCCGCTTGGCCTTCATGATGCCGCCGATGCCCATGGTGTAGGCAAACTTGGGAACGTCATCCCGGGAAGCAAAGAAACGGGCGTTGGCATCGATGGTGGCCTTTGTCAGGGCAATCTTGTTGGTGGGCTTTACGAACGCGTCCGCGGGCTCATTGAAGCCGATGTGGCCGTTGGGGCCCAGGCCCAGCAGCTGCAGGTCCGCGCCGCCGAAGGCATCGATCACCGCGTCATACCGGGCGCACTCGGCTTCCGCGTCGGGGTTCATGCCGTTGGGAATATTGCAGCCCGACTGATCGATATTCACATGGTCAAAGAGGTTGGTGCGCATAAAATAAGCGTAGCTCTGATCGTGGTCCTTGGGAAGACCCACATACTCATCCAGGTTCACGGTTTTCACCTGGGAGAAGTCCAGTTCGCCGCTTTCATACTTGGCGATCAGCTCCTTGTAGGTTCCCACGGGGCTGCTTCCGGTGGCCAGACCCAGCACACAGTCGGGCTTTAGCTGGATCACGGAGGCAATAATGTTGGCAGCCTTCCGGCTGACATCCTGGTAGTCCTTTGCGCGAATCAGTCTCATGATAATCCTCCTTATTAATATATATATGCTGCAGTAGTGACTCTATAAAGAAATTATAGCATTCTTTCCCGGTTTTGTACAGACACTTTTCCCTTTTTTCTGTACACACACCGATTTAATTTCAATCTGGCCTTATTTTATTGTTTGATTCTGGTTCTATCTTTATTGCCAGATGGCGCTATAATAAGGAAAAAATCCGGGAGGGATTGGATATGAAAAAGGATCAAATACCCGCCGTTGTGGGTGCCCTGCTGCTGATCGCGGGGCTTGTACTGGTCTTCGTGACCCGGGGGGCCGCTGTGGCGGAAAATGCCGGGGCCGGGGACAAAATGCTGTTTGCTCTCAGCCTGATTCTCACAGTTGTGGGCTTTGTGACCGGGATCGTGGGACTGCTTCCCCGGCGCGCGTCCACGAACGTCCGGCAGCTGGCCCTGGCCGGGCTCTTTGCCGCCCTTTGCTACATCGGCTTCACCTTCTGCAAGATCGATATTCCCGTGGGAACGGAAAAGACTGCCTTCCATCTGGGCAATGTTTTCTGCGTGCTGGCGGCGCTTCTGCTGGGCGGCTTCTGGGGCGGTATGGCTGGTGCCGTGGGTATGACCATTGCCGACCTGACCACGGCCTATGTGACTTCCGCACCCAAGACCTTTGTATTGAAACTGTGCATCGGCCTGATTGCCGGCTTTGTTGCCCACAAAGTGTTCAAGATCAACGAGGAAAGGCAGCGGAAGATTCCCCTGGCGGTTTCCGTTTACCTGTCCTGCGCCGCGGGTATGGCTTTCAACATTGTGGCCGATCCCGTTGTGGGGTATTTCTATAAGACCTATGTGCTGGGCGTTCCCCAGAAGGCAGCCGCCATCTGGGCAAAGATCGGCGCGGTCACGACCTGCGTCAACGCGGTGGTTGCCGTAGTCGTGGCGGGTACGCTGTATCTGGCTCTGCGTCCCGCCCTGAAACGGTCCCACCTCATGCCCCAGTAAAGAGGCGGCACCAAGCGCCGTACCCATCCATAGAACAGCTTTCATCCCCCGGGTCTCCCGGGGGAATTTTTTATCTCAAGGCGCATAGGCTTTCCCCGGAGGGATGTCCATGGTGATGAGCTGGATTTTTACGGGGATGCTGTTTTTTAGCGTCCTTTTTGCCGCCCTGTCCGGACATGGCGGGGCGCTGTCCGCGGCGGCAGTGGAGGGGGCCCAGGCGGGAGTGACGCTGGCCCTTTCCATTACCGGGGCGGTGTGCCTGTGGTCCGGGGTGGGAAAGCTGATGGAAAAAATCGGGGTGACTGCCTTCCTTTCCCGCCTGCTTTCTCCGGTGCTGGGGCGGATTTTCCCCAGTACAAAAAAAGACGCCCGGCTGGCAGGCAGCCTGAGCGCCAATGTCTGTGCCAATTTTCTGGGGCTGGGCAACGCGGCCACCCCCATGGGCATTGCCGCCGTCCGTCGTTTGAAGGACCCAAAGGAGCCAGCCCTTGCTACCGACGAAATGTGCCGGCTCATTGTCCTCAATACTGCCTCCATCCAGTTTCTGCCCACCAACGTGGCGGCGGTCCGCAGCGCCTTGGGCTGTGCGTCCCCTTTTGACATTCTCCCGGCGGTGTGGGTCAGCAGCCTGCTTTCCGCCTCCCTGGGGGTTCTGGCAGCCTGGTGCCTGGGAAAGGTGTGGACGCGATGACGGACTATCTTGTGCCGGGAATTCTGCTTCTGACCTCGGTATTGGCCCTGGGGAAGCGGGAGAACGGCTACTCTGTTATGCTGGAGGGAGCGGGGGAGGGCCTGAAGCTGATTGTGTCCATCCTGCCGTCCCTGGTGCTGCTGCTGACGGCGGTACATATGCTCCGGGCCAGCGGGGCGGCAGAATACTTAGGAAAGGTGCTGGAACCGGTATTTTCCTTCCTGGGCATCCCGCCGGAGTGCGCCCTGCTGGTGCTGATCCGGCCCATCAGCGGCAGCGCCGCCTTGGCGGTGGGCACCGACCTGATGGCGGCCCATGGGGTGGATTCTCTGGTGGGCCGCACGGCGGCGGTGATGCTGGGCTCCACGGAGACCACCTTTTATACCATCAGCGTCTATTTTGGGGCGGCGGGGATCCGGAAGACCCGGTATACCCTCCCCGCCGCACTGTTCGCGGATTTTGTGGGCTTCCTCGCCGCCTCCTGGACAGTGCGGATGTTTTTTCCGGCGTAAGGGAAACCGGTCAGGCTTCTTCGTCTAGAGCCGCGGCGTAGACGGTGTTTTTTGGCAGGCCCAGCTCCTGGGCGGCCTGCTTTACCGCGTCCTTCCGGGATAAGCCCGCTTCCATAAGCTCCCGCACCCGGGCAGCGGCATCGGTGGAGGAGGGCATTTCCCGGGGCTTTTCCGGGGCGCCGGCTACCACCAGTACGAATTCCCCCTTGGGGGGCGTTTCCCGATATTTTTCCAGGGCCTGTCCCAGGGTGGTCCGCACCACTTCCTCATGGAGCTTGGTCAGCTCCCGGCACAGGCTCACGGGACGGTCGTCTCCAAAGACCTGGGCCATATCCTCCAGGGTGTTTAACAGCTTGTGGGGGGCCTCATAGAAGATCATGGTCCGGCGCTCTTCCCGCAGGGCGTCCAGATGCTCGAACCGGCTTTTCTTCGCGGTGGAAAGGAAGCCCTCAAAACAAAACCTGCCGGTGAGCTGTCCGGAGATACTCAGGGCGGTGATGGCGGCGCAGGGGCCGGGAATGGCGGTGACGGTGATCCCGGCGTCAGCGCACTGCTTTACCAGCTCCTCCCCGGGGTCCGAAATGGCGGGGCTGCCCGCGTCGGAGACCAGGGCGCAGTTTTCCCCCGCCTGGATGCGTTCCACGATCTTCTCCCCCCGAAAGGCCTTGTTGTGCTCGTAGTAGCTGATGAGGGGCTTGTGGAGCTCCAGGTGGTTTAAAAGCTTCAGTGTTACCCGGGTGTCCTCCGCGGCGATAAAGTCGGCATTGGCAAGGGCCTCCCTGGCCCGGGGAGAGATGTCCCCCAGGTTGCCGATGGGGGTGGGAACAAGGGTCAGAATTCCAGCCATGAAAGCGCCTCCTGTGACGGTATTTGTGGGTCCGGTCAGGTGTCCTGCCTGTCCCCGGGCCCCATATGATAGATTTCCTTATAGACTTCCGTTTGGTTTCCCGCGGCATCATGGAGGGAGATTTCCTCCAGCCGGAGCCCCGGTTTTCCGCCCTTTCGCAGCCGCAGCAGGGCAAGGGCAACCGGTCCACCCTCCCGGTGGCGCACCAGCCGGAGAACCTTGGCCTGCAGGTTCCGGGCAGCCCCCGCGGCGATCCACTCAGCCATATTTTCCGGCGGGCAGACGAGGAAAAGGTCGCCTCCATACTGCAGCGCCCAGGCGGCGCTGCGGCACAGATCCTCCGGGGTGCAGGTCTCCCGGTGCCGGGCGGCGGGGAGCGTGGCACTCACCGGGCCGCCGGAAAAGTAGGGCGGATTGGCGATACAGCAGGAAAAGCTGCCGGCGGGAAAAAGACCGGGAACCTCCCGCAGGTCGGCGCATATACTCTGCATACGGACGTCCAGTGCGTTGCGCCGGATATTTTCCAGGGCGGCTTCATGGGCGGCGGTATCCAGCTCCACCCCAGTGACAACCCTGCGGGGATCTTCGGCGCACAGCAGGAAGCCCAGGGTGCCGCCGCCGGAGCCCAGGTCCAGCCACCGCTCTCCCCTTGCGCCCCGGCAGAAGTGTGAAAGGACCATGGAGTCCGTGCTCAAAGGGAACACCCCTTCTGGCAGGTCCAGGGTCATGCCCATGGGAAGCTGTTCCATAATATTCGAATACCCTCCAAAAAATCGGCCTGCGCGGGTTTGCCGCGCAGGCCGGTCATAGGTTGAGAAGTTACGCTTCCTCAATCGCTTCAGCGGGGCACTGCTCGGCGCAGGAGCCGCAGCTGACACAGACATCGGGATCGATGACGTAGGTCTCGTCGCCCTCAGAAATTGCCTCGACGGGGCACTGCTCAGCGCAGGAGCCGCACTTTACGCAGGCATCGGTAATCTTGTAAGCCATGGTTTTCCCTCCCAATATGTATAGTTCTATCTGCGTTTGGTATACGCACCTTTAGTCTAGCATGGATTCGGAAAAAAGCAAGCTTTTTTTGAAAAACTTTCGTATATTTCTTCTGGTGGTTGGCGAAAATTTTTCGATAAAAGGGAGGGATTTCCATGCGCTACGATGTGCGCGCGGCGGATCTGATCCAGCGCGCCGGGGAACTGGCCCGGGACCTGGGCCACAGCTATGTGGGCTCTGCCCATCTGCTGCTGGCCCTGTGCGGCTCTGATGGCAGCAGCGGCCAGCTGCTGCGTTCCTTGGGAGTTTGCCCGGAGCTGACGAGAGCCATGACCCAGATTCTCTACGGCACCGGGCTTCCTGGGCTGCCCCTGCCCCAGGGGCTGACCATATCTGCCCGGAGGATTCTCCGGGGGGCTGCCCAGGAAGCAAGGCAGCGCCGCAGCCGCCAGGTCAGGCCGGAGCATGTTTTGCTGTCGATTGCCCGGCAGGAACAAAGCGCAGCCGGGGAGCTGCTGAAAATATACGGCATCAGCGCCGATACGCTGTTTACCCATACGGTGGACTATTTGCGCTGGGAGGAGGGCGCTTCTCCCACGGTGAAAAAGGAGGCGGTTGCTACGAAGCTTTTGGAACAGTTCAGCGAGGATCTGGTACAGAAGGCATCCGGTATGGAGCCTGTAATCGGACGGGACAGGGAGATCGACATGGTGGTGGGGATCCTCTGCCGGAAGAACAAGAATAATCCGGCTCTGGTAGGAGAACCGGGGGTAGGTAAGACCGCCATTGCAGAGGGGCTGGCCCAGCGGATGGCCCTGGGAGATGTGCCGCCCCAGCTCAAGGACAAACGGCTGGTAAGCCTCAATATGGCAAGCCTGGTGGCAGGCACCAAATACCGGGGAGAATTTGAAGAGCGGCTCCGGGATGTGCTGGCGGAGGTAAAGCGCTGCGGGGACGTGATCCTCTTTGTGGACGAGATGCACACCATTGTGGGCGCCGGTGCGGCGGAGGGGGCCATCGACGCCGCCAATATCTTCAAGCCCGCTCTGGGCCGGGGAGAGCTGCAGATGCTGGGGGCCACCACCCGGGAGGAATACCGCCGGTATATTGAAAAGGATGCGGCTCTGGAGCGCCGGTTCCGCCCGGTGGTGGTGGAGGAACCGGGAAAGGAAACCACCCTTGCCATTTTGCGGGCGCTGAAGCCCGGTCTGGAGCGGCACCACCACCTGCGGATCTCCGAGGAAGCGCTGAAGGAGGCGGTGCGGCTGTCCGTGCGGTACCTTCCGGACCTGTACCTGCCGGATAAGGCCATCGACCTGCTGGACGAGGGGGCCGCCAGGGCCAGGATGGAGGAAATGCAGATATCCAAGGGGGGCGCTGCCCGGAAGGCCTTGGAGGAGGAGCTTCACGACGCGGTGCGGGAGCGGCGGTATGAAAAGGCAGCGGAGCTGCGGGACCGGATGCAGACTCTGATGGCAAAATCCGCCGAGGGCCGCCGGGCAAGGACCGTAACCGGGTCGGATATTGCCTGGGTGGTGTCCGCCCGGACCGGGATCCCTGTGGGGCGGCTCACCGCCGGGGAGCGGGAGCGGCTTTTGGAGCTGGAAGGCCTGCTTTCCAGCCATGTCATGGGCCAGCAAAAGGCAGTGGAGGCCGTGGCGGAAGCGGTGCGCCGGGGCTATTCCGGCATCCGGGACGCGGAGCGGCCCATTGCCTGCCTGCTGTTCACGGGGCCCACCGGGGTAGGAAAAACGGAGCTGTGCCGGGCTCTGGCGGCGGAGGTCTACGGCAGCAAGGAAGCCATGATCCGCTTGGACATGACGGAGTATATGGAAAAGCAGTCGGTGTCCCGGCTCATCGGCGCGCCCCCGGGCTATGTGGGCTACGAGGAAGGCGGCAAGCTGACGGAGGCGGTGCGCCGCAGGCCCTATTCCCTGGTGCTGCTGGACGAGATTGAAAAGGCCCACCCGGAGGTGTTGGGGGTGCTGCTGCAGATCATGGAGGAGGGGGTCCTGACGGACTCCACCGGCCGCCGGGTCAGCTTCAAAAATACCATTGTAGTCATGACCTCCAATGTGGGCAGCGAGATCCGGGGAGACGGACTAGGCTTCTGCGCGTCGGGAAAGGAGGACCAGATGTCCGAAACCCTCCGCCAGGCCTTTACCCCGGAGTTTCTGGGGCGTCTGGACAGCACCGTCCGCTTTGAACCCCTGACGGCAGAGGCTATGGAGGCCATTGCCGGGAAGTACCTGCGCCAGCTTCAGGAGCGGGCGGCGGGCCTGGGGGTGCAGGTAACATTCCCAACCGAGCTTGCCCGCGGCTTTGCGGAGCGGTGCCGGGGAAAAGACGGGGCGCGGCAGCTTCGCCGGTTGATCCAGACGGAGGTGGAGGGGGCTTTGGCCGGGTATCTTCTCCGGTGCAGCCGGAAGCCCGCCAGGGTCAAAGCCAGGCTGGAAAACGGGAAAGTGACCTTTTCTTCCTGATTTTATAGAACAACCGTTCGAAAAATACAGGAAAAATCTTCCATTTACCCCGGAAACAGAAAATTATCCACAAAAAAGATTGATTTTTTGGGGACGAAGTATTATACTGTCTGTAAATGGAGCAAAAGGGAAGTAAAGTGGAGGAAAAGGGAAAGGAGGTGCGCCCATGATCGGTAAATACAGCGCGAAACTGGATGACAAGAACCGGCTGTTCGTCCCGGCAAAGCTCCGTGACGAGCTGGGGGCGTGCTTCTATGTGACCCTGGGCGTAAACTGCGGACACCGGTGCCTGACGGTTTACACCGATGCTGAGTGGCAGCGGCTGAGCGACAACTATAATGCCCTGAGCATTTCCCAGCGTTCGGGCGCTACCAGCCTGATTTTTATGAACGCCACCGTGTGCAATCCCGATAAACAGTTCCGGTTCCCTCTTACGGAGAATCTGCTGCGCTACGCGGGGATTGACCGGGATGTAATGATCGTGGGCCGGGCGGGCCAGGCGGAGATCTGGGCCGAGTCGGAATTTGCCCGGTTTGAGGAAGAGAATCTGAGCCCGGAGAAGCTCCTTGCTTCCCTGGAGGCAATCGGCCTATGAGTTCGTTTCATCATGTTTCCGTTCTCCTGGACGCGTGCATCGATGCCCTCGCTATCCGCCCCGATGGGGTCTATGTGGACGGCACCCTGGGCGGCGGCGGACACTCCCGGGAGATTGCCAGCCGTCTTACCACCGGGCATCTGATCGGCATTGACCGGGATGAGACGGCCCTGGCGGCAGCCGGGGCGCGTCTGGCCCCCTTTATGGATCGGGTGACCCTGGTCCACAGTAATTTCTGTGAAATGGATTCCGTGACCCGCTCCCTGGGGTACGGGGGCGTGGACGGCGTGCTGCTGGATCTGGGGGTTTCCTCTCCCCAGCTGGATGAAAGCAGCCGGGGCTTTTCCTATATGGCGGATGCCCCCCTGGATATGCGTATGGACCGGGGAGATACCCTTACCGCCTATCAGGTGGTGAACGAATGGTCCTATGAGGAACTGAAACGGATTCTGTTTGACTACGGTGAGGAACGGTATGCCCCCCTGATAGCCGGGGCGATCTGCCGCCGCCGGGAGCAAAAGCCCATATCCACCACCCTGGAGCTGGTGGATATCATCCGGGGAAGTGTTCCCCCGGCGGCCCTGCGGGAAAAGCAGCACCCGGCCAAGCGCAGCTTCCAGGCTATCCGCATTGCGGTCAATGACGAGCTGGGGGCGGTGTCAAAAGCCATGGAGGCGGCAATTCCCATGCTGAACCCCGGCGGGCGTCTGGCGGTGATCACGTTCCACTCTCTGGAGGACCGGATCGTGAAATCTTCCATGGCGGAGGCAGCCCGGGGCTGTACCTGCCCGCCCAGCTTCCCCGTGTGTGTATGCGGGAAAAAGCCGAAGGTGAAGCTGCTCTCCCGCAAGCCCATTTTGCCGGGGGCGGAAGAACTGGAGGAAAACCCGAGAGCCAGAAGCGCCAAGCTTCGGGTGTGCGAAAAACTATGAAGGAAGGATGCCTATGGAACGGAAACCCGATATTCAATATGTAGGGCAGTTCTATGTCCAGGGCAGTGCGGTGCCCCAGATCGGGGAAAAGCAAAAGAAGAAAGCAACTCTGCCCAAGCTGAGACGGGAGAAGCTGCAGAAGATCTATGTGGATCCTGTGGCCCTGTGCGGCATGACGGTAGCGGTTGTAATGCTGGTGGTGCTGGTTCTCGGCGCTTTCCGGCTGCAAAAGAGCTGGGAGCAGTATAACCAGATGTCCGGCTACCTTTCCCAGCTTCGCCGGGAAAATGCCCAGCTTGAGCACAATTACCGTACCTCCTTTGACCTGGAAAAAGTGCGCAGCTCGGCAGAGGGGCTGGGCATGATCCCCAGGGAGGAAGCCCAGAACGCCACGGTGTGGGTAAGTGTGCCCATACCCGAGCCGGAGCCCACACTGTGGGATGACATTATGTGGTTCCTGCGGGGACTGTTCGCAAAATAGATACCCAGGCATAAACGAAGACCCTTTCCAATATGAATAGGATAACAGCTGCAGGTGGGCGGCGAGGGATTCCCTTGCTGCCCATTGTGGCCATTTAGCACGATTCAGTGGAAAGGGTCGGTGGGCTATGGGAAAAAAAGAACGTGCATCCGCAAACCGGGTGCGTCTGGACAGCGGACAGCACCGCAGAATTCTTTTAACGGGGCTGCTGCTGGGCTGTTTGGCCTTTGTGCCGGCAGCTGTCCGGCTGTACAATCTGATGGTAAGAGATTACAGCTATTACGCGGAGCTGGCGCTGCGGAATCAGACCCGCACCACGCCCGTTACGGCGGACCGGGGCACCATCTACGACTGCAACATGAATATTCTGGCTGCTTCCGTAAATGTGGAAAACATTTATCTGGATCCCCACGAGCTGAAGCAGTCAAAGGCGGATATTGACGCCATTGCGGACTTTCTGGCTCCCCTGGTTGACAAGGATCCCCAGTGGATCCGGGAGCAGGCGGCGGACACCACCAAGCGGTACAAGCAGGTGGGCAGCCGGGTGGAAGAAGATGTGGCGGGGAAGATCCGGGCCTACATCAATGAAAATGATATTTCGGGCATTCATATCGAGCCGACCTCCCGCCGGGTCTATCCCTTCGGGACGCTGGCTGCCCAGGTGATCGGCTTTACCAACAATTCCAACGAAGGCTCCGAGGGGATTGAGGCAAGCTATGACGCCTTTCTTTCCGGCAAAACCGGGAAGGTCATCACCACCAAGGGCAACAACGAAATGGATATGCCCTTTTCCTATGAAAATTACTTGTCAAGCCAGCCGGGGTGCAGTGTGGTGCTGACATTGGATGCCACGGTGCAGCAGTGCCTGGAAAACCAACTGCAAACCGCCATTGCCAGGTACGATGTGCAAAACGGCGCCTTCGGCCTGGTGATGAACTGCAAGACCGGGGCGATTCTCGCCATGGCCACCCTGGGAAGCTACGACCCCAACCACTACCAGGAAATTGCGGACCCGGCAGAAAAGGCAAGGCTGGAAGCGCTGAAAGATAGCGGTGACGAAAGCGCCTATCAGCAGGCGCTTTCCGCCGCCCGGCTGAAGCAGTGGCGCAACCGGGTGCTCTCCGACGGCTACGAGCCCGGCTCCACCTTCAAGGTGCTGACCATGGCGGCGGCGCTGGACTGCGGGGCCATCGACCTGAACACCAATTTCTACTGCCGGGGTGCCGAGCAGATCCCAGGCCGCTCCCAGAGGCTTCACTGCTGGCGCTCCGCCGGCCACGGTGCGGAGAAGACACCCCAGGCATTGCAGAATTCCTGCAATATTGCCTTTGCTCATATTGCCCTGAAGCTGGGCGGAGAGCGGTTCTATGAATATGTGCAGCGGTTCGGGGTACTGGAAAAGACCGGCATTGACCTGGCGGGGGAGAGCAAGGGCGTTTTCTTTGACAAGGCCCTGGTGACGGATACGGACAAGTGGGGCACGGCCTCCCTGACCTCCGGCTCCTTCGGCCAGACCTTCAAGCTGACCCCTTTGCAGCTTGTCCGGGCCATTGCCTCTGTAGTAAACGGCGGCGAGCTGGTGGAGCCGTATATTGTCTCAGAGGTAATCTCCGCCGACGGGAACACGGTTTTGCGGCAGGAGCCTACGGTGGTCCGCCGGACCATCCAGGAATCCACCTCCGAAACCATGCGGGAGCTGATCCGTTCCGTGGTCACCGAGGGCACCGCCAAGAATGCCAACGTACCGGGCTATTCCATCGGGGGGAAGACCGGGACCAGTGAGAAAATCGACGTATTTGATGAAAACGGCCAGCGGGTCCAGGATAAGATCGTCTCCTTTGTGGGTATTGCCCCCATGGAGGACCCGGAGTACATTGTCCTGGCGGCGCTGGACACCCCCTCCCGGTCCACGGGAATCTATATTTCCGGCGGCGTGATGGCGGCCCCAACGGTGGGCGCAATTCTTTCTGACATTCTGCCCTATCTGGGGGTGGAAAAAACGGTGCTCCCGGAGGATGCGGCCCGGGAGGTCGTAATCGAGGATTATACCGGCTTGACCCAGAAGGAAGCGGAGAAAGCGCTGAAAGCGCTGGGACTTTCAGCTTGTTTTTCCGGCAGCGCCGAAACCGTCACCGCCCAGATCCCAGCGGCGGGCAGCGCGGTGCCGATTGGCAGCCAGGTGCTGCTGTACCTGGGGGAGGAAGCGCCGGATACCGCTGTTCAGGTGCCGGACTTTTCCAAAATGAACCGGCAGCAGGCTGCCGACGCGGCGGACAAAGCGGGGGTATATATCCGCTGTACCGGAAACCCGGACGCGGATACGAACGTGGTGGTGACCGCCCAGGACCGGCCCGCGGGGGATTCGGTTCCCCGGGGAAGTACCATCACCCTGCAATTTGCGGATATTGGTGCCCGGGATTAGGGCAGGAGGTACTTATGAAGCTGAAAGATTTACTGCGGGAGGTGCCGGTGACGGAGCTTCACGCGGACCCGGAAACGGAAATCGGGGAGGTTTTCTATGACTCCCGAAAGGTAACACCCGGCAGCCTTTTTGTGGCGGTGTCCGGGTTTGCTTCCGACGGCAACCGGTTCATTCCCATGGCGCTCCAAAAGGGGGCCGCCGTGGTAGTTACCGCCCGCCGTCCCCAGGAGGACATTCCCTATGTGCTGGTGGAATCTGACCGTCTGGCCTTGGCGCTCATCGCGGCGAACTTTTTTGGCCGCCCGGCGCAGCGCATGCAGGTGATCGGCGTTACCGGAACCAACGGCAAGACCTCTGTGACGCTCCTTTTAAAACAGGTGCTGGAAAAATGTCTGGGGGCAAAGGTGGGCCTTGTGGGCACCATGGGCAATCTGATCGGCGAAGAGGCGATTCCCACCGAGCGGACCACCCCGGAAAGCTTTGAACTGCAGGCCCTTTTTGCCCGGATGGCGGATGCAGGCTGCACCTACGCCGTTATGGAGGTTTCCAGCCACGCCGTGTCCCTGGAGCGGATCGGAGGCATCCGGTTTGCCGCCGCTGCCTTTACCAACCTGACGGAGGACCACCTGGATTTTCACAAGACCATGGACGCCTACTGTGAGGCCAAGGCGGAGCTGTTCCGCCGGTGTGACCGGGCGGTGGTCAACGTGGATGACAGCTATGCCGACAGGATCCTGCGTGCCTGTGCCTGCCCGGTGGTGACCACCTCCGTAACGGGGGAAGGAGATATAACCGCAAAGGACGTAGCGCTTCACGCTGAGGGGATCGGCTTTACCGCGGTAACAAAAGGGGAGGCGGTTCCCGTAAAGCTGGGGATCCCTGGCAGGTTTACGGTGTACAACGCCCTGACGGTGCTGGGCCTGGGGACCAGCCTGGGGATTTCTCTGGAAGACTGTGCCGCGGCCCTGGCGGATGCCCGGGGGGTCAAGGGCCGGGTAGAGGTGGTTCCCACCCCCGAAACCCCCTATTCCGTCCTCATTGACTACGCCCATACCCCGGACGGCCTGGAAAATGTTCTGAAATCCGTTCAGGATTTCTGCAAGGGCCGGGTGATTGCCGTATTTGGCTGCGGCGGCGACCGGGACCCCTTGAAGCGGCCCATTATGGGGCAGATTGGTGTCAAATATTCGGATTTTGCCGTCATAACCTCGGATAATCCCAGAACGGAAGCGCCCATGGCCATCATCGGGGACATCCTGGCAGGGGTAAAAAAGGAATTTGGACCATATATTGTGATGGAAGACCGCCGCGCTGCCATCAGATATGCTATGGACATTGCGGAAAAAGATGATATAATTGTACTGGCCGGAAAGGGCCATGAGACCTATCAGGATATCGGCGGGCACAAGCTCCACCTGGATGAGCGGGAGGAGGTTGCGGCCCACCTGGAAGAATTGAGGAAACGCAATGGGTAAAATCACGCTGAGACAGGCCGCCCAGTGGTGCGGCGGCTATGTAGAGGAAAAATACGCGGATGTGACCTTCCTGGGAGCCAGCAACGATACCCGGGAGCTTCAGCCCGGGCAGCTCTTCGTTGCCCTGCAGGGGACCCGGGACGGCAACAACTTTGTCCCCGCTGCCATGGCGGCAGGCGCAGCGGCGGCGCTGTGCACCCGGAGAATGGGGGACTATCCCGCGATATATGTTTCGGATACCCGGATCGCTTTGGGAGACATTGCCCGGGGGGAACGGCGGCGCATCGGCATGAAGGTGGTGGGCATCACCGGCTCCGTGGGCAAGAGCACCACCAAGGAAATGGTAGCTCAGGTTCTGAGCAAAACATACCGCACGGAGAAAACCCCGGTCAATCACAACAACGATATTGGTATGCCCATGGCGATTCTGGGTATGCCGGAGGACACCCAGGTGGCGGTGCTGGAAATGGGAATGAATCACTTCCGGGAGATGGCCTACCTGTCCTCCATTGCCCGGCCCGATGTGGCCCTGATCCTGAACATCGGCACCATGCACATTGAAAACCTGGGCACGATCGAGGGAATCCGCCAGGCCAAGCTGGAGATCGTGGAGGGGATGGACTCCGACGGAGATCTGATCCTCAACGGGGACGATACTATGCTGCGCAATCTATCCGACGCGCTCCGGCAGAAGATTACCTATTTTGGAGGCGATCCTAAGTGCGACGTCCGCTGCCTGGATGCCCGGCAGGAGGATGAGAAGCTCTGCTTCCGGGTGGAAGCCCGGGATGTGTCTTTTCCGGTGGAGATCCATTTGGAGGGACTGCACTTCGTCCCCGATGCCATGGCGGCAGTGAGTGTGGGGCTCCTTCTGGGGATTTCGCCCGAAAGCATCGCGGAGCAGCTGCGGCAGTTCCGGAACCTGTCCGGACGGCAGGAAATCCTCCAGGTGGGCGGCTATACCATTATCAAGGACTGCTATAACGCCGGGCCTGAGTCCATGGCAGCAGCGCTGCAGGTACTGGGCACCAAGCCCGGACGGCGGATCGCGGTGCTGGGCGATATGCTGGAGCTGGGCACCTGCGCCCAGGCAGAGCACTACCGGATCGGGAGGCTTTCCGTGGCCAGTGCGGATATGGTCCTGGCCTACGGGCCCAATGCGCCCCGGGTGCGCAGCGGCTGCATCACCGGCGGAATGCCCGATGCCCGGTGCCGCTCTTTCCAGGACAAGGATGAACTGCTGTCCGTGCTGCGGCGGTTTGCCAAGCCGGGGGATGTTCTCCTGTTTAAAGGCAGCCACGGCATGCATATGGAAACGGTACTGGAGGCCTTTTTGGCGGATAAGATATAAACGCATTGGAGGCAAAAGCGTTATGACAAGAATTTTACTTTCAGCGGTGGGCTCCTTCCTGGTGGCTAGTCTGTTGAACAAACTGATGATTCCGGTGCTGCGGGCACTGAAAGCGGGGCAGTCCATCCGGGAGGTGGGCCCCACCTGGCACAACGGGAAATCCGGCACCCCCATCATGGGCGGCCTGATGTTTATTGCGGCGGCAGCCCTGTGCTTGCTGGTGAATCTGCCTGCCATGGGAGATTCCACTGTGTTCTATGTGCTGCTCATGTCCGCCTGCTTCGGTTTTGTAGGCTTCCTGGACGATTTTGCCAAAATCAAGCACCACCAGAATCTGGGGCTGACCTCCCTGCAGAAGATCCTGCTGCAGATGGCGTTTGCGGCGCTGTTTGTCTATCTGATGTATAAGAAGGGGAGCCTTACCAGTATGCTGTACATTCCTTTCTTTAACATTATCATCCATATTCATCCCATTGCCTATGTGGCGTTTTCCATGTTCGTCGTGGTGGGCTGTGTGAATTCCGTGAACCTGACAGACGGCATTGACGGCCTCAGCGCCTCGGTAACCATCCCTGTTATGGCGTTTTTTGCCGCTGCGGCCTTTGCCATGGGGAAATGGGAAATTGCCCTGCTGCCCGCCTCTCTCATCGGCGGCCTGGCAGCCTACCTGTGCTATAACTGGCATCCGGCCAAGCTCTTTATGGGCGATACCGGCTCGCTGTTTCTGGGGGGCGCGGTGTGCTCCCTGGCCATTGCCCTGGATATGCCGTTGGTGCTGATCTTCGTGGGCTTTGTGTATATTGTGGAAACCCTGTCCGTCATTCTTCAGGTCGGCTACTTCAAGCTGACCCACGGAAAGCGGTTGTTCAAAATGTCCCCCATCCACCACCATTTTGAGATGTGCGGCTGGAAGGAGGAAAAGATTGTCCTGGTGTTCGCCGGTGTCAGCGCCCTGATGTGTTTGATTGGCTGGCTGAGCGTCCGGGGGCTTATCGGCCGGTAAGCGTTTGAACCTGAATTAACCTGAAAGGAGCGCCTATGGCAGCACAGAGCGTTGTGCGTGCCAAAGAGGACCGCCGCTTATGGGGGAAACCCGCGGCGCAGACAGTAGATCTTCCTTTTCTTGCCCTGGTGCTGCTGCTCCTGACCCTGGGACTTGTGATGCTGTATTCGGCAAGCTACGCCCAGAGCGAGTACGACACCGGCTACACCATTTCCACCCGGTACCTGCAAAAACAGGCGGTGTGTGCCGCCATCGGCCTTGTGGCCATGTTCTTTTTCAGCCGGATTCCGGCAATGCTGTGGTACCGCCTTGCCTGGCCGCTGTACGCAGTCAGCATCATTCTGCTTCTGAGCGTTTTGGTCATTGGCGAAGAGGTCAACGGGGCGAAACGCTGGATCAATCTGGCGGGGCTGCAGTTTCAGCCCTCGGAAATCGCGAAATTTACCATGATCCTGCTCTTTGCCCGGCTGACCCGGGGCTTTGGGACGAAGGCCAGGCAGTTTCGCTACGGCGTGCTGGGCTTTGGTCTTGCCCTCATGGGAATTCTGGTGCCCCTGGCGCTGGAAAAGCACCTGAGCGCCATTATGCTCATGGGCATGGTGGCGGTAGTGATGATGTTCGTCGCCGGGACCAGTCCCAAGTGGCTTTTGGCCGGGGCAGGGGGCGCTGCGGTATTCCTGGTGGTCTACGTCAGCCTGATGGGCTACGCAGGGGACCGGATCACAGCCTGGCTCCATCCGGAGCTGGACCCGGGGGATACGGGCTACCAGATCCTCCAGTCCCTCTATGCCATCGGCTCCGGGGGGCTCTTCGGCCTGGGCTATGGGAAGAGCCGGCAGAAATACCTGTACCTTCCTTTCCAATATAACGACTATATCTTCGCGGTTATCTGCGAAGAGCTGGGATTTGTGGGAGCGCTGGGAATCATTGCCCTGTTTGCCATGCTGATCCTGCGGGGCTACTGGATTGCCCTGCGGGCGCGCAGCCGGTTTTCCACGGTGCTGGCGGCGGGGCTTACCACCCTCATCGCCGTGCAGACGGTGCTGAACCTGTGCGTGGTGACAAATCTGCTCCCTTCCACCGGCATTGCTCTGCCCTTTTTCTCCTACGGCGGTACCGCCCTGGCGGTTAACTTGGGGGAGATGGGGATTGTGCTGAGCATATCCCGGGAAAGAAATGAGATTAAACGAGATTGAGGCTATTGGCTTTCGTAAGCAAACTGACAAATTGGAATTTAGCGCATCGTTAGAACGTGTCATTCCGAACCAGCGCGCACGCTGGTGTGGGAATCTCCATCGAATTCCAGGCAGCCTATCGTCATACAGACTGTTCTTTTGCACCGTTTTCTGGAATTCATCCACGAAAAGTAGTACTTCTAACCGGGAGATTGCCACACCAGTCTGCGGACTGGTTCGCAATGACCGGGAATTCGCCAAATTCCAATTTACCCATCAGCTTATGAAAACCGACAACCGGAAACAAGATTAGAGATCGTAAAAAATACAGGAGGCCAAGCCATGAACCTGATCTTCACCTGCGGCGGCACCGCCGGACATATCAATCCTGCCATTGCCGTGGCAAACTGCATCCGCGAGCGCTACCCGGACTGCCGGATCCTTTTCATCGGCGCCACAGGCCATATGGAGGAGAAGCTGGTGCCCCAGGCGGGGTACGAATTAAAGTGCCTTCCCGGCTCCGGCCTGAGTCGTGGAAAGAATCTTGCGGCGCTGAAAAAGAATGTCAACGCGGTCAAATGTGTGCTGAACGCGGTAAAGGAATGCAAAAAGATTTTCCGGGAGTTTGAACCTGACTGTATTATCGGCACCGGCGGCTATGCCAGCTTTCCCGCCCTCTACGCCGGAGCCAAAATGGGGATTCCCACCTGCGTCCATGAGAGCAACGCCGTACCGGGACTGACCACCAAGCTGGCAGCCAGCAGGGCCAGCCGGGTGCTGGTGGCTTTTGAGGAAAGCGTCCAGTACTATAAGCATCCCGAGAAAGTGGAAGTTGTGGGCATGCCCGTCCGCCGGGAGTTTATCTATACCCGCCGGGAGGATGCCCGTCGGGAGCTGGGTCTTTCGCCGGAGGAGCCGCTGGTGGTCTCCGCTTTCGGAAGCCTGGGCGCCAAGGTGATGAACCAGACGGTTGCGGAGCTGTTCCGCCTGGAGCAGGAAAACGGCTTCCCTTTCCGCCACATTCACGCCACGGGAAGCTTTGGCTGGGAGTGGATGCCCGATCTGGTGAAGGAAAAGGGCGTGGACCTTTCCAAAACTGATCGCATTGAAATGCGGGAGTATATCTATAATATGCCCACCATCATGGCCGCCGCGGATGTAATCATCAGCCGGTCCGGCGCCTCCACCTGCAACGAGATTGCCGCGGCGGGACTGCCGGGGATTTTGATTCCGTCCCCAAACGTGACCAACCACCATCAGGACAAAAATGCCCGGGTGCTGGCGGACCGTTCCGCCGCCATCGCCATCAGCGAGGCAGACTGCACAGCCCAGCGGCTGTATGACGAGATCCAGGGCCTGCTCCGGGATCCTGAGCACCGGGAGAATATGGCAAAACGGCTGCGGGAAATGGTGCGCCTGGACAGCACGGAGCGGATCTGCGACATCGTGGAGGCACTGACGAGACACTAAGGAACCTTCCGGGAGGAAACTATGGCTAACGATAAAACAAAGAAGACGATGGAGCCCCCCAAAAGCGCGGGCAAAGCGGCAGATCCGGAAAGCCGTCCGCAGAAGCGGACAGCCCCCGGTCAGCCGGCAGCCCGGGCAGGTTCCCAGGCAAAGCAGCCCGGAAAGACCGGGCAGAAGCCTCATTCTACCGGGGAAAAGACCCGTTCCACCGGGGAAAAGGCCCGTTCCACCGGGGAGAAGGCCCGTCCCACCGGGGGAAAGGCCCGTTCCACTGGGGAGAAGACCCGTTCCACCGGACAAAAGCCTGCTGCCCGGACGGAACAGACGGCAGGAAAGCAGAGTACGGCGAAACAGCGCACGACCCAGACTGCCAGAGCGCCCCGCCGGGAGGAAGGGGATTCGGGCTACCGCCCCTATAAGGCGGCCAATAACCGGAAGAAGCAGAAAAGGACCAGCGCGGTGCGCTTATTTTTCTCTGCCGAGAATCCGATCATCAAAGGGGTTACTGGCTATGTAGATGGTGTCCGGGACCGGAACGCCATGCGGAAGATGACCCAGAAATACCAGACTAAGAAGCCGGGGGACTCCCCTGCCGTGATCTATACCCAGCCCCGGGCCTTTAACCGGGATAAGCTCCTGGTGCAGCTGTTAACGGTGCTGGCCGTGGTGCTGGCATTGGTGCTGGGACTGTCCGTATTTTTCAAGGTAAAGGTCATCACCGTATCCGGCGCGGAGGTTTACGGCGCCTGGACGGTGCGGGAGGCCTCCGGTATCTCCGAGGGAGATAACCTCTTAACCTTCGGACGGGCGAGAGCCGCCGGAAAAATTACTGCCAAGCTTCCTTATGTAAAATCCGCCAGAATTGGTATAAAATTGCCGGATACGGTTAATATTGAAATTGAGGAAGAAGATGTGGTTTATGCCATCAAGTCCTCTGACGGTATCTGGTATCTTATGAACTCCGAAGGCAAGGTGGTGGAGCAGAGCACCAGCGGCAGCGCGAAAAGCTACACCCAGGTGCTGGGCGTGACGCTGTCGGGGCCAGTGGTGGGGGAACCCGGCATTGCCACCGAGGAGGTTCCCACTGAGACCGACGAAGCCGGGGAGTATGTCCCCCTGACCGTCACCGGTGCCCAGCGGCTTTCCGCGGCGTTGGAGATTCTCCAGGCCCTGGAGGAAAACGATATTGTGGGCCAGGCTGCCAGTGTGGATGTGACCCGTCTTAACGACATCATCCTGTGGTACGGTACCCAGTATCAGGTAAACCTGGGCGAGAACACCAACCTTTCCTACAAGATTGCCTGCATGAACGATGTGATCCTGCAGCTAAGCGACTATCAGACCGGTATTTTGGATGTAAGCTTCACCACCTGGAAAGAACAGGTGGGATATACGCCCTTTGAATAAGGGAAACTCTGAACAAATCGTCTGCGGCCGAGGGGTGAATCTTTTGCCGCATTCGCGCAGGACGAAAACCGGGAAATACATCCAGTATTGCCTCGCTTTTTGCCCTTTCGGCTGAGCAAAAATCTTCTGCTGTCAGCGCTTGCCGATTGCTTCAGAGCTTCCAAAGCAAATTTCTTTGGGAATATTTTGCCGAAAAAGAAGATTTTCTATTGACCAATTCCGGATTTCGGGA
>CAMCCS010000018.1 GCA_945873295.1 uncultured Clostridia bacterium
CCTTTGAATATTACCGGCTCCTTGCCCGGCGGCAGGAGCTGGAGGAAATCATGCTTGCTCTGACGAAACTGAACCGAGACGGGTATCTCCGGGCGGAGCAGGCGGGGCAGGTTTCCGGAATTCCGGAGAATGGTGACTTCGTACCCCTGGCGTCTTCCGGCGAAGAAATGACTGCGTCAAACCTGACAGCTTCGGAGCCGGTGCGTCTGGTGCTCCTTTCCGATGTGCAGGGCGGCGGCCAGGAGGGGGAACAGCCCCCTGTGAATCCCGACGGGCCTCAGGAGCCCCCTGCGGGCGCTGTGACCTACGCGGCCTCGGTTGCCGCTATTTCCGGCAGTGTGATGATTCTGAATATTACTACGGAGCCTGTGGATCTGACGGTCATGGATGCCCAGTCGGCACTGGCCCAGCTTCCCGCCCAGGCAATCTCCTATACCCATGACGGCGTCACGCCTATTACCGACACGGATGGCTCCAGTCTGACAGCTTCCGATCTGGCGGCGGGGGATGTGCTGGTGATTACGGTGAGCATGGATGCCGGCGGCAATATCAGCATTAACGCCATCCAGCGCGTCTTTTCGTCCCAACCGGAAAAGCCCACCGATCCATCCCAGGGCGGGGGAAGCCAGGGAGGCTCCGGTCAGCTCCCCGGCGGAATCACCATTCCGGGCGGCATTTCACTTCCCGGCGGCTTGGGTGGGTCTATGTCCGGCGGAAGCTCCGGCAAGAGCAGCCAGAAATCCTATGATACCTACAGCACCGGCACAACCAGGGTGCTGACCATCACCCCCCAGGAGGAAATGACCATCTCCATCCAAGTGGATGAACTGGACATTCTGTCCCTTCGGACCGGTCTCGGCGCCCAGATCACACTGGACGCTCTGGAAGGACAGTCCTTTGCGGGTACTGTCACTTCCATTGCCCGGGAGGGGGAGAACCAGGGCGGCAATACCAAATTCTCCGTGGAGGTTACCCTGCCAAAGGAGGACAGTATGCTCCCCGGTATGAACGCTTCGGTGAAGATCGTCACAGCGGTAAGCGATCCGGTGCAGACCCTCCCTGCCAGCGCTTTGGTGGAAGTGGGAGGCCGTACCTGCGTGTATCTGGGCTACGACGGGAAAAAGGATCAGCTGACGGACCTGACGGAGGTACAGACCGGCCTTTCCGATGGGGACCGGGTACAGATCCTCTCCGGCCTTCCGGAGGGCGGCACCGTCTACTACCGCTACGCCGACACGGTGGTGTACAGCTTTACAAACGGATGAACGGATAATTGACCGCACCGGGAAACCGGTGCGGTCTTTCCGGCTTTTAATGACCGAAAACTTCGGATAGGATATCCAATTTGAAAAGATACTTGAAAAAGCGAATAAGATTGGTATAATAGAAAAGTATCTATGCAAAATGTCCCCGCATTTTTCTTTCCCGGGGAAAGGAGCGCCCAAAATGTCCATCCAAACAAAACTGCTTTCTCTGGGAATGAAGAAACGGGGAAAGCCACTGAGCGCCACGAAGATCATCGCCGCTGCTTTCGCGGTGATTATCCTACTGGGTACGGCGCTGCTGATGCTTCCCGCCGCCTCCCGCAGCGGCAGCTCCTGCGGCTTTCTGCCTGCCCTCTTTACCGCCACCTCCGCCACCTGTGTCACCGGTCTGACCCCCTTTGACACCTGGACCCAGTGGAGCGGCCTGGGGCAGACGGTGCTGTTGTGCCTGATTGAGATCGGCGGCCTGGGTTTCATGTCCGCCGCGACTTTGGTGGTATTTGTCCTCCGGCGGCGGATCGGCCTGCGCCAGCGGCTGGTAATGGCCCAGGCGCTGAGCCTGAATGAAATTGACGGCGTCGTCCGCCTGCAAAAGACGGTGCTTGTAGGAAGCTTGAGCATGGAAGCGCTGGGCGCGGCGATCCTGACCCTGCGGTTCTGGCCGGCGTACGGCTTTCCCCGGGCACTGCGGTGGGGGGTATTTCACTCGGTGTCCGCATTCTGCAACGCGGGCTTTGACATCTTCGGCGTTTTGAATCCCGGCAGCAGCCTGATGGAATTCCAGTCGGACCCTGTGGTGCTGCTGACTATCAGCGCCCTGGTGGTGATCGGCGGCCTGGGCTTTCTGGTGTGGGAGGAAATCGGCACCCACCGCTTTGCTTTTCGCAAATACAGTGTGTACGCTAAGCTGGTTCTCGTAACCACCGGCTGCCTGCTTCTGGCTGGGTGGGGACTGACGCTGCTGCTTGAGTGGAATAATCCCCGGACCCTTGGCTCCATGACCCTGGGGGATAAGCTTTTAAACGGCTTTTTCCAGTCCGTTACTCTGCGTACCGCGGGCTTTGCCGCCATGGACCAGGGAAGCCTGACCGACGCGGGAAAAGCGGTGTCTATGGGGCTGATGCTCATCGGCGGTTCCTCCGGCTCCACGGCGGGCGGCCTGAAAACGGTTACCTTTGTGGTACTGCTGCTGTTCATCCGGTCCCGGGCCCGGGGCAGAAGCACGGTCTGTGCCTTCAAGCGGACCATCCCCCAGTCCCAGGTCTTGGACGCCATGACCATTGCCGCTATCATGATCCTGCTGGGGTTCCTCGGCGGGGCCTTTGTCAGCGCCACTTCTGGGGTGAGCTTTACCGATGCCCTGTTTGAAGCCATTTCGGCGCTGGGGACCGTGGGCCTGACGGCGGGGATCACCGGGAGCCTGACGGTTCCGTCCCAAATTCTGATTATTCTTTACATGTACTTCGGACGGGTCGGCGTTCTGACCATCAGCCTGGGCTTCCTCATGGGAGACAGGGCGGAGGAGCGGTTCCAGTACGCCCAGACCAGTCTGCTTATCGGATAGGAGGATACCATGAAAAACTATGTTGTGATCGGCCTGGGCCGGTTCGGTTCCGCCATTGCCCGGCAGCTTTGCAGTCTGGGGGCGGAGGTGCTGGCCCTGGATGTGCGCAGCGAGCTGGTGCAGCAGGTGGCAAACGAGGTGACCCACGCAGTGGTGGGGGATGCCCAGGACAAGGAAGTCCTCCGTGCCCTGGGCGTGCGGAACTTCGACTGCGCCATCATTGCCATCGGCGACGATCTGGCCGCCTCCGTGCTCACCACCATGAATCTGAAGGAGCTGGGCGTACCTTATATTGTGTGCAAGGCCCATGACGAGACCCACCGCCGGGTGCTGGAAAAGCTGGGGGTGGACCGGGTGGTCATCCCGGAGCAGGAGCACGGCCAGCGCCTGGCCCGGAGCCTGTACTCCCACAATGTTCTGGACTACATTGAGCTGTCCGAGGAATACGGCATTCTGGAGGTCCCTGCCCCCGCCGGGTGGCTGGGGAAGACCCTGAAAGAACTGAATGTCCGGGCAAAGCTGGGCATCAATATTATTGCTGTGGAAAATGAGGGTAAGACCAATGTTTCTCCCGCCGCTGACTACCGCATCTCCCAGGGAGATGTGATGGTGGTGCTGGGAGACAATGTGGCGTTGGAAAGAGTGCAGAAGCTTTGATGGAAGAGAGAATCACATCCCGGAAAAATCCCCTTCTGGTTCAGGTCCGGCGGCTGCTCTCTTCCCGGTCTGCCCGGGAGGAAGCGGGGCTGTTCGTTTCCGATGGGACCAAACTTCTGGAAGAGGCGGTGCGCTTCTGCCCCGGACTTGACACGGTGATCCTTTCCGACGGCGTGGAAGCCGAGACACCCCCCGGTGTCCGCCGGGTGCGGGTGCCGGAGGATGTGATGGCCTCCATTTCTCCCATGTCCACCCCCCAGGGAGCGCTGTTTCTGTGCCGGTTCCCGGAAAAACGGACCTATGTTCCCAGACCGGGCACGATACTCCTGGACGGCATTCAGGACCCGGGAAACTTGGGCACCATTCTGCGGACGGCGGATGCTCTGAATGTTCCCGTTGTATTAATGGAGGGCTGCGCGGACCCCTACAGCCATAAGGTGGTCCGCTCCAGCATGGGGGCGGTATTCCGCACCCCGCCGGTGACGCTTACCTGGGAGCAGGCAAGCGGGGCGCTGAAAAACGCCGGGATCCCGGTGGCGGCCACGGCAATGGACGAAAAAGCCCGGGATCTGCGGCAGGTCGATGCCGGCAGCTTAGCGGTGGTCATCGGCAGCGAGGGCCGGGGCGTCCGGCAAGAAATTCTTTTGCAGGCGGAAAAGACCCTGATTATTCCCATGACCCCCAACTGCGAATCTCTGAACGCCGCCATTGCCGCTGCCATTGTCATGTGGCAGATGGGAAAGACCGGGATTGCCGGCAGAGCTTGACGTAATAAACAGGAAATTGTAATTTGGCGAGCCAATTCCTTCCCCCGGGGGGAAGGTGCCCCGCAGGGGCGGATGAGGAATGGCGACACTTTCTGACATGAGACGCGGGCAGATAAGTACGTATAGCCTTTCAAATTGCACCTTTTTTACGAACCGTATTCGTAATCGGAATATTTCGCCGTTCCTCATCAGTCTCGCTTTGCTCGACAGCTTCCCCCCGGGGGAAGCCATTGCGCTGTCGCGCAGGTGCGATAAAATTTCATTATATCGCCTTAATTAACCAGAAAATATTGGTTTTAATGACCAAAGAAAAGAGGGGAAAAACATGCTGGAGCATTGGATCTGGCTGGCCCGGCGGTCCGGGATGAGTGACTATGTCCGCGCCCGGGTTATCCGGCATTTTTCCTCTGCGGAAAAGGTGTATGATGCCGGGGAGGCAGCCCTCAAGGAAGTGGAGGACCTGTCCCCGGAGGCGGTAAAATCTCTTCTTGACAAGGATCTGACCCGGGAACAGGAGATCCTGAGTGTGTGCATGGAGAAAGGCATCCGTGTGCTCTGCCTGGAAAGCCCAGGTTACCCTGCCCGGCTGAAAGGGATCTTTGACCCGCCGGTGGTGCTCTATGCTCTGGGAGAGCTTCCGGATGTGGACGCCAACGCGGTGATCGGCGTGGTGGGCACCCGGAAAGTATCCGCTTACGGTGCTTCCGCTGCCTGGCAGATGGGCTATGAGCTGGGCGCGGGCGGCGGCATCGTGGTCTCCGGTCTGGCAGAGGGCGTTGACGGTATGGCAATGACCGGCGCCCTCGCCGCGGGTGCCCCGGTGATTGGGGTCCTGGGCTGCGGGATCGACCTGGTGTATCCCAAATCCAACGCGGAACTCTTTGCCGAAACCCGGCGGCGGGGGTGCATCCTGTCCGAGTATCCCCCGGGAACGCCGGGGGCGAAGTGGACCTACCCCAGACGCAACCGGATTATCAGCGGCCTGAGCCGGGGCGTTGTCATTGTGGAGGCTCCGGAGGGAAGCGGCTCCCTCTATACCGCGAACCATGCGCTGGATCAGGGCAGGGATGTATTTGTACTGCCCGGAAATGTGGACATGCCGGGCTTTCAGGGCAGCAACCGTCTGCTCAAGGAGGGGGCCTCAGCGGTAAGCTGCGGCTGGGATGTGCTGGAAGTCTACCAGGGGCAGTATCCCGGACGGATCCACCGCCCCGCGCCGCCCCGGTGCGCACCGCCCCAGACCATCGCGGCGGAGAAGCTCCGCCGCCCCAAAAAAGAGGCGCCCAAAAAGGCGGCTGACAAAAAAGACATTGACAAAACTCCCGTCGGGGAGTATTCTGACCGGGCGGATGTCCTTGCGGGCCTGAGCCCGGAGGAACAGGCTATCGTCCGGTGCCTGATGCCGGGGGAGCGCCCGGTGGACGAGGTGATTGCCGAAAGCGGCATACCTACAGGGAAGGTGCTGGCGCTGATGACGCTGCTGGAAGTCAAGGGCATCCTCCTCCGGCGGCCGGGGAAACGGGCCGCCCTGAAATCACAACAGTAGGAAACGGAGATTATTCATGGCAAGACCTTCTAATCTTGTGATCGTGGAGTCGCCTTCCAAGGCGAAGACGATCGGAAAATATCTTGGGCCGGACTATGTGGTGAAGGCCAGTATGGGCCATCTGCGGGATCTTCCCAAGAGCACCATGGGCGTGGATCTGAAAAACGGCTTCATCCCCCAGTACCAGCCGGTACAGGGCAAGGAGGATCTCATCCGGGAACTGAAAACGGCTGCTGACAAGGCGGATACTGTGTATCTGGCAACCGACCCGGACCGGGAGGGAGAGGCCATTTCCTGGCACTTAAAGGAGCTTTTGGAGCTTCCCGACGGGAAGACCCAACGGGTCACCTTTAATGAAATTACCCAGAATGTGGTGCGCCAGTCCATTCAGCATCCCCGGGGAATTGACTACGATCTTGTGGATGCCCAGCAGGCCCGGCGGATCCTGGACCGAATCGTTGGCTATGAGCTGTCTCCGCTGCTGTGGAAAAAGGTCCGCCGGGGTCTTTCCGCCGGACGGGTCCAGTCCGTAGCCACCCGGATGGTGGTGGACCGGGAAAACGAAATTCGGGCGTTTCAGCCCAAGGAGTACTGGTCGCTGGACGTGACGCTGCAAAGGCTCCGGAAGCCCGGTTCCTTTGTCGCCCGGTACTACGGCGAGGAAAAGAAGCGGGAACTGGAAAATGAGGCGGCGACCCAGGCGGTGATCGACGACATTCAGGGAAAGGAATTCACCGTCACCAACGTGAAGAAAGCGGAGAAAAAGCGTTCCGCTGCCCCTCCCTTTACCACTTCCACCTTGCAGCAGGAGGCTTCCCGGAAGCTGAACATGACCCCCAAGCGCACCATGATGCTGGCACAGCAGCTTTATGAGGGCGTTGACGTGGACGGCGAGGGCACGCTGGGTCTCATTACCTATATGCGTACCGACTCCCTGCGTTTAAGTGACGAGGCTATGGCCGCAGCTGCCGATTTCATTCGGGCCCGCTACGGCAAGGAATACTATTACGGCAAATTCCATGTTTACAAGACCAAGGCCGGGGCCCAGGATGCCCATGAAGCCATCCGGCCCACCCACGTGGAGCTGGACCCGGAGCGGGTGAAGTCCAGCCTGACCCTGGACCAGTATAAGCTCTACAAGCTGATCTGGAGCCGGTTCCTGGCAAGCCAGATGGCAAATGCCGTCTATGATACCGTATCCATCGATACCGAGTGCGCGGGGCATGTGTTCCGGGCCACAAACCAGAGCCTCCGGTTCCCCGGCTTTATTGCCGTTTATGAAGAGGGCCGGGATGAGGAAACGGAGCCGGTGGGCTCCCCGCTGCCGGAGCTGCAGGTGGGGGAGAAAGCCACGGCCTCCAAAATCGATAAGCAGCAGCACTTTACCCAGCCCCCCGCCCGGTTTACCGAGGCCACCCTGGTAAAGGCGATGGAAGAAAAGGGCGTTGGCCGCCCCTCCACCTACGCCGCCACCATCTCCACCATTGAGGACCGGGAGTATGTGGAAAAGAAGGACAAGCATCTGATCCCTACCCCCCTGGGTGAGGTGGTCACAGGACTGATGGTGGACCGGTTCCAGGACATCATCGATGTGGAGTTTACCGCTAATATGGAAAGCCGCCTGGACCAGGTGGAAGAGGGCAAACAGAACTGGGTGGATCTGCTGACAGACTTCTACAAGGACTTTGAAACGGAGCTGCAAGCGGCGGAAACCGCCCTGGAGGGTGTGCGCCTGAAGGTCCCCGAGGAGGAGACCGACGAAATCTGCGAGGTGTGCGGACGGAAAATGGTCATTAAGACCGGCCGTTTCGGCAAATTCCTGGCCTGCCCCGGGTTCCCGGAGTGCAAATTTACCAAGCCTCTGGTAGAGCGTATGCCCGGACGGTGCCCCAAGTGCGGCAGCGGAATTCTCAAGCGCCGGTCCAAGCGGGGCTTTGCTTACTACGCCTGCGAACGGGGCGCGGAGTGCGGCTTTATGACCTGGGACGTTCCCACCGCGGAGGACTGCCCGGAGTGTGGGCAGACCCTGTTCAAGCGGTCCGGAAAGGGCCGGATGAAGCCTTTCTGCGTCAATCCCAATTGCTCCCGGTTCCTGCCGGAGGACAAGCGGGGCTATTATAAGAAGAAAACGGACGCTGCCCCCGGCGGGGAAGCCACACCGGAGGAACTGGAAGCGCCCAAGGCGGAGGCCCCGAAGACCACAAAGTCTGCCGGGACCCGGAAAGCATCCGCAGCAAAAAAGACGGCTGCCGGGAAGAAAACCGCGGCAAAGAAGACAACAAAGAAAACCGCCGGGACGAAAAAGACCGGCAGCAAGAAGGAGCCGGGCGTATGACGGTGAAAGTGATCGGCGCGGGGCTTGCCGGGTCCGAGGCTGCCTGGCAGCTGGCAAACCGGGGCTTCCAGGTGGCGCTGTATGAAATGAAGCCGGAGAAGATGACTCCCGCCCACCACAGCCCGGACTTTGCCGAGTTGGTGTGCTCCAATTCCTTTCGGGGGGACCGGCTGGAAAATGCCGTGGGCCTTCTCAAAGAAGAGCTGCGCCGCTGCGGCAGCCTGATCATGGCCTGCGCCGACGTTACCCGGGTGGAAGCGGGGGGCTGTCTTGCCGTGGACCGGCAGGGCTTTTCCGCTATGGTAACGGAGAAGATCCGCAGCCACCCCAATATCACCATAATCCCCGGGGAGATTACCCAGGTGCCGGAGGGCCCTGTGATCATTGCCACCGGCCCGCTGACCTCCGATGCTCTGAGCGATGCCATCGGCAGCTACTTCGGCACGGAGTACCTGCACTTCTTTGACGCCGCCGCCCCGCTGATTGCGGCGGATTCGGTGGATATGGAAAAGGCCTGGTGGCAGTCCCGGTATGACCGGGGAACGCCGGATTATGTAAACTGTGCCATGAATCCCCAGGAGTACGCGGACTTCGTCCGGGAGCTGAGCACCGCCCAGGAGGCGGAGGTCCACGGCTTTGAGGACGGGAATGTGTTTGAAGGCTGCATGCCCGTGGAGGTCATGGCCCGCCGGGGGGCGGATACCCTGCGCTACGGCCCCATGAAGCCCGTAGGCCTGACGGACCCCCGGACGGGGAAGGAGCCCTGGGCGGTTGTCCAGCTTCGCCAGGACAACGCGGCAAAGAGCGTTTACAATCTGGTGGGCTTCCAGACCCATCTGAAATTTGGGGAGCAGAAGCGGGTATTCTCCATGATCCCCGGTCTGGAACATGCGGAATTTCTGCGCTACGGCGTGATGCACCGCAATACCTTCCTGCAAAGCCCCAGGCTGCTGGACCGGTATTACGCCGACCGCCGCAATCCCATGGTGGCCTTTGCCGGGCAGATGACCGGGGTGGAGGGGTATGTGGAGTCCACCGCCTCCGGCTTCCTGGCTGCCGTCGCCATGGCGGCAAGGCTTCGGGGTGCCGAGCCGCCGGACTTCCCCAAAACCACCGCCATCGGCGCGTTGGGGCTGTATATCAGCGATGAAGCGGTCACGGCTTTCCAGCCCATGAACATCAATTTCAGTATTATCGCGCCCCTGGAAAAGCGGGTGCGAAAGAAATCCGAAAAGAACGCCGCTATTTCCGCCCGGGCCCTGGAAGCCGTGGACGCCCTGGTGGCCGCGGGCATTTAACCTTTGATATATCAAAATGAAGGCTATCGGCTTTTGTAAGCACACTGACAAATTGGAATTCACCGAATTCTAAGGTCATTGCGATAAAGTAGCGCACACTGGTGTGGCAATCTCCCGGTTAGACGTATCACTTATCGTGGATAGACACCGGAAAACAGCAGGATAGAACAGGCTGTATGACGATGGGCTGCCTGGAATTCGATGGAGATTCCCACACCAGTCTGAGGACTGGTTCGGAATGACATGTTGTTCGATGCCATGGCTTTCCTCTACAAATTCCAATTTGCCGGGTTGTGGAAAAAACGATAAGCACAAATCAAAATGCACCCCGGGCGGGTGCTTCCATAGAATCCAGCCAGAAAGAAGGGAAACACAATGAAGATCATTCTTGATGCCATGGGCGGTGATAACGCGCCGGAGGCTCCCGTATTGGGTGCCATTCAGGCAGTGAAAGCCTACGGTATGGAGGTCACCCTGGTGGGACGGGGGGAATCCATTCTGGAGGTTATGCGCCGTCACGGTATTTCCGATCTGCCTGCCGGAATGGAGATCGCGGGCGCTGACGATGTGGTGGATATGCACGATGATCCCGGCTCCGTGATCCATAAGCGGAAGAATTCCTCCATGGTGGTGGGTCTGCGGCTGCTGGCCGAGGGACAGGGCGATGCTTTTGTGTCCGCCGGCTCCACAGGTGCGCTGCTCACCGGCGCCACGCTGATTGTTAAGCGGGTGCGGGGGATCCGCCGGGCGGCTATGGGTCCCGCCATGCCCAACAAGGCAGGGGGAAAGACCGTGATCGTGGACTGCGGCGCCAATGCCGAGTGTACCCCGGAATTTTTGCTCCAGTTCGCCCTGGTCGGCTCCATTTATGCCAGAAAGCAGCTGGGCATCCCTAAGCCCAGAGTGGGCCTGCTGAACATCGGAACCGAGGACAGCAAGGGTACCCAGCTGCAAAAGGATACATACGCGCTTTTGCAGGAGGCGGATAAGAACGGCCTTCTTCACTTTACCGGCAATGTGGAAGCCCGGGATGTGCCCCTGGGCGCGGTGGATGTGGTGGTCTGCGACGGCTTCTCCGGAAACGTGCTGCTCAAGACCATTGAAGGTACCGCCATGTTCATGGGCAGCATGATGAAGCGGGCATTCAAGAAAAACCTGGCCTCCAAGCTGGGGTATCTGCTGTGCCGGTCCGGGATCCAGGATCTTATGAAGCTGCTGGACTACCGGGAAATCGGCGGTACCCAGTTCCTGGGGATCCGCAAGCCGGTTATCAAGGCCCACGGTTCCTCCGACGCCCTGGCGTTCCGCAACGCGGTGAAGCAGGCAGCGGATGCCGCGCAGCAGGACTTCACGGGAGAACTGGAGAAGAGCCTGGCAATTCTTGCCGAAAAGAGGGAGCAATCCAATGATTAAGGACCTGGAGGAAGCCATCGGCTACCGCTTCCGCAATATTTCCCTGCTGCAGAACGCCCTCACCCATTCTTCCTATGCCAACGAGCATTGGCACAACAGTCTGCTCAGCAATGAGCGGCTGGAATTTTTGGGGGACAGCATTCTGGGCATGGTGGTGGCGGAATATCTGTACCGCAGCTTTCCGGACCGCCCGGAGGGAGAGCTGACCCGGATGCGGGCGGACATGGTCTGTGAAAAGACCCTGGCGGGCGTTGCCAATACCCTCCGCTTAGGAGACCATCTGCTTTTGGGAAAAGGAGAAGAGCGGTTCGGCGGCAGAACCCGGGATTCCATCCTGGCCGACGCTATGGAGTCCGTGATTGCCGCCTGCTTCCTGGACGGGGGTATGGAGGCAGCCAGACGGTTCATCCGCAGCTTTATCCTGGTGGAGGTACCGGTGACGGAGTTCCACAACGCCGACTATAAAACGGAGCTGCAGGAGCTTGTCCAGCAGAAGAAAAATCAGAGCCTCGTCTACACCCTCACGGGAGAATCCGGCCCGGACCACGAGAAGGTGTTCTCCGTTGAGGTGGCGCTGAACGGCAGCGTCATCGGTGTGGGACAGGGCAGCAGCAAAAAGCGGGCGGAGCAGGATGCCGCCCGGGCAGCGATCCGCACCCTGACGGGAAAAGAAGACTGAATATAGTCCGGATGCTTAACGCTAACGGCGGAAGAAAAGAAATCCGGCAGTAAGGGGTAATTTCCATGGAGCTTTATGAGAAATTAAAAGAAGTGTGCAGGTGTTTCCGGATCGAGGACACCTATGTGGGATACGAAACCATTCAGATGGGCAATGTAAACCAGACCTATAAGGTGAATTTCCTCCTGTCAGACGGCAGGCCCAAATCCTTTCTGGTGCAGAATGTGAACACCTACGCGTTCCGGGACCCGGTGGGCCTGATGGAAAATATCGACAAGGTGACGGAGCATATTCGCGGCAAGTGCCCCGGGCAGCTCTGCCTCCATTTTCATCATACTTATGACCGGAAAACCTATGTGGAAGATGGGGACAATTTCTGGCGGATGACCAATTTTATCCCTTCGGTTACCTATAACTCCGTTCAGGACCCCCAGATTGTCCGCAATGCCGGAAAGGCTTTCGGGGAATTTCAGAACCAGCTTGCGGATTTTGACATCACAGCCCTGCATGAGACGATCCCCGGCTTCCACAATACCCGCCGGCGCTATGAAATGTTCCGCCAGGCTGTGGCGGAAGACAAAGCAGGACGTGCCCGGCAGGTACGCAGGGAGATCGAGTATCTGCTGAGCGTCGAGGACCTTGCCTGCACGCTGACGGATCTGAACCTGCAGGGAAAGCTTCCCCTGCGGGTGACCCACAATGACACCAAGATCAATAACGTTCTCTTTAGCCCCGAGGACAACCGGGCGCTGGTGGTCATTGACCTGGATACGGTCATGCCGGGCCTTATGGGTCATGACTTCGGTGATGCCATCCGGTTTGCCGCCAACGAAGTGGAGGAGGACTGCCCCGATGCGGAGAAGGCAAAGGTGGATCTGGAGGTGTTCCGGGCGTTTTCCCAAGGCTTCCTGGAGATGACTGCCGGTACCATGACCGATACCGAGGCCGACACCCTGGCCATCAGCTGCTTCTGCCTGACGGCGGAGCTGGCGGTCCGGTTCCTGGATGACTATCTGCGGGGAGATCCCTATTTTAAAATCAACAGCCCCGACCACAATCTGGTGCGCACCCGCTGCCAGATTGCCCTGTGCCGGGATATGCTTGCCAAGCGGGATGAGATGGAAGACATCATCCGCCAGTGCCTGAACCGATAAGAAAAACAGCTCCTGTGTGTTTGGCGTTGTTTGTAAGACAGTAAAATATGTAAAAGGCGTGACCGAAGTCACGCCTTTTTCCTTGAGAGGATAGCCGCTTTCACGGCGAAAGGGGTGCAATGATGCGAAACACCCCGGACAGGTGTCCGGGGTGTTCAGTTTTGCGCAGCGCACATGCGAGGGAATGCTTCTATTCCTTAGGCTCCGTTGGGTACATGCTCCACGCAGATGGCGTGAACTGTGAGCCGCTGGTCGCCGCCCATGCAGGTGGAGAGGGTCAGGATTTCGGAATTGCCGTCGTACTGGGTGTCCAGATCGTACCACAGGTGCTTCAGAGTCTCCCCGATGGCATCCGCCCAAGTATCCCCGGTAGTGTAGTCGGTTTTGTAGACCCGGCTGTCCAGAGCGTTTACCCGCTCCGAGCCGATGATCTCATACACCCGGACTTCCTCCGGCAGGTACAGCAGCACCGTCCGGTCACTGCCCCGTAGGAAGGATTCCTTTTCCCATTGGCCCAGAGGCTGGAACATGGTGCCGTCCTTCATGCAGTGACCGTAGAGGATGTTGTGGGGCTGGGAGAAATCGGATCCGTTGCGGAAGTCCAGAAAGATGGCTCCCTCCTCGCTTTCCTGATTTTCCCAGTTGTGGTTTACATAATACGCATTGTCCTCCCCGATGACCACGGGGTAATCGACCCCTTCCAGGGCGGGAATCTGAATCCAGGCCACCACATCGGGATTCTTCTCCCGCAGACCTTCAAAGTCCACGGTGGGGAACCGGGGCGGCTGGGTTTCCGCGGTGGTTTCCGGGACGGTGGTTTCGGAAGGCGCGGTGGTCTGGGTTCCAGGCTCCGTTTCCTGTGGCGGCCGGGTGGGCAGGGTGACTACGTATTCCATGGCCGTCTGACGGCTGGCCTGTTTGCGCTGGGCGCCTGTCCAGAAGAACAAGCCCACATACGCCGCCGCTATCAGGGCAAACGCGGCGCACCCCAGCCCGAAATACAGGAAGGGGCGGCGTTTTGGACGGGGGGACCGATATTTTCCTTGGTATTTGTGCATGACGAAACCTCGGCGAATACAAATTCAGGGCGGCTTTGGGCCGCCCTGATGGGGGGATCGAAGGGAAGCCCCTTGCCTCTCCCTATGGGAGAGGTGCCCGAAGGGCGGAGAGGACACCCTCTCAGTCAGCTTCGCTGCCAGCTCTCCCAAAGGGAGAGCCAAGTTGGGGGCGGTTATTGCCGATACTTCCGCTTACCATCCAGAACGAAAGCGGCGGCGGCCAGGGCGGAGAAGACCAGAACGCTTGCCATCATGAGTTCGATGGGGCGGTTGTCCCCGGTCTGGGCGGTAATTGCAGGGTCGGCGGCGGTGTAGTCCACCCACAGGTCAACATGGGTACCGGCGATACCGTCCTCGTTGCCCACGGCTCTGGCAGCTATCTCCCCACCTCCGGGAAGACCGTCGATATAGGCCTGTGCCTGATACTGTCCGGCTTTGGGGGTAAAGCTGTCGCGAGTAACCTCCACCGGATTTCCGGATTCAAAATACACATATTTCGGCCCCGTAACCTGTGCGTTGGGGAAGGCTTCCTTGAAATTCTCCGAGACTTCCAGCGTGGCGTTGAAGGGGCTGTCCGGCAGGGTGACAGAGTGGGCATTGAGCTTTACGCTCACTTCCCCGATGGTGCAGCCGCTGTTGCCGCATTCTGCCGTCAGGCTGTTCTCCGTCGTGGTGTACCGCCAGATGTGCATACTGGCTCCGCAGTCATCACACTTGCAGTCTGCGTTGTAGTCAGCACAGAATTCTGTTTGAGGCGAATCGACGCAGCCGTTGCCGCAAGTGCGGGAATGCGTTCCGTCTCCGTTGGATGTCCAAGCGCTCCAATTGTGACCATTCTTGAGGGTAATGCGAAGCGCTTCTATAACTTCTCCATCATTACACGTGATCATAATGTAAGGGTGTTCTATACCTGCACTCACATGCAGCGTATACTTCCCATCACCATCTGATGTTATGACCCAGTCAGTGCCATAGTCAGGGGATATTCTAAAATGATCAAACCCACTCAATTCCGCCGGATAATTTTCAAGATGGAGTTCAAACTGGACATCTTCGCAATATACTCCGCCATTTTCTAGCCCTACAAATACACTACCGAAGTCATAGGCCTCTGCAGCGGCGGTGATAGGCAGCAAGCTGCTCACCAGCACAAGGCACAGAGCCAGTGCCAAAAGTCGTTTCTTCATTTTCCTTTCCTCCCCGATATTCTTAGGGTTCAGGGCGGGCAGAGCCAGCCCAGAATATATACTCTGCCATGATAGCACAGTTTCCGCCTTTGCGCAATACCCGTTTGGCAACTTTTTGGGGTATTTTTCCTGGTTCGGCACTTATATACGCGCTGTGACCATGAAAAAGCGATACCCGGTCAAAGCAACCGGGTATCGCCTGTTTTTCCTATGACCACTCCAGAGGAACGGATGCCGCAATCAGGCATTCTTAGAATTACTGTGTTACGGATACCCGCCTTTGGACACGGGACTCTTTTCGTGCCGTGGGGAAAACTTTCCCTTGCTGTATCCGTCATGATGTGATATAATAAGACGAATACTGTAGGTATGCCCTTTTCCGTGGGGAAAGGGGCACTTTACGGACCAATAAAAACGGGATGTGTTATTCGATGGGCTCCTCGAAGAAACTGAAAAATAGGCTGAATGCTGCTTCCAAGGTAGCACTCATTATCATTTTGGACATTATCGCAACCGCTGGATCCTTTTTTCTCGGCCTGTGGTTCCGGGCGGATTTCCATTTCGCGGAGATCAGCATGCGGCATTTGAACGGGTATCTGGAATCTATTTTACCCTGGTGCGCCATCACCGTGCTGGTGTTCGCTTTATTTAAGCTGTACAGCAGTATCTGGGTATATGTCAGTGCTTCTGAGGTGTTCCGCATTGCCGGGGCCTATGTGGTGCTTGCCGTGGTCGGTGTGTCGATTTTTGGTTTTGACGGTACGCCGCTCCCCCGTTCCAGCATGGTGGTGGGATTCATGCTCAGCTTTATGTGTACCGTGGGCATCCGGTTTTCCTACCGTATGGCCCGGATGGCCCTGCAGAAGCTGAGCCACATGGCCCATATGGCGGGGATCCAGAGAGTTATGATCATCGGTGCCGGAGAGGCCGGCAGGACCCTGATCACCGAGTATATCAACAGTGAATTTATCCATGATGAGGTGGTTTGCGTCATTGACGACAACGCCGCCAAGATCCACCGTAGGCTCTGCGGCATTCCCATCGTGGGCGGCAGGCAGGATATTCCCAAGGCAGTGAAGCGCTACCGGATCGAGAAGATTGTGTTCGCCATTCCCAGCGCATCTGCCGTCACCCGGAAGGAGATTCTGGATATCTGCTCCACCACGGGCTGTGAAGTTCATATGCTTCCCGGTATCTACCAGATGCTCAACGGGGAGGTCAGCGTCAGCAAGCTGCGGAAGGTGGATCCCCAGGACCTGCTGGGCCGGGATCCGGTGCGGGTGAACCTGGATGAACTGGCGGGCTACATTTCCGGGAAAGTGGTGCTGGTTACCGGCGGCGGCGGCTCCATCGGCAGCGAGCTGTGCCGTCAGATCGCCCATCTGAAGCCTGCCCAGCTGATTATTTTTGATATTTATGAAAATAATGCTTATGACATTCAGATGGAGCTGCGCAGCGCCTATCCGGAGCTGAACCTGGAGGTGCTGATTGGTTCCGTGCGGAATATGGCCCGGCTGGAAAGCGTCATGAGCACCTACCGGCCGGAACTGGTGTTCCACGCGGCGGCCCACAAGCACGTTCCGCTGATGGAGGACAGCCCCAACGAGGCCATTAAGAACAATGTCTTCGGGACCTACAATATGGCGCAGGTTTCCAGCAAGTACGGCGTAAAGCGTTTTGTGCTGATCTCCACGGACAAGGCGGTGAACCCCACCAACATCATGGGCGCCTCCAAGCGGCTGTGTGAGATGGTGGTGCAGATGATGAACCGGGAATCCCAGACGGAATTTGTGGCGGTGCGGTTCGGAAACGTTCTGGGCAGCAACGGCAGCGTGGTTCCCCTGTTTAAAAAGCAGATCGAGGCGGGCGGCCCGGTAACGGTGACCCATCCCGACGTGATCCGCTATTTTATGACCATTCCCGAGGCGGTGAGCCTGGTTTTGCAGGCCTGTGTCTATGCCCGGGGCGGAGAGATCTTTGTGCTGGACATGGGCGAGCCTGTGAAGATCGATACTATGGCCCGGAACCTGATCCGGCTGAGCGGCTACGAGCCGGATGTGGATATTAAGATCGAGTATACCGGCCTTCGCCCCGGAGAAAAGCTGTACGAGGAGCTTTTGATGAAGGAAGAGGGACTCCAGGAGACGGCGAACCGGATGATCCATATCGGAAAGCCCATTGACATGGACGACGCGCTTTTCAAAGAGCAGCTTTCCCGGCTGGCTGTTGCCTGCCAGGAGGAAACCGAAAACATGAAAGACATTGTGGCGCAGATCGTGCCCACCTATCAGCGCAAGAGCGCGGCGGAAACTGTCTGCAGTAAATAATGCTCCCGCCAGGGAGCTGAGGAGAGATCAGGTATGTCCTATTTGGTGGTTGTGGCCCATCCGGATGACGAGGTTCTGGGTGCCGGCGCGACGATTTACCGGCTGGCCCAAAAGGGGGAAGAGGTAAATGTCTGTATTATGTGCTCTCAGGCGGCGGCCCGGGCTTTCCGCCCGGAGGACAGTGAGCTTCACGCGGATTTGATGCGCTGCATGGAAACACTGGGCGTGAACCGGGTGATCCTGGGAGATTTCCCCAATATCAAAATGAACACCGTGCCCCACCTGGAACTGGTGCAGTTTATTGAAAAGGCCATGGTGGAGACGAAAGCCGACACCGTGATCACCCACCATCCCTCGGACCTGAATAATGACCATGTGCAGACCTCCCTTGCCTGTCAGGCTGCCGTGCGGCTGTTTCAGAGAAGATCGGATGTTGCGCCTCTGCGGGAGCTAATGTATATGGAGGTTCCATCTTCTACGGAGTGGGCGCTCAATACTTCTGCCTCCGACTTCCGGCCCAATACCTATGTGGAGGTGGGGAAGGAAGCGGTGGAGCGGAAGCTGCAGGCCCTTGCCTGCTACCGGGGCGTCATGCGTCCCTATCCCCACCCCAGAAGTGAGGAAGCCATTATGGGCCTTGCCGCCTATCGCGGTTCCGTTTCCGGATGCTGCTACGCGGAGGCCTTTGAGTGCGCCATGAGGAGAATCGTATGAGCGGGGAAAGAATCGGATACCGGATCACAAAGAGAGCCTTTGACATTATCGCCTCCGCTTTGGGGCTGGTGGTCACAGCTCCTGTGTGGCTTGCCGCGGTGATCGGGATCGAACTGTCCGACCCGGGACCGGTTTTCTACATGGCAAACCGGGTGGGGGTTCACAACGAGCCCTTCCGGATGTTCAAATTCCGCTCCATGCGGGTGGACAACCAGGCAAACGAAAAAAGCTTTAAGGCGGATGTGAACCGGATTTTTCCCTGGGGCGCGTTTATGCGCAGCTCCAAGATTGACGAGCTTCCCCAGCTGCTGAATGTATTTTTGGGAGATATGAGCGTGGTAGGCCCCAGGCCTGCCAGCGCCGATCAGGTTTCCGTCACCAGGGGCGGAAGATTTTCGCAGGTCGGGTCGGTAAAGCCCGGCCTGTCCGGTCCTTCCGCCCTTTATGACTATATTTACGGCGATACCATTACCGACGAAACAGAGTATGAAAGACTGGTGCTTCCCACCCGGCTGGAGCTTGACCGGTACTATATCCGCACAGCCTCCTGGAAGCTGGATGTGAAAATGATTTTCTGGACGGTGCGGTGCATTTTAAACAGCGTCTTCCACCGGCCTTCGGAAAAAATGCTGGCGCAGCTTATTGACTGGGCAGAAAGTATGGAGGATTGACCCATGGGCGAAAAAAAACTGAAAGTGATCGTACTGACCCAAAAGGATGGCTTTTTTATTCCCACGAATATTTTAAAAGCCGCGCAGGAATGCGATATTGTGGAGGTCGTGAATAACGCGGCGAAAAGCTCCCTGGACAATAAGATTTCCGACATGGTCCGGTGGTTTGGCTTTTTCCAGTGCGCGAAAATGGGCATCAGGACCTATGCTCGGAAATTCTCCGATCTGGTGGACAATCTTACCGGGCTGAAAGCCTATGGCGGCACCTGCTCCATTGCCTCGGCGGCAAAAAAGATCGGCGCGGAGTACCGGACAGTAACCAACGTGAACAGCCCGGAATATGTGGAGCATGTCCGCACAGTTGCGCCGGACCTCATCATCTCCTATTCCGCGCCCCAGGTTATTAAGCCGGAGCTGCTGGGGATTCCCCAATACGGCGTGCTGAATGTCCACGGGGCACTGCTGCCGGATTACCGGGGCTGCCTGCCCTCGTTCTGGTATCTCTATAACGATGAAAAACTGGGGGGCGCCACGGTCCACTACATGAGCGCGGCCATCGATGACGGGGACATCTGTGTTCAGAAGTCTGTGGACCTTTCGGACTGCCGGACCATGTTCCAGGTGATGGGCAGGACAAAGCTGGTAGGCGGAGAGGCTATGGTGGAGGCAATCCAAAGAATCACCGACGGTACCCTGGAGCCCCGGAAGAACGATACGGAAAACGGCCGGTATTTTACCTGGCCCACCGTGGAGCAGGCACGGGAATTCCGGAAAAAGGGCAAAAAGCTGATTTGATACTAGGGCAACACCGCACAATGGGAGCTGCGGGCTTCGGCGGATCTTTTGCCCCAACCGT
>CAMCCS010000019.1 GCA_945873295.1 uncultured Clostridia bacterium
CCTTGTGTTCTTGTTTCCTTCACGCTAACTTAGTGACATTGGGTTCGCAATGACCCGGAATTCGATACCGCGAAGCGACACCCCATCTTATATCTTATATCTCATATTTCATATCTCATTCCTCATTCCTGTCAATGGTTTTGGGCTCCAATTTTTTCCCTTTTCTTCCGCCGTTTTTTATACGGTTTTTACCGGGCGGATACGGAAAAAATCCTTGTAATTTACCCAAAAATGTGCTATAATTTAGGGTGAATTATTGTGTCCATAAATGGCCGTTTTTCTGCCTTTTGGGCTGAAACGGAAGCTCCGGAAATGCCTTCTTCGGCGCCTCTTTATGGGCTCGGAGCTTCCATAGAAACAGAGGAAAGGAGCGCAATATGTATTCATCCGCCTATGTGTGGGCAAAGGTCCTCAGCCACATGGAGGAACGCCTGGGCTCCGTGACCGTGTCGGCCTGGTTCGACGACGCGGAGGTGGTGGAGCTGAACGAATCCAACCTGATTCTCTACTCCCCCTCGGACTTCCGCCGGGAGATCATCCGCCGCCGGTGCACGGACTACGTCCAGGATGCCCTGAAAGAGATCTTCAATTCCGATGCCAAGCTCCTGGTATTCGGAGACGCGGAGCGGGACAATTACCTGAAAAAGGAAAAGCCCGCCACCGCCATGGACTTTAACCCCCAGTTCACCTTTGACAACTTCGTGGTGGGCCCCTCCAACCGGTTTGCCCACAGCGCATCCATCGCCGTATCCAAAAATCCGGGGCAGGTGTATAATCCCCTGTTCATTTACGGCCCCTCCGGCGTTGGAAAAACCCACCTGCTTTACGCCATTGCCAACGGCATCCGCCGCACGAACCCCGACGCCAACATCGTCTACATCAAGGGCGACGAATTTACAAACGAATTGATTGCGGCCATTGCCGGGGGCAAGAATGTGGAATTCCGGAGCAAATACCGGGAGTCGGACCTCTTCCTCATCGATGACATTCAGTTCATCGCGGGCAGAGAGTCCACCCAGGAGGAATTCTTCCATACCTTTAACAAGCTCTACGAGGAGCACAAGCAGATCGTCATGACCTCCGACCGAAAGCCCGGGGACATGCTCACCCTGGAAGACCGCCTGCGCACCCGGTTTGAATGGGGATTGCTGGCCGACATCCAGCCCCCGGACTACGAGACCCGGATGGCAATCCTCAAGAACAAGGCCCGAACTCTGGGTCTGGACCTGGGGGACGATGTGTGCAACTACATTGCCATCAACATTACGAATAACGTCCGGCAGATTGAGGGCGTGGTGAAAAAGCTCATGGCCTACCGGGACTTAGACAACATGCCCCTGGATCTTCCCAACGTCAGCAAGGTCATTGAGGACTCCTTTAAGACGGAGGGCAATGCCCTGCCCACCCCGGCCCTCGTCATCAGCCAGGTGTGCAAGTTCTACTCCATCGACGAAAGCGTCCTGCGGGGCACCCTCAAGAAGAAGAACGTGGCGGAGGCAAGGCAGATGGCCATGTACCTCATCCGGAACCTGACGAACCTGAGCCTTCCCGACATCGGCAAGGAATTTGGCCGGGACCACTCCACGGTCCTCTACGCCATCCGCCGGGTGGAGACCGCCATCAAGGCCAAGGACAAGGTGACCCAGGACAAGGTAAGGGACATCACCGCGAATATCAATTCGTCCCTCTAGGGCGGAAAGAGATATAAGATACAAGATATAAGATATAAGATAATATGATTATCAGAATTACTCAGCTGCCCGACAAATTGGGAATTTGGCTATCTGTTTGTTGAAAGGAACGCGGTATCGATGCGGTACACGGCAAGGGCTCCCCTGTGTAAGGGGAGCTGGCAGCGAAGCTGACTGAGGGGTTGTAATGATGGAATTCCCGGTGTGCCCATCGTCAGAACGTACCATGTCTGTTCTTCCCCCATTTTGCCGATGCATCGTCAAAATCGGAAAATTCAACCACAAACTCGTTTCTGCGAACCTTCTCGCCAAACCATTGTTTTAATCGAGAGGTTGTACTGCACAATCCCTCAGTCGGCTTCGCCGACAGCTCCCTTTACACAAGGGAGCCCTTAGCGCGTACCGCATCGGACCGCGCACCATAGAACGACACCGAGCGGCGCAGGGAAAAAGCGAATACACAAATCCCACGCACGACTATAAAATCGCCGCGAAGCGGCCACCATAATTCTTCATTCTGCATTCTTCATTCTTCATTTTTTCTCCACACCCCCTGTGGAATGTGGAGAAATAAACTGTGGATACGCTTCCCGGGAATCCGCCAAAAAATTCCCTGTGGAAAACCAGGAAATTCTCCACAATCGGCTGTGGAGAAAAAGTGCTTGTCCTGTCTTGCTTTTTTCCACTTTTCCACATAAAATTCTCCTACTACGGCTACTGCTACAAAAACCTATGATTTAATATATATTCTTATTTATTTTTACAAGAAGGAGAACGGCTATGCGATTTACCTGTGAAAAAAACGCGCTGATTCAGGGCTTCTCCGTCGCTTCCCGGACGGCGGCCCAGAAGAGCAGCCTGTCCGTCCTGGAGGGTATCCTCTGCCGGGCAGGCTCCGGCCTGAGCTTCACCGGCTTCAATATGGAGACCGCCATCACCTACTGCGTGGATGCTGACGTAGCCGACGGGGGCGAGTGCATTCTCCCCGCCCGTCTGTTTGGCGACATTGTAAGGCGTCTTCCCGAGGGGGATGTGACGGTGGTGGTGGACGACAGCTTCAATGTGTCCATCCGCTCCGGCTACGCTTCCTTTTCCATTAAGGCCGAAAGCGCCGACGAATATCCGGACCTGCCCGATGTGCTGGAGGGCAAGGCCATCCGCATCCCCCAGAACGAGATGAAAAAGCTGATCGGCGGCACCATCTTTGCCGTGTCCGATAACCAGGCCCGTCCCATTCACAACGGCGTAAAGTTTGAAGTGAAGGACGACTCCATCACCGCCGTGGCGGTGGACGGCTTCCGCCTGGCAAGAAGAACCTTCCATCCCGCCGAGCCTACGGGCCGGGAGCTGAGCTTCGTGGTGCCCTCCGGGAGCCTGAAGGAAGTGGAGAAGATCGTCTCCGATACCGACGAGGACGTGGCCTTTACCGTGGGCACCAAGCACATCCTCTACCAGATGGGTAACACCACCCTGATCTGCCGGCTTCTCGAGGGCGAGTTCCTGGATTGGCGGCGGGTGGTTCCCACGGGCAGCCCCATCAAGCTCATTGCCAATGTGGGAGATCTGCTGTCCAGCGTGGAACGGGTGGGCCTGATCGTTTCCGAAAAGTACAAGAGCCCGGTGCGCTGCGTGTTTTCCAACCAGGAGCTTCTCATGCGCACCAACAATACCATCGGCGCGGCGGAGGACCGCTGCTCCTTTGCCGGGGACGGCAAGGAGCTGGAAATCGGCTTCAATGTCCGCTATCTGGCTGACGCCCTCCGGGCAATCCCTTCTGAGGAGGTCACTTTGGAGCTGACCAACGGCCTCAGCCCCATCGTCATGACCCCGGTGGACGATAAGCAGGACTTTGCCTATATGGTCCTGCCTGTGAGAATTAAGAATTGACACCGGGCAGGGCCCGGGGCCAAGCTGTGACGAACGTGGTCTATTATTGTTTCTTCCCTGGCCCGCTCGGTATCGTTTTATGGTGAGCGGGTGGATGCGGAACGCGCTAAGGGCTCCCTTGTGTAAAGGGAGCTGGCGCGAAGCGCCTGAGGGATTGTGCGGCAGGATTTTCTGATTCTGTCGATGAAGCGGCGAAAAGGGGTAAAAAGGACAGTGTAGGTTCTGACGAGGAGCACATCCGGAAGTCCATCATTACAACCCCTCAGTCACCAGTGTGCGCACTGGTGACAGCTCCCCTTACACAGGGGAGCCCTTGCCGCGTACCGTGTTGGCCCGCGTACCATAGAACGACACCGAGCGGCGCAGGGAAGAAACGATTCCACATATGATGCGCACGACTATAAAATCCGCCGGGAAGCGGCACCTTAATTGTCAATTTTCAACTGTCAATTGTCAATTGATCTTCAGGAGTGTTTTATGAAAGTAACCGTAAGAAAAAAGAATCCGGCGGAGGTGGTTACCATTTCCACGGAGTTTATCAAGCTGGAAGCCGCCCTGAAATTCGCCGGCCTTACGGAGACCGGGGGAGAGGCCAAGGAAATCATTCTGGATGGTCAGGTGGCAGTAAACGGGGAAGTGTGCACCCAGCGGGGAAAGAAGCTCCGCACCGGAGACTGCTTCACCCTGGACGGCAGGGAATACAGGATCGAAAATAATGACGCTGAATGAGCTGCGTTTGGAAAGCTACCGGAACTACCTTGACTGCAGCTTCACCTTTGACCCGGGGGTGAACCTGATTCTGGGGGACAACGCCCAGGGGAAGACGAACCTCTTAGAAGCCATCGCCTATTTAGGAAGCGGAAAAAGCTTCCGGGCCCAGCGGACGGCGGAGCTGATCCGGTTTGGATGCAGCTGCGCCCAGTTGGAGGGAAAGGTTTTTTCCCAGGAGCGGGAGCAGAGCCTCAGGTGGGTGCTGTTTTCCGGAAATAAGCAGCGGCAGCTGTGGCGCTCCGGGGTGAAGAAAAAGACCTCCGGGGACATTGCCGGGGTGCTGCCAACGGTTCTCTTTTGCCCGGAGGACCTGATGGTCTTAAAGGCTGGGTCTTCTCAGCGGCGGCGGCTGGCAGATTCCGTTCTGTGCCAGCTAAGGCCCAATTACGACGCTGCTCTCACGGAGTATAACCGGATTCTGGAGCAGAAGGGCAGGATTTTAAAGGACCGGTTTGAAAATCCCATTCTGCTGGACCTGCTTCCTGAATACAATGCCCGCCTGTGCCGGGTGGGGGCGGTGCTGATCAGCTACCGGGCCCGGTTTTTTGAGGCCCTGGGCAGGCAGGCAGGGGAGTACCACCACCGGTTTTCCGGGGGCAGCGAGGATTTTCAGCTGGAATATAAGACGGTGTCCACGGTGACGGACCCACAGGCAAGTATTGACCGCCTGGAAGAGAACCTGCGGGAGCATCTGGAAAGCCACAGCCGGGCGGAGCTGGAAAGCGCCCAGTGTCTGACGGGCCCTCACAAGGATGATTTTGAAATTTCCCTTTCCGGCACTCCCCTGAAAGCCTACGGTTCCCAGGGTCAGACCCGCACCGCCGCCATCAGTCTGAAGCTGGCCCAGCGGGAGCTGATGAAACGGGAGTTTGGAGAGGAGCCGGTGCTGCTTCTGGACGATGTACTCTCCGAGCTGGACCCCGGGCGGCAGGACTTTGTCCTGAACCAGATCGATTCCGGCCAGGTGTTCATCACCTGCTGCGAACCCGGCCGGTTTACGAAAATCGGAAAGACGATACGAATTGACAATGGACAATTGAAAAATGACAATTGACCGCATGGTATCGAATTTCCGGTCATTGCGATAAAGTAGCGCACGACAATGTCACTAAGTAAAGAAAATGATAAAATGCTGTTGGAAAGGTGACAGAGCTGAGCAAATCGCTTCCCCCGGGGGGAAGCTGTCGAGCGCAGCGAGACTGATGAGGAACGGCGAAATGTTCCGATTACAAATACAGTTCGTAAAAAAGGTACAATCTGAAAGGCTGTACGTTCTTATTTGACTGCGTACCATATCAGAAAGTGTCGCCGTTCCTCATCCGCCCCTGCGGGGCACCTTCCCCCCGGGGGAAGGTATTGGACCGCCAAATTCCAATTTACTGAGAAAAATCGATAACCACAATTCCCTTATATTTTGAAATTCGCAAAGCGACACCAAAATTGTCAATTGTCAACTGTCAATTGTCAACTGTACTCACTAGGAGGACAACTATGTCTGATGAAACCAAGGTAACCCAGGAATACGGCGCGGAGCAGATCCAGGTGCTGGAAGGTCTGGAGGCGGTGCGCAAGCGCCCCGGTATGTATATTGGCTCCACATCTTCTTCCGGCCTGCACCATCTGGTCTACGAGATTGTGGACAACGCCATTGACGAGGCTCTCGCGGGCTACTGCAAGCATATTACCGTGACCATTAACCCCGGCGACTCCATCACTGTCACCGACGATGGCCGGGGCATCCCCGTGGACATTCAGCCCCAGACCGGGCGGCCCGCGCTGGAGGTTGTGTACACGGTGCTCCACGCCGGCGGCAAGTTCGGCGGCGGGGGCTACAAGGTCTCCGGCGGCCTGCACGGTGTGGGCGCGTCTGTGGTCAACGCCCTGTCCCAGTGGCTTCGGGTCCGGGTCCACAAGAACGGGGAAATTTACGAAATGAAATTCAGCCGGGGGGCCATCACCCAGGAAATGCGGGTGGTGGGGAAGACCGATAAAACCGGCACCGAGGTCACCTTCCAGCCCGACCCGGAGATGTTTGACACATTGCACTATGACTATGAGATCCTTCACGAGCGGATGCGGGAGGAAGCCTTCCTGAACGCGGGGCTTTCCATCACCATCACCGATGACCGGGAGGAAGAAAAACGCCAGGATGTCATGTGCTTTGAAGGCGGCATCCGGGAATTTGCCGCCTGGGCAAACCGGAACAAGACCCCCATCCACCAGGACATCATCTACATGAAGGGGACGAAGGGGGATGCCAGCGCGGAGATCGCGGTGCAGTATAACGACGGGTACAATGAATTCTTACTGTCCTTTGCCAACGATGTGCGCACCCCCGAGGGCGGCATGCACGAGACGGGCTTCAAGACGGCCCTGACAAGGGTTCTCAATGCCTACGGCGTGAAAAACGGCATCATCAAGGGTGACGACAAGGTCACGGGCGACGACTGCCGGGAGGGCATCACCGCCATCATTTCCGTGAAGCTCACCGACGCCCAGTTTGAGGGCCAGACCAAGGCCAAGCTGGGTAACGCTTATATCCGGACCCTGGTTGACCAGATCGTAAACGATCAGCTCACCACCTACTTTGAAGAGCACCCCGCCACGGCGAAAATCATCCTGGAAAAGGCAATGATGGCAAACCGGGCCCGGGAGGCCGCCCGGAAGGCCCGGGACTCCATCCGCCGGAAGACCGGCCTGGAATCCGGCCAGATGCCGGACAAGCTCCAGGACTGCAACGAGCGCAATCCCGAGCTTTGCGAAATCTACATCGTGGAGGGCGACTCCGCGGCAGGCTCCGCCATCCAGGGCCGGGACTCCCGGTTCCAGGCGATCCTTGCCATGTGGGGCAAGATGCTGAACGTGGAAAAGGCCCGGGCGGACAAGATTTACGGCAACGACAAGCTGTACCCCCTGATCGTGGCCCTGGGCGCGGGCATCGGGGAGGAATTTGACCTGAATAAGCTTCGCTATCACAAGGTCATCATCATGGCCGATGCCGATGTGGACGGCGCTCATATCCGGACCCTTCTTCTGACCTTCTTCTTCCGGTACATGCGGCCCCTCATTGAGCAGGGTTATGTCTACTCCGCCGTGCCGCCCCTGTACAAGCTCACCCGGGGCAAGACCGTAAAGGTTGCCTACTCCGACGAGCAGCGGGACCAGGTCTCCGCCCAGCTCCGCTCCGACAACCCCAACGCTAAGGTGGACATTGCCCGGTACAAGGGCCTGGGTGAAATGGACCCCCACGAGCTGTGGGAGACCACCATGGACCCGGAGAAGCGGAGCCTGCGCCGGATCACCCTGGACGATTGCGCTCGGGCCGACGAGATCTTCACCATCCTCATGGGCGAGCAGGTGGAGCCGAGAAAAGAATGGATCGAGCGGAACGCAAGATACGCGGTAAACATTGATATTTAATTGACAATGGACAATTGACCGCATGGTATCGAATTCCCGGTCATTGCGAACCAGTCCTCTTAAGTGGTGTGGCAATCTCCATCTTTAGTAGTATGCGTTCTCAATGACGAGGGAGATTCCCACGCCAGTGTGAGCACTGGCTCGGAATGACACTTATTTTGAGAATACAGCCGCTTATACGGTCTTTCCCTATTTATCTCATATTTATATCTCGTATCTCATATCTAACCAATATGGAGGTGCTTATGGCACATAATCGCAGCTACAAACCGGAGGACATCGCTTTTCCGGACCAGGTGATCACCGAATCCCATCTGGTGGAGGAAATGGAGCGGTCCTATATTGAATACGCCATGTCCGTCATCGTGGGCCGGGCCCTGCCGGACGTGCGGGACGGCCTGAAGCCCGTTCACCGCCGGATTCTGTACACCATGTACGAAAGCGGCCTGACCTCCGACAAGCCCTTCAAAAAGTCCGCCACCTGCGTCGGTGACGTGCTGGGTAAGTACCATCCCCACGGCGACGCCTCCGTATACGACGCCATGGTCCGCCTTGCCCAGGACTTTTCCATGCGGTATCTGCTGGTGGACGGCCACGGAAACTTTGGCTCCGTGGACGGCGACCCCCCGGCAGCCTACCGTTACACCGAGGCCCGGCTTTCCAAAATTTCCAACGAAATGCTCCGGGACATCGACAAGGACACCGTGGACTGGGATCCCAACTTCGACGAAAGCCGAAAGGAACCCCGGGTGCTTCCCAGCCGGTTTCCGAACCTGCTGGTCAACGGTTCCTCCGGCATCGCCGTGGGCATGGCCACCAACATCCCGCCCCACAACCTGACGGAGGTCATCAACGCCTGCGTCTGCGTGCTGGATGACCCGGAGTGCACCCTCCCGGATCTCATGGAGCACATCTCCGGCCCGGATTTTCCCACTGGGGGCATCATCATGGGCCGCAGCGGCATCCGCGCTGCCTACGCCACCGGCCGGGGCAGGGTCGTGGTCCGGGCCAAGACCGAGTTTGAGGAATTTAATAATGGGCGCACCCGGATCATCGTCACCGAGCTTCCCTACCAGGTGAACAAGCGGCAGCTGATTAAAAATATCGCTGAGCAGGTAAAGGATAAGCGCCTGGAGGGCATCTCCGACCTGCGGGACGAGACGGACCGGAACGGTATGCGGATCGTCATTGAGCTGAAAAAGGACGCGAACGGTCAGGTGGTCCTCAATAACCTGTTCCACCAGACCGCCCTGCAGTCCAATTTCTCCGTCATCATGCTGGCATTGGTTGACAACCAGAAGCAGCCGAAGATCCTGTCCCTGCGGCAGATTCTGGACGAATACCTGCGGTACCAGCAGGAGGTTCTGACCCGGCGGACCCAGTACGACCTGCGCAAGGCCCAGGAGCGTGCCCACCTGCTGGAAGGCCTGCTCATTGCCCAGGATAATATTGACGAGGTCATCCATATCATCCGGTCCTCCTACGATAACGCCAAGGAAAACCTGATGAACCGCTTTGGTCTTGACGATGTCCAGGCCCAGGCCATCTGCGACATGCGGCTGATTTCTCTGCAGGGCCTCAACCGGGAGAAGCTGGAAGCGGAGTACAAGGAGCTGGAGGGGAAGATCTCCTACTACCAGGAGCTCCTTGCCGATGAAGCCAAGCTCCGGGGTGTCCTGCGGCAGGAGCTCATTGACCTGCGGGACAAGTTCGGCGACAAGCGGAAGACCACTATTCAGGACGTGGAGGACGAAATTGACGTGGAGGACCTCATTGAGGAGGAGACCTGCGCCTTTACCCTGAGTAACCACGGCTACATCAAGCGGATGCCCGTGGACACCTACCGCACCCAGAGCCGGGGCGGACGGGGCATCAGCGCCCAGAACCTGAAAGAGGAAGATTATGTAAAGTCTCTCAATATTGCCTCCACCCACGACCATATTCTGTTCTTTACGGATCGGGGCCGGGTTCACCACCGCAAGGGCTACCAGATCCCGGAGGCGGGCCGCACCGCCCGGGGCACCGCCATTGTGAACGTCCTGCCGTTGGATCCCGGGGAGACCGTCACCGCTATGGTGGTGACAAGAGAGTTTAACGACAACGAGTTCCTGGTCATGGCGACCCGGAAGGGCACCGTGAAGCGCCTGCCCTTTATCAGCCTGAAAACCAACCGCAAGGGCGGCATCCGGGCAATCACTCTGGACGAGGACGATGTGCTGGTGAATGTCATGCGCACAAACGGCAATGACAATATTCTCCTTGCCACGGCCCAGGGTATGGCTATCTGCTTTAACGAAACGGACATCCGCTGCACCGGCCGTGAGGCCGCGGGCGTGCGGGGCATTCTGCTGGAAGGCGGCGACTATGTGGTCGGCGCCCAGCGGGCAGAGGAGGGCAAGACCCTGCTCACCGTCACCCAGAACGGCTACGGCAAGCGCACCGAGCTTCCGGAGTACCTGCGCCTTGGCCCCGACGGGGAGAAAATCCCCCAGAGCCGGGGCGGCAAGGGCCTGAAAAACTACAATATCACCCCCAAGACCGGTCTGGTGGCCGGGTGCTGCGTGGTGGGGGAGACGGACGATGTGATGCTCATTGAAAACGGCGGCGTTATCATCCGGGTGCCCGCGTCCTCCATTAACGTCTACAAGCGCAGCGTCCAGGGCGTGATCGTCATGCGCATCGAGGAGGGTAACCAGGTTGTGTCCCTGCAGCGGGTGGAAAACGAGGAAGCGGGAGAATGAAGACCGTGACCCTGTACACCGACGGCGCCTGCTCCGGTAACCCCGGCCCCGGGGGCTGGGGTGCCATCCTGGAATTTAACGGGGTGGAAAAGGAGCTTTCCGGCGGGGAAAGCTTAACCACCAACAACCGCATGGAGCTCACCGCCGTGATCGAGGGCCTCCGGGCGCTGAAGGAGCCCTGCCAGGTGGAGCTGTATTCGGACTCCAAGTATGTGGTGGACGCTCTGGAAAAGGGCTGGGCTGTGGGCTGGCAGAAAAGGGGATGGGTCAAGTCCGACAAATCCCCGGCCCTGAATCCCGACCTGTGGGAGACCCTGCTTGCGTTATGTAAACAACATAAGGTCACCTGCCATTGGGTCAAGGGCCACGCCCAGAACGAAAAAAACAACCGCTGTGACGAGTTGGCCGTAGCGGAAAGCCGGAAGTTCCTTAACAATTGACAATGGACAATTGAAAATTGACAATTCCCCGCTCTGTATCGTTCCAAAGTGCGCGGGTGGACGCGGGAAAGGCTCCCTTGTGTAAAGGGCCAGAAGAGTTGGCATACAAGCCGTTCGCTTCATTTGTGTATGACCCGCTCGTTATCGTTCCAAAGTGTACGGGTGGACGCGGGAAAGGCTCCCTTGTGTAAAGGGTGGTGCTGCACGCAGTGAATCAAAATCCTAATGATTGCCGGTGGCAATCATACCTTAATCTAACTGGCCCGGAGGGCCTGAGGGATTGTGCAGTACGATCTTTCAATGAATACAGTGTCCCGGCGAAAAGGGAACACTGCAATTTTGCCCGTTCTGACGAGGGATAGGCAAAGTGGGGCAGAACGGACATTGTACGTTCGAAGGATGGGCACACCGGAAAGTCCACCATTACAACCCCTCAGTCACCAGTCTGAGGACTGGTGACAGCTCCCCTTACACAGGGGAGCCCTTGGTGCGTACCGCATCGGGTCACACACCGGCAAAAACAGAAAGGTATGTTTTTCTATGGACAGAAAACACAACCCGGAATTGGTTGCCTACGCAAAAGATCTCCGGAAGAATATGACCAAAGAAGAACGCCGCCTATGGTATGATTATCTCCGGGGTCACTCTGCACGATTTCAGCGTCAGAAAATTTTGGGGAAATATATCGTCGATTTTTACTCAGCGAGTGCAAAGCTGGTCATTGAGCTGGATGGTTCCCAGCATTATGAAGATGCCGGTACCCAGTATGATGCGGAAAGAACCCGGTATCTTGAGCAGTATGGAATTATTGTGATTCGTATTCCCAATAACGCAGTTAATGAGAACCTTGCTGGTGTCTGCGAATATATTGACCGAATCGTTGGAGAACGGGCAGGCCGGTGAATGGTATGCGGGAAGATACTGCACGCACCAAAGGCTCCCTTGTGTAAAGGGAGCTGTCGCGAAGCGACTGAGGGATTGTGCAGTACAGTTCTTCAATTTAGGAAGTGTTTCGGCGAAAAGGCTTATGGAAACGACTTTGCGGAAGAATCTTCCCATTTTAACGAGCCATAAGCAAAACGGGGGCAGAACGGACATTGTACGTTTGGACGATGGGCACACCGGGAAGTCTGCCATTACAACCCCTCAGTCACCAGTCTGAGGACTGGTGACAGCTCCCCTTACACAGGGGAGCCCTTGGTGCGTACCGCATCGGGCCGCACACCATTGTATCACACAGCGGTCCTAATAAAATATTTTTTGTTATGTCAACCTATTTTTGCCCCTTGGGCGAACAGGAGGTTAACCATGTATCTTTCCATCGGTGACGATCTGGCGGTGCGGAGCTCTGCGGTGATCGGCATCTTTGACCTGGACAACACCACCACCTCCAAGCGCACCCGGGAATTTCTCCAAAAGGCGGAAGCGGAGGGCCAGGTGGTGCCCTGTGACGACCTGCCCAAATCCTTTCTGCTCACAGCCGAGTACGGCCTGCCGAGGGTGTATCTCACCGCCCTTTCCGCCGCAACCCTGGAAAAGCGTTTGCGGGGCTAATCTCCAATAGAACACACCCCTGCCGATTTCTTGGCAGGGGTGCTTCCTTAGAAGTGGGTATGCGCCTGAAGCAGAGAAATTGGAATTTGGCGCATCGTCAGAACGTGTCATTCCGATAAAGTAGCGCACACTGGCGTGGGAATCTCCATCGAATTCCAGATAATCCATCGTCATCCATTCGTAGGGGCGGTCATTGACCGCCCGCGAAAATGCGCCGAATTCCGGCGTAAATTCACGTCAAATGGAACCATTTCGCCGAAAGAAATGCGAATATGGAAGCTTTTCCTGCCGGGCGCTCAATGAGCGCCCCTACGAGGTATGACGTTTTTGATTTGGAAAATCGATGGAGATTGCCACACCAGTGACGTCGGTCACTGGTTCCCAATGACCGGGAATTCGCCAAATTCCAATTTACCGGTTTGCGAAAGCCAATAAGCACAAAATTTATAAACGAAACCCTCCCCGGATTTTCCGGGGAGGGCGTTGTTATTCTTGTGTCACGTTTCCATTACTTCCCCGCGGCGCCCATGAGAATCTGGGCCAGGTCGGAATCTCCGTCCAGAATGACGGTCTTTTCGTCGCCCTTGAGGCTCTGCTTCAGAGCGTCCAGGGCCAGAGTGAACTCATAGAAATCCTTCTTGTCGGCGGTGTCGTAGGCCTCGGCCAGGAGCCGCATGTACTCGCCCTCGCCCTCGGCCACCAGCTTGGCAGCAGCGGCTTCCGCGTCGGACACGATGATATTCACCTGCTTATCCACATCATTGCGGATAATGGAGGCCTCGTAGTTGCCGTCGGCGGTGTACTTTTCCGCCATCTGGTTCCGCTCGGAGATCATCCGGTTGTAAACCGCATTCAGGTTGGATTCCGGCAGGTCAAACTGCTTGATTTTCACATCCTCCACCCGGATGCCGTAGGTCCGGGCCAGCCGGTCCACATCGGTGGCAATATTGGAATAGATGTCATTGCGCTTGGCGCCGTCTTCCATATTGATGATGTCCGCCTGGGCCAGGGTGCCCATCACCGTTTTCAGCTCGTTGTAGGTCAGGGCGTCCAGCCGCTGCTCGGCAACGGAGGTGGTGCCCAATGTCTGGTAGAACAGCTTGGGGTCGCCGATGGACCAGAGAATGTAGCAGTCCACGGTCATGTTCTGCTTATCGGAGGTGAGAACCTCGGAGGGAGGAATGTCGTAGAGCTGGGTGGCCTTGGTAAAGTACTTCACGCTGTCCAGGAAGGGCACCTTGAAGTGCAGGCCCGCCTGGTCGGTGGTGGAAATGATCTTGGAGAAGCGAACGGTGCAGGCGTACTCATTTTCCCGCACGGTGAACATGGAGGCGGAGACGACGATGAGCACCGCCACAATAATCACGGCAAAGAGTATTTTCTTTTTCATATCAGTCGTTACCTCCTGTGGTATCCATGAGCTGGTCCAGAGGCAGAAGCATCTGCACATCGCTCTTGTCACCCGTGTTGATGAAAAGCTTCACACCGGGGAGAATGTCGGAAATGGCCTCGTAGTACATCCGGGACCGGGTGATCTCCGGGTTCTGGGCGTACTCTGCGTACTGGGCCTGGAACATGGCCACCTTTTCGATAGCCTCGTTGATCCGCTTCTGCCGCAGGTATTCCGCGTTCTGCACCAGCTGGTCCGCCTGGGCCTGAGCCTGGGGAAGCTGGGCATTCTGGTAGGCCTTGGCGTCGTTGATGACGGTCTCGGCCTTCTGCTTGGCGGTTTCCACGGCCTTGAAGGCTTCGATAACCTCTGTCGTGGGGGGTTCGGCATCCTGAATCTTCACATCCACCAGAGTCAGGCCGATGTCATACTCCTGGAGAATCCGGGTCACCAGCTCCTTGACCTGCATCTGGATGTTTTCCTTGCCGTCGGTGAGCACCGCGTCCACGGTGGAGGAACCCACCACGTTTCGGACCTGGCTCTGAATGAGGTTCCGGAGGATCAGCTCTGGGTTATTGGAGGAGTAAAGGTACTGCACCGGGTCGGAGATCTTGTACTCTACAAAGAAGTCCACGTTGACGATGTTGTAGTCGCCGGTAATCATGGCGCTTTCCCGCTCGTTGACATCGTAGTAGTTTCCGGAGCTGGAGTAGCCCAGCTCGATTTTCTGGTACACGTTCACGTCCACCTTCTGCACCTGCTGGATGCCGAAGGGGAGCTTGAAGTGGACACCGGCGTCGGTGATGTCCGTCACCTTGCCGAAGGTGGTGACCACTGCCTGCTGCTTGTCGTCCACGGTGTAGTAGCAGGTGCCGATGAGCAGCGCCGCGATGACCACCAGGACCACAATGGTTACGATCCGCCCCGCCTTTTTAAAATTGGGCTTTTTCTTGGGGGGCTTGCTGGGTGCCCAGCTGTAGGTTCCATCCTGTTCCATGTTGCATACTCCTTTATTTGGATTGTTGGTTTGTGGATTGACCCAGGAAAATGATGAATTGGAATTGGTATGATTACTTCTCCCTGCATTTGATGCCGTAGTTGCCTCGGCTACCAGGCTCTAAACCACGGTATATTTCGTATTCCACGTCATCGATAATTACTGTATCGGCACTGGAAAAAACGCAGGTGTGACCATTTTCGTCACAGTATTCTGCAATTGCCTGATGTGCTTTCTCTACAGTGGGATAGGCGGTACTGTTTTCGTAGGGAACCCAGAATGCCTTTTTTAAGAACTTCAGCATATGAAACATTTCCTTTCTTAAATTCCAATTTACCGTACTGATTTGCTTATCGGAAACCAATTATCCCGTTACATCTGCTGCATTTCGTTTTCCATGTCGGAGAGCATATTTTCCGCCTCCTGGCGCATCCGGGTGGAGATCCAGGCCGTGAGCATGACCCGCAGCACCTTTTCAATCCGGGTTTTGGCCCCGGGGACGGGCTCTTCGTAGTCGGAAAGCACCTGGTTTAAAGCCTGCTGCAATTCATCCTTATCATCCAGCCCCCTTGCCCGGGAGGCAAGCCTGACAAACATGAAGTAGAGCTGGCTGTCATCGATCAGGTCGTCGCTTTCGTCGTCCAGGTGGCCGTTTACATAGGTCAGCAGTCCGCAGATCTTTTCCATGGGCAGGGCCCCGCGGAGCATGTTGATGTTCAGGATCCGGCAAAGCTGCCGCAGGGTGTACCGCTTGCCCTTGGGGGGTGCGAGAAAGCCCCGCTTTACCCAGTTCTGGATCATGTAGGGTTCCAGGCCGGAGATGTTGGACACCTGTCCGAGCACCATACCGCCGGGAAGAAACATGGACCGGAACAGGTCACAGGTTTTGTCCGCTTCCTCCCGCTGGGCGGGAATCACGGTGCCGGGTAAGATCCAGTTCATTGTCATCACCTCTCTTGATCGGATAAAAAGATTATAGCACATGGTCACGTGATTGTCAATAATGATTTTATGATTTTTTCAGGAGGACATTCTCCAGGGGGATGGATTTTATTCCACAACCGGTCATTCATGGTGACGGAACGGATAAATCTGTTTTTGCTATCGGCTTCAAGCAGCAAATTGCGATTTGGTACTCTGGCGCCGCAGCGTCTTGCTTCCCCCGGGGGGAAGCTGTCGCCCAAATCGGCACTTCGGAACCGATTTGGGTGACTGATGAGGAACGGCGAAACGGGTTGACTCTGTATGCGGTTCGTAAAAAAGGCACTATTTGAAAGGTTGTACGTTCTTATTTTCCTGTTTTCCATATCAGAAGCTGTCGCCGTTCCTCATCCGCCCCTGCGGGGCACCTTCCCCCCGGGGGAAGGTATTGGCCCGGCAAATTCCAAATTATCTGCAGCTTTAAACTCATAGTCTGAATTCCAAAATAAATATCAATAAGAAAATCCATTCCAACTTGCTCCCTTTTCTCTGAAAAATCCCAAATTTCCTATTTACGAATGGAACAAAATGTAGTAGAATATTCTGAGATTACCTTAGACAGAGAAAGGGCGTGGGGCAGTGAACTGTATGAAGTGCGGCCGGGAAATCCCGTCGGGTTCGTTCTGCGACGAATGCCTCGCAGGTATGGAGAAATACCCTATAAAGCCCAATACTGTGGTTCAGATTCCCAACCGGCAGGAGGCCATTCAGTCCAAGAAGACGGTCCGCCGCCGGAAGGAACTGACGGAAAAGGAAAAACTGATCCGCTACGAGCGCCGGGTCTGGATTCTCACCTGGATTAACGGCATTCTGGCGATTCTGCTTGCCGGGGCGCTGGTCCTGTGCCTGATGGAGTACCGGAAGACCCTGGGCCCACCAACCGGGCAGAATTATACCGCCGTCACACCCAGCACCCAGGCAGCGGGAGAATGAATGTTTCACGTGAAACATACATAAAAATTTTTACCAGAGCGTAAAAAAGAAAAGTAAATTGAAAACTACAGGGCTGTTTGCCCAACCGTACGCAGGCTGATGCGGAATGCGCCAAGGGCTCCCTTGTGTAAAGGGAGCTGGCGCGAAGCGCCTGAGGGATTGTGCGGTAAAATTTTCCGGTACTAACGGCAAACCGGCGAAGAGAGACAACAAAGGATATTGTCCGTTCTGACGAGGGGCATATATGGAAGTCCGCAATTACAACCCCTCAGTCAGCTTCGCTGACAGTTACATTAAGGTATGATTGCCCCCGGCAATCATTAGGATTTTATTCACTGCGTGCAGCACCACCCCTTACACAGGGGAGCCCTTGCCTCGTACCACATCGAACTACATACTACACACTATATATCTCTACAAATTCTCAGTTATCTCTCAAATGACGAACCAACAGTTATCTCACAAATCACAACACTGTTTCACGTGAAACACATAAAAGACAGAAGGTGAATGGATGGGCAGAATCATTGCCGTTGTCAACCAAAAGGGCGGTGTGGGAAAAACCACAACGGCGGTCAATCTGGCGGCGGCCCTGACGGAGCAGGGAATGCGGGTCCTGGTCTGCGACTTTGACCCCCAGGCAAACGCCACCTCCGGCTTGGGGGTGGACAAGCGAAAGACAAAAGCCTCCAGCTATGATGTGGTCATCAACGGCACGCCGGCGGAGGAAGCAATTGTCCGCACCAGGTACGCCGACGTGCTGCCGTCCTCCGCGGACCTGGCAGGCGCGGGCGTTGAACTCATTGACCAGCCGGGACGGGAGCAGCAGCTAAAAAAGGCCCTTGCCCCCATTCGGGACCGGTATGACCTGATCCTTATTGACTGCCCACCCTCATTGGAGCTTTTGACCCTCAACGGCCTGTGCGCCTGCGACGGTATATTGATCCCGGTTCAGTGCGAATACTATGCCCTGGAGGGCCTCAGCGACCTGATGGCCACCATGCGGGCGGTGAAGCGGAAGCTGAACCCCAGTCTGGAGATTTTCGGCGTGATTCTCACCATGTTTGACGGGCGGACCAATTTCTCCACCCAGGTGGCCCAGGAGGTGCGCCGTCACTTCCCCGGAAAGGTGTTCGCCACGGTGATACCCCGGAATGTGCGCTTGGCGGAGGCCCCCAGCCATGGCGTGCCGATCCTTGCCTATGACCGGAGCAGCCGGGGTGCGGAGGCATATCGGAAACTGGGCGAGGAAGCAGCCGCCAAGCTAAGGAAAGGATGAAGTTGATGGCATCACAAAAGGGCCTTGGCAGAGGCCTGGGAGCGCTGCTGGGGGACATGACCGAGGAACCCCGGGAAAATACACCATACCAGCGCCTGCCAATCTATAAAATCGAACCCAACCCCAACCAGCCCCGGGAGGTCTTCGACGAGGAAGAACTGGAAGCCCTGGCGGAGTCCATCCGGCTCCATGGCGTGATTCAGCCCCTGACCGTCCGGGAAATGCCCAGCGGCTACTACCAGATCATTGCCGGTGAGCGGCGCTGGCGGGCATCCCGTAAAGCAGGCCTTTCCGAAGTTCCGGCGGTAATCATCGAGGCGGATGACCGGAAAGCTACGGAGCTTGCCCTGATTGAAAACCTCCAGCGCCAGGACTTAAACCCCCTGGAAGAAGCCAAGGGCTATCAGCGGCTGATCAGCGAATATAGCCTGACCCAGGAGGAAGCGGCGGACCGGGTGGGCAAATCCCGTCCCGCGGTGGCAAACGCCATAAGGCTTCTGACGCTTCCCGAGGAAGTGCAGGAAAAACTGGCGGCGGGAACCCTGACTGCGGGCCATGCCAGGGCCATTCTGACCCTGAAAACCGAGAAGCAGCAGCGGGAGGCTGCCCAGAAGATCAGCGCCCTGGGCCTGTCCGTCCGCCAGGCGGAGCTGCTGTGCCGAAATATGGCACGGGAGCCGAAGCCGGAAAAGGAGCTGCCGCCTCTGAAAGTGGACTACGTTGCCGAGTGCGAGAAAAACCTCAGTAAGCACCTGGGCCGGGGCGTAAAAATCGTCAACGGTAAGCGCAAGGGCCGGTTTGAGCTGGAATTCTACGGCCAGGAGGATTTGCAGAGACTGCTGGACGCACTGATGAAGCTGAAATAAAAAAATAGGTATTTCTCAGGAGAAAGACAATTGTAATTTGGCGGGTAATCGAATTCCATGTCATTGCGAACCAGTCCGCTTAAGTGGTGTGGCAATCTCCATCGAATTCCAGGA
>CAMCCS010000020.1 GCA_945873295.1 uncultured Clostridia bacterium
CCAGTGCGTCAAATACCAATTTGTCAGTGTGCTTACGAAAGCCGATAACCTTAATCCCAATTTGCCGAAACACAAAGCGATACCGAGCGGGTCAGGGCGCTAACGATTACAGACCAAGGACGTCACGACTTGGCTGCCCGCCCTGCGGGCCCGAGCGGGTCAGGGAAGGAACGATTACAGACCAGGGGCATCACGACTTAGCCCCGGGCCTTGCCCGGCGATTCGTATCCGGGTGCGCACCATAGAACGATACCGAGCGGGTCAGGGAAGGAACAATCACAGACCAAGGCCGTCACGACTTGTCCGCCGGCACTGCCGGCTTACCTGCCCCGCCAGGTCTGGGGGGAGAAGAGAACCAGCAGGGGGAAGATCTCCAACCGGCCCAGGAGCATGTCGAGGATCAGCACCAGCTTGCTCACGACACTGAAGCTGCTAAAATTGCAGGTGGGGCCCACTGCCTCCAGGCCGGGGCCGATGTTATTGAAGCAGCACAGAATGGCAGAAAAATTGGTGCCGGTGGAAAAGCCGTCCAGAGACACCACCATGAAGCTGATAAAGAGGATGATCACATAGGCAGCCAGATACGCGTTGGTGTTGGCAAGAACCTTTTCGTCCACCACCTGATCGTTGTTCCGGACCAGCAGGACCTTGCGGGGGTGGAGCATCTGGCTGATATTGCGCCGGGTGCTTTTCAGCAGCAGCAGGAGCCGGGCGACCTTGATGCCGCCGCCTGTGGAACCGGCGCAGGCACCCACCACCATGAGGCACAGCAGGATCGTCTTGGAAAAGCTGGGCCACAGGTCAAAGTCCGTGGTGGCAAAGCCCGTGGTGGTGATGATACTGCTGACCTGGAACGCGGCGTGGCGGAGAGTTTCTCCCAGCCCAGCGTAAAGCCCCCGGATGTTCCAGGCAATGAGGGCGACGCTTCCCAGGACAATGCCCAGGTACAGCCGCAGCTCCTCGTCCCTGAAAACGCTCTTAAACTGGCCTAAAAGCAGCAGATAGTAGCAGCTGAAATTGATGCCGAAGAGCAGCATGAACACCGTGGTCACGTTTTGCAGATAGGGGCTGCACCCTGCGAGAGAATCGGAACGGATGGAGAAGCCGCCGGTGCCCGCGGTACCAAAAGCGGTGCAAACGGCTTCAAAGACGGACATGCCGCCGAAAAGCAGGAAGAGGATATTGAGCACCGTGAGAGCAACATAGATCATGTAGAGGATGGCCGCGGTCTTGCGCATTCTGGGCACCAGCTTGCCCACGCTGGGGCCGGGGCTTTCCGCCCGGAGCAGGTGCATGGTAAAGCCCGTGCCCTTCTCTCCGCTGGGCACGATGGCCAGCAGGAACACCAGAACGCCCATGCCGCCCACCCAGTGGCTGAAGCTGCGCCAGTATAAAAGCCCCTTGGACATGGCCTCCACCTGGGATAAAATGGAGGCGCCGGTGGTGGTAAAGCCGGAGACGATCTCAAAGAAAGCGTCGATAAAGTGGGGAATCTCCCGGGAGACCCAGAAGGGCAGGCACCCCACAAGGCTCAGAACGATCCAGCTCAGGGCCACGCAGACCATACCCTCGGTGGCATGGAAAGCGCTGGGCGCGCCCTTGCAGATGGGAAAGAGCAGCAGGCACAGCCCGGCAACGAGGGCAAGGGTACACGCAAAGCCCGTGACCGCCGCGGTTTCCCCCAGGTACAGGCTGATCAGCAGCGGCGGCAGGAGGAAAAGGCCCTCCAGGAATAGGATCTGGGCGAGGAACCGCCCCATCATTTTATAGTTCATAGCGTCCCCGATCAAGCAAAGATGTCATTGAGCTGCCGCAGCGCGGCCCGGCCGTTGGTGACCACCACCACCGTATCCCCGGTGCGGAAGAAAGAATCGCCGTTGGCAATCTCCGTTTTCGCGCCGTGGGCAATGCTCACCACCAGAACGTTGGGCTTGAGCCTGATCTGCTTCAGCGGCGTATCCCGGAACCGGGTCCGGTCATCCACCAGGAACTCCATGGCCTCGGCCTGGCCGTCGGCGATGGTGTGCACGGACAGAGCCGCGCCGGTCTGGTTCTGCATGGCCCGGACATAGCGGACAATGGTGGTGCTGCACAGCTCCTTGGGGCAGACGAGACTCCCCAGGTACAGGCTGTCGATGATGCTCCGGTTGTCGGCGTGCCCCAGCTTGGTAATTACCTGGGGCACCCCCCGGGAGATGGCGAAGAGGGACACGATCATATTCAGTTCATCCAGCCCGGTGAGGGTGACCAGGGCGTCGCAGCTGCCCAGACCCTCGCTTTCCAGCAGCTCCTGGTCACTGGCGTTGCCGTTGATAACGGTTACGCCGGGAAGCTTGGCGCTGATCTCCCGGCACCGGTCCGGGTCGCTTTCGATGATCTTGACCTGGATGCCTGCCCGGCTGAGCTTGCTTGCCAGATAGTGGCTCACCCGGCCGCCGCCGCACAGGAAGACGCTGCGTGTCCGGCGGGTCAGCAGACCCAGATTTTTGAGCAATGTGGTGAGGTTTCCGGACAGAGCGGTGACGAAGAGACGGTCCCCCTCCCGGAGGACAAAATCACCGCCGGGGGCGGAGGCGGTGCCGTCCCGAAGCACGGCGCACACCAGCACCTGACACTTGACGATGGAGCGCAGGTCGGAAAGCTTGACGTTGCACAGCTTGCTGCCGTGCTCCACCCGCAGCTCCACGATCTCCGTGCGGCCCTTGGCAAAGGTGTCCCGGCGGAGAAAGCCGGGGTATTTGAGAAGCCGCTCAATTTCCGTGGCGGCCTGGTTTTCAGGGTTGATAACCAGGGACAGACCGAAGACGTCCCGCATATTATAAATCTGCTCGGTGTATTCCGGGTTGCGGATCCGGGCGATGGTATGAAGCTTCGGATTCATGGCGTGGGCCGTGGTGCAGCACAGCAGATTGACTTCGTCCTTGCTGGTGGCGGCGATGAGAAGATCCGCGTCCTTGACCTTGGCCTGGGCCAGCACGGACATGGAGGCGCAGTTGCCCTCCACGCAGAACACATCGTAGCGCTCCACGCTGTCCGCCAGCACCTGGCTGTTGGAATCGATCAGGGTAATGTCGTGGCCCTCCGCGGAGAGCTGGCGGGTCAGGGTGGACCCTACCTTGCCGTCGCCTGCGATAATGATGTTCATACAGACCCTCACAGTGCCGCCCCATCCCCAGGGCGCAAAATTTACTGTATTATAACGCTCTTTTACAGAAAAAGCAATAGAAGAAACAACATTCGGGGAGCGGGCGCGGCACTGCGGAAGATATAAGATATGAGATATGAGATATAAGATAAAGTGCTTATCGGGGTTTGCTCAGGAAAACGACAAATCGGGAATTTGTCGAATTCCCGGAAACACCTTGGCTCCCCCTATGGGGGAGCTGTCACGGCCTAAGCCGTGACTGAGAGGGCCCTCTTAAGCCCCCTTTGGGGGCACCTCTCCCAAAGGGAGAGGCAAGGGCGAATGCGCCGCCAGCCCTACAAATTACAGTTTTTCTGTTTGCTGCGTAACAGCCGATAACCTAAATTGGATTTTGTTGAGCTGTTTGTTGCATGGTGTGCGGGTGGGAAATGGGACGCAGCAAGGGCTCCCTTGTGTAAAGGGTGGTGCTGCACGCAGTGAATCAAAATCTTAATGATTGCCGGGGGCAATCATACCTTAATGAAACTGGCGCGAAGCGCCTGAGGGATTGTGCAGTACAGTTCTTCAATTTAGGAAGTGTTTCGGCGAAAAGACTTGTTGAAACGACTTTGCGGTAGAATCTACCTATTTTAACGATGCCTCGGCAAAACGGGGGCAGAACGGACATTGTACGTTCGGACGATGGGCACACCGGGAAGTCCACCATTACAACCCCTCAGTCAGCTCCGCTGACAGCTCCCCTTACACAGGGGAGCCCTTGGGTGTACGGCATCCGCCCGCGTTCCATTCAACGAAACCACCAAATTCCAATTTGCCGCGCTGCTGCGTTAAGCCGACAGGTACAGGCAGCTGCCGCCCATTTGCCACATTTACCTAGTTTTTTAGGGAAAAATGCGAAAATTCCGGCAATCTGTAATCTTGTATTCCGGTTAAATCCGTGGTAATATATGCTTTACCACGGAAAAGTGTTTCCCGGGTGCGGACACTCGGGAAGATAAACCAAATGAAAGGAAGAGGATGACCATGTCACGGGTGTTTAATTTTTCTGCCGGACCGGCTGTGCTGCCGGAGGCTGTGCTGCGGGAGGCTGCCGCCGAGATGCTGGACTACCGGGGAACCGGTATGTCTGTTATGGAGATGAGTCATCGGTCCAAGACTTATCAGAATATCATCGATACCGCCGAGGCGGATCTGCGCAAGCTCATGGGGATCCCGGCGGGCTATAAGGTGCTGTTTTTACAGGGCGGCGCCAGCCAGCAGTTTGCCATGATTCCCATGAATCTGATGAAGACCGGGGCGGCGGACTATATCGTCACCGGCCAGTGGGCCAAGAAAGCCTGGCAGGAGGGAAAGCTCTATGGCCGGGCGGAGGCCATTGCTTCCTCCGCGGATAAGACCTTCAGCTATATCCCCGACTGCTCCGACCTGCCGGTCCACGACGACGCCTCCTATGTCTATATCTGCGAAAACAATACCATCTACGGCACCAAGTTCCACACCCTGCCCAACACCAAGGGAAAGCCTCTGGTTGCCGACGTGTCCTCCTGCTTCCTGTCGGAGCCGGTGGATGTGAGCAAATACGCCATGCTCTACGGCGGCGCCCAGAAGAACGTAGGCCCCGCCGGTGTGGTCATCGCAGTGATCCGGGAGGACCTGATTACGGAGGACGTGTACCCCGGCACCCCCACCATGCTCCGCTATAAAACCCACGCCGACAACGGCTCCATGTACAACACGCCCCCCGCCTACGGCATCTATATCTGCGGAAAGGTGTTCAAGTGGCTCTTAGACCAGGGTGGTCTGGCGGAAATGGGCCGTCGGAACCGGGAAAAGGCGGCGGTGCTCTACGATTTCCTGGATGCCAGCCGGATGTTCCGGGGCACCGTGGTGAAAAAGGACCGCTCCCTCATGAACGTGCCCTTTGTCACGGACAGTGACGAGCTGAACAAAAAGTTCATCGCAGAGGCGGAGGCGGCAGGCTTTGTGAACCTGAAGGGCCACCGCAGTGTGGGCGGCATGCGTGCCAGCATATATAACGCCATGCCCATGGAGGGCGTAAAGAAGCTGGTGGAATTTATGGACGGCTTCGAAAAGCGCAACGGATAAGGAGGCAGCTATGTACCATATCCATTACCTGAACAAAATTTCCCCCAAGGGTACGGCCCTGTGGGGGGAGGACTATACCCTCACCGATGACGTGGCTCAGGCGGAGGGCATCCTGGTGCGCAGCGCCGCCATGCATGACATGGACCTGCCCGAGGGGCTCCTGGCGGTAGCGAGAGCCGGCGCCGGGGTGAACAATATCCCCCTGGACAAATGCGCGGAGCAGGGCGTTGTGGTGTTCAATACCCCCGGCGCCAACGCCCGGAGCGTGATGGAGCTGACCCTGTGCGGCCTGCTCCTTGCCAGCCGGGATGTGACCGGCGGTATTGAATGGGTAAAGTCCATTGCCGGTACGGAAAACATTGCCAAGCAGGTGGAAAAAGGCAAGTCCCAGTTTGCCGGTCATGAGATTCTGGGCCGGAAGCTGGGCGTCATCGGCCTGGGTGCCGTGGGCGGCCCTCTGGCCAACGCGGCAAGAAGCCTGGGCATGGATGTCTACGGCTGCGATCCCTTTATTTCCATCGACGCCGCCTGGCACTTAGACAGCCAGATTCACCGGGTTCGCACCCGGGAGGAAATCTTCGAAAGCTGCGACGTGATCTCCCTGCACACGCCTTTGCTGGATGACACCCGGGGCATGATCAACCGGGAGACCATCGGCAAAATGAAGGACGGGGTGGTGATCCTGAACTTTGCCAGAGACCTTTTGGTGGATGATGAGGCCATGGCTGAGGCTCTGGCCAGCGGCAAGGTGTCCCGGTATGTCACCGACTTCCCCAACGATCGGACAGCCTCCATGCCCGGCTGTATCGCCATTCCCCACCTGGGCGCCTCCACTGAGGAATCCGAGGACAACTGCGCCAAAATGGCGGTGCGGGAAATGATGGACTATCTGGAAAACGGCAATATCAGCCATTCCGTAAACTTCCCGGACTGCGATATGGGCGTGTGCACTGCCGCCGGGCGGATCACCATTCTCCACGGGAACATCCCCAACTCCCTGAGCCGGTTCACCTCCGCTGTGGCCTCCGAGGGCGTGAATATCGCGGGCCTGATGAACAAGTCCCGGGGCAAGTACGCCTACACCATGCTGGACTTAGACCATCATCCCTCCGACGCCGCGGTGGAGAGCCTGCGGAGCATGGAAGGTGTCCTCCGGGTCCGGGTGATTAAGTAAATTGACAGTTAAGTCCATATAAGCGGCTGTACCCTCAATTAAGGTGTCATTCCGAGCCGGCGCACCGGCTTCAGTGGGAATCTCTGCCGTACAGCAGGCTGCGTTCTCAAATTATGTGTCATTCCGAACCAGTCCTCTTAAGTGGTGTGGGAATCTCCATCGTCATTGTGACCGCTTTCGCCTCAAGATGGAGATTGCCATGGAAGCCGGTGCGCTGGTTCGCAATGACTGGGAGTTCGGGTCCGCAGCGACCCGAAAGCTCCATTATGTGCATCCATACGTTTCCAACAGCAGATCCCCCGGTGCGGACGCACCGGGGGATATTTATGTTTATGGACACATTTTGGCAACGAGTGCTTTCCCTGAACATGGCATGGTAAGTATGTTTCCTCTTTGCCGGGAGGTTCTTGCGGTGTTGAATGGAATGTGCATTCTGAATAAAAGACCGGCAGAAACCAGGGGACTGTTTTGGAGCACAAGACCGAAACAAACAAAAAAATAAAAAAACAAAAAAATAAACGAAAAAATATTGACAAAAACAAAAACTGTTGTTATTATGTACCTACAAGGAAAGCTCCATAAATCTGTGAGATAAGGGTATACTGTCGGGCGGGGTGCGCAGCCCTGGAGACAACCAAAGGAGGAAGCTATGCTGAGAGAATTTGTGGAGAAAAAGCATTATCTGTTTGCGAAAGAAGCGAAGGATTGGCAGGAAGCCATTCGGATGAGCTGCAAATCTCTGGAAGCGGATGGAACAGTAGGGACTGGATACGCCCAGGAGATTATTGACTGTGTGGAAAAATATGGACCGTACATCATTATTATGCCGAAGGTTGCCATCCCCCACTCCCAGGAGGGGGGGACATCGGTATACAAAACCGCAATTGCATTTATGAGGCTGGAAAAGCCGGTTTCCTTCGATCCGGAGGATCCGGAAAAAGATGCCCAGCTGTTTTTTACCCTGGCTTCCTGTGATCCGAACCAGCATCTGGACAATATGATGCGTTTTTCTGAGATGATGATAAAGGAAGATGTGGTAGAAGCACTTTTGGGGGCGTCCGGCCCGGAAGATCTGCTGGCGATTCAGGAAAAATATTTGGATCCGGAAAAGTAAATATGACCCCCGGGTATAGCAAATTGCCTTTCTGCTTAACCGTTTTAAGGGCCCTAAGATCGTTAAGAAAAGAAAGGGGATTTCATAAAAAAGCGATAGAAGGAAGGAGGGAGAAAAATGCGCGGAGTTTGCGTGAAGGATATGACTTGGAAGGAAGCAGAAGCCAGAATGAAGGAAGCCAGAGCGGTAATCCTGCCTCTGGGCTCTACCGAACAGCATGGATACCATATGACAGTCGATACGGATAACATTGTAGCGACGCATGTTGCCAAACTGTTGGCGGAGCGTACAGATTGTGTTGTTTTACCAACCTTGCCCTATGGTCAGGTTTGGTCGGCAAAAGATTTTCCGGCTACCATATCTTTGCGGGAGAAAACCTATATAGAACTCATCAAAGATATCGTAATCAGTCTGGAAAAGAAATGCTGCCGGAACGTGATCCTGTTCTCCGGACATTGGGGGAATGTGGCCCCCTGCAAAATTGCGGCCAGAGAACTGCTGGACGAATGCGGCTATGAAAATGTCTATTATTTCAGTTACATGGATCTGAAGAAAAACGGGGAAGGCATTATGGAAACGGAGCTGTGGAATGGCAGCGGATTCCATGCAGCGGAGATAGAAACATCGATTCTTCTGCATATTCATCCCGAAGGCGTGAATATGGAAAAAGCAGTGTGCGATTATCCGCCAATTCCATCAGATGCAGACATCCGTCCGATACCTTGGATCAAATTCGCGGAAAGTGGGATCTTTGGAGATGCCACAAAGGCTACAGCGGAGAAGGGCAAACAGTTCCTGGATAACTGGATGAACCAGATGTGTGCCCTTATCACAGAAAACATCCGTTATCGGTAAATGTATTATGTAAAGAAAGGAGCGTATGAGTTTGCTTCCATACAGGAGGTCTTCATACAACGAAAGAAATGGGAATTTTGTTAAGCATAGCGAATGTTCTTAAAATTATTTTCGGACAGATCGAACTGGTCCTGGCAATTGTGGTTCTGATCGGTCTGCTGCTCCAGAAAAAGAAACCGATTGACATCGTGATGGGCGTAGTAAAGGCTTATATTGGCGTTCTGATCCTGAAACAGGGCTCCACATTGCTGCAGGCACCATATAAGCCGGTCATGGAAATGATTAAAACGGCTTTCGGAATCAGCGGTGTAATCACGGAGAATTATTCCGGTATGGCGGCGATCAATACCGCGATTGCCGACCTGGTAACGATTGTTCCGCTGGTCATGCTGTTCGGTTTCCTGATTAATATCCTCCTGGCCAGGTTTGGCCCGCTGAAAGTGGTATTCCTGACTGCCCACACCATGCTGGCCTTTGCCACGCTGACCGTGTGGATGGTGCATTGGTTCTTCGGCGTGGAAGGGCCTATGCTTCTGATTGTGTGCTCCCTTTTCTGCGGTGTTTTCTGGACCGTTATGCCTGCCTGGACCTATAAATATTCCAAGCCTTTTGTCGGAAACGGGTTTACCCTGGGACATATCTCGGGTATGGCCGCTGTTATCAGCTCCCGGATCGGTATGCTCATTGGAAGATACGACAAGAAGAATCCCGTGCTCCATGATGAAGACGAGGACGCGGAAGAAAAGGCCGGCAAGCTGTCCTCCCTTACGAAGCTGTTTAATGACTCCACTGTGATTACCTGCCTGCTGATGACGGTTGTGCTGGCCGTCGGCTGCCTGGTCGCCGGAAAAGAAGCGATTCAGCAGGCTGCCGGATCCGCCAACTGGGTGGTCTGGATGCTGGAACTGGGCGGCCAGTTCACCGTGGGTATTGTGGTCCTGCTGACCGGCGTCCGCATGATGATCGCGGAGCTGGTGCCTGCTTTCAAGGGTATTTCCGACAAGCTGGTACCCGGCGCGGTTCCTTCTGTGGATATGCCTGTGTTCTTCCCCCTGGCTCCCTTCTCTGCGATCCTCGGCTTCCTCGGCGCGTTCCTGGGTGAGTTCCTTGGCTTCTTTGTCCTGATGGCAATCGGCTCCCCCGTGCTGATGATCCCCGGCATTATCGCGACGTTCTTTGACGGCGGTGTCGCAGGCGTCTTCGGCTTCAAATACGGCGGCAAGAAGTCCGCGTTTATTTCCGGTCTGGCGGTTGGCCTGATTCAGATTCTGGGCGGAGTGATTTTCACGATGACCACAGGCATGGATACCCTGGGCGCTACCTACGGTAATACGGACTTTGGTTCTTCCATGATGCTGCTGTCCCTGCTTATGAAGCTTCTGGGCAACGTGTGGTTCTTCGTGATCCTGCTAGTGGCAATTTATGTGCTGGCATGTGTGCTGCTGAAGAAGCAGTTCGCGGAGGAGAAATAAGAAAAACACAGCCTCAGAGGCAAAGCAGCGTACTGGTACCGTCGTGGGAGCAGAGAAATATTTTGGTGACAACGGTTTTTTCCTATGATATAATTTCTTCCAGATATTGGGAAAATTACTTTTCAAAAAACAACTTTGGGAGGAATTTTACTTATGATAGCGGAAGAAAGAAGAAAAATTATATTGGAAAAGATCAAGAGCAACAATTCCGTGTCCGTGCAGGAACTGTCCAAAGAATTTGGAATTACGGAAGTAACGATCCGTAGAGATCTGGATTTGCTGGACCAGCAGGGCTTGGTAAAGAGGTCCCACGGCGGTGCCATCATTGTAAATCAGAATGTAGGAGTGGAATCTGAGTTTGAGATCAGAAGGGACCGTAAAATGGCAGCCAAGGAACGGATTGGCAAGAAAGCGGCTGCCATGGTTTCCCCCGGCGACTGTATTGGCATTGACATTGGCACAACGACCTATGAAATGTCGAAATACGTAAAAAAGACGGACAATATTACGGTTGTTACTGCCTCCATTCCGGTCATCAATGAATTGATCGGTGCCAAGAATATCAATGTGATCTGCACTGGCGGTGAACTGTCAAGGAAGGACAAATCTCTGGTTGGACACAATGCAATTCGAACGATTCATGAGTATATTTTGGACAAGGTGTTTGTTGGGGTGGCTGGAATATCCTTTGACTGCGGCCTGACGTTGTATAACATGAATGATACTCTGGTCAAACGGGAGCTGATCAAGCGGGCCAGAGAGGTTATTGTGCTGGCGGATTCCTCAAAGATCGGACTGACGAAGCATGCGTTTTTCTGCGAGTTGAAGGAGATTGATACGCTTATCACAGACGCAGGAATCAGTGATAAGGATAAACAGCAATTGGAAGCGTTTGGGATCGAGGTCCTGGTCGTGGAGGGCTCCAGAAACGAATGACCTTGTTGTATGCCAAATAATCTGAGACATAAGCAAAGGGGAGCGCTATGTTAAAAGTTAATACGGTTTGTATAAATGGTATGGGTTCCAGCCTGATTTTAAAAATGACTGTTGAAAAGGCGTTTAAAGAGCTTGGCATAGAAGCGTCTGTCAGCCACATTGACGCCGGACAGTTTAAGGGCTGTCATCCGGATGTATGTATTACCACCCCTGCCTTGGCGAAAAATATTGGCGAACGTCCGGGAATGATCCTGATTACAACAAAGAATTTTACGGATAAGGATGCCATGAAAGAAAAACTGAAGGAAGCGCTGCATCTGTAACGAAAAACGCTTCACAAAAACCATGATCCTGGCTGAAAACAGGATTCAGTCAGGATCATGGAGGTTCTATACTGTAACGGTTTGTTTTGTTACTGCAGCCGGGGGGCGCAAGACAGGGTTCTTGTCGGTTCCTCTGGAAGAGAACGGTTCTTTCTTTGCCACATTATCTTCAATCACGGTATGTTCTTCCCCGTGGCCTTTCACTGCATGAAGATCGATGATCTTCCGACACTATGAATGCGTTTATATCCTCTTGCTTTTTCGTTCATAGTATTTCTATAAAATGAAAGGAAATTATACGAAGGAATTAATGAATCATGAAAAAGAACAGAACATGGATGACAGAAATTTTTGGAGAGAAAAAGCCGGTGATTGGGCTGGTACATATTCGCGCGCTTCCGGGAACCGCGTGTTATCAGAAAGGCCAAGGTTTGCCTGAAGTGGCGGCAAGAGCACGGCGGGATTACGATAATCTGGTCAAGGGCGGAATTGATTCCGTAATCTTCTGCAATGAATTTGATAAGCCGTATTCAAAGTGTGTAGGCCCCCATATTGTTGCGTCTATGACCGCCATTATCAATAAGGTTCTTGAGGGTAACCGGACAGTTCCTTTTGGCGTGGATGTGCAGTGGGACCCCAAAGCGGCTTTAGCCATTGCGATGGCAACGGGAGCGGATTATATCCGGGGAATTGTGTGTGGATCCTTTTGCGGAGATCTGGGGCTGCTCACGCCGGATCCGGAACAGATCATGCATTATCGAAACCAAATCGGTGCGAATCATATAAAGATTCTGACAAATCTGTCACCGGAATTTTCCGTGACCCTGGATAGCCGGCCCCTGACATTACGGGCACAGACGGTTACCAAGAGCAGTTTGGTGGATGGACTGTGTGTGTCTGGCTTTATGGCAGGTGGGGAGGCACCTTTCGAGCAGCTGATCGAAGTAAAAAAAGCGGTAGGAGATTTTACGGTGGTTGCCAACACCGGGGTGAAATTTGACAATGTCAAAAAAATATTGGAGATCGCGGATGCCTGCTGTGTCGCGACCTGCCTCAAGGTGGACGGCAACGCCAACAACCCTATCGATGTGGACAATGTCAAGAAAATGATGGCCTGTGCCAGAGAGGAAAAGGATTGACTGGTATGCGATACATTCAAACAGTTTTGGGAACCATAAAGCCGGAAGAGCTGGGCGTTACGGATTATCACGATCATCTGATTACCATTGGCGGCGGAGAGGAAAAAGCAGACCGTGATCTCCGCCTTGATCGGGTTGACTATGCCATTGAGGCGATGCGGTCATTTAAGCAGCACAAGGGCGACGCGTTGGTGGACATGAACCCCATTGACTGCGGACGCCAGATCGAGATGCTGAAGGAAATCGCCCAGGCTTCCGGGGTACATATCATTGCCTGTACCGGCTTTCAGCGGTCGATTTATTACGATCCGGAGCACTGGGTAAATAAGTATCCCGTAGAAGAAGTGGCCAGACTGATTGCGGAAGAAGTCGAAGTCGGTGTGGAGATCAATAATTATAATGGCCCGATCGTGACCCGGAGCACCGCGAAAGCAGGTGTAATCAAGTGTGCGACCCATTATAATATGATTAAGCCCATGGAACGCAAAACCATAGAGGCTGCCTGTATGGCCTCCATTCGGACCGGAGCGCCCATCAGTACCCATACGGAGAGAGGCACCATGGGCTTGGAGACCATTGAATTGGTAAAGAAGTTTGGCGTCGACCCGTGCAGAGTGACTCTCGGCCATGTGGACCGGAATCCGGATCTGGAATACCACAAAAAGATGGCTGCCCAGGGTGTTACGCTGGGATATGACGGACCTTCCAGAGCAAAGTATTGGCCGGATTCCGTGATTATTGAGCTGATCAAGGGCATGTGTGATGCCGGATATGCGGATCATATCATGCTAGGCGGCGACAATGGCAGAGCCAGTATGTGGAAAGAGTATTATGGTGCCTATGGCCACAACTACATTCTGGATGTTTTTGTGCCGCGTATGAGAGAATCCGGTATTTCTGAAGAGAATATCGAGAAGATCCTGGTCAAAAACCCGGCCAGACAGTTTTCCATCGAGAAATAACAGAAGCAACGGAGGATATAATAAAAATGAGTTGGCTGAAAGAAGTGTTTGGAACGGAGAAGGCGATTATCGCCATGTGCCACTTCCAAGCCATGCCCGGAGACCCCCATTACGATGCGGGCAAAGGAATGCGATGGGTAGTCGAGAAGGCCAAGGAAGATCTTTGCGCGCTGCAGGAAGGCGGCGTGGATGCGGTAATGTTCAGCAATGAATTCAGCCTGCCGTATCTGACAAAGGTAAAAACCGAGACCACCGCGGCTATGGCAAATGTCATTGGGGAATTAAAGCAGTATCTTTCCATCCCGTTTGGTGTGAATGTTCTTTGGGATCCTATCGCGTCCCTGGATCTTGCCGCGGCAACGGACGCGAAATTTATCCGTGAGATCATGAGCGGTGTGTATGCCAGCGATTTTGGCCTTTGGAATACAAATTCCGGAGAGGTTGCGCGGCATCGGGCGGAGTTGAAAAGGGACGATATTAAGCTGCTGTATAACATCGTTCCGGAGGCAGCCCAGTATCTGGCGGGCCGTGACATCAGAAGCATTGCGAAGACAACGGTCTTCAACTGTCAGCCGGATGGCATTTGTGTCTCCGGTGCCACTGCGGGAAGCGCAACGGATATGAGCGTGCTGGCTGCTGTGAAAGAGACGATCCCGAATACAGTTGTTCTGGCCAATACCGGGTGCAGAAAAGAAACAATTGAGGGTATTCTCAAAATTGCCGATGCGGCAGTGGTGGGCACGACCTTCAAATATGACGGAAAATTTGAAAACCAAACAGATGTTAGGCGCGTAAAAGAGTTTATGAATGTGGTAAAAGCTTTCCGAAGCTGACATCCTGCCTCATGGGAATTCCGGCGGAAGAAAAAGCGAATACCGGCATGGAACCGTTGCCTGTCAAGGGAACAAAAAAATAATTTTGCTTCCGGCAGCTCAGTCTGGGCAGCCGGAAGCTTTTTATGTTTCACCCAATGTCAATGGCTGGGGCAGCATATGGCGCTTGTGCCGGAAGGTGATATGCGGTATGGACTTTCCCTTGGGGAGGACCGGCTTTTACATCTCCCGGTCCAGGTGGATGACGGTGTCATAGTCCTTGCCCTGCTCCCGGAGGTTCTTTTCCATCACCTGCTGGACCTCTCCGGAGGACAGGGTCATATCGTAGGGTACCGTCAGGTCAAAGACCAGCTTTGTCTGCTTCGCACCCCGGACCATCCGAAAGTCGTGGATGGTGAGGCTCTCGTCCAACTGCCGGACCCAGTTTTCCGTCAGGCCCCGCATTTCGTCCCACTCTGCGTCACCCACCATTACAGGGTCATAGTGGATCACCAGATGGACATTGAGCTGATCCAGGGCGTCCTGTTCAATATCGTCAATAATATCGTGGCAGACCATGGGGTCTTCCTGGGCGCTGAGCTCCGCGTGGACGGAGGCGAAGCACTGCCCTGGGCCGTAGTCATGGACCAGCAGGTCGTGGATTCCAAGAATTTTTTCATGGGACAGGACGAGCTGGGAAAGGTTTTCCACCAGATTGGGGTCTGCCCGGCCTCCCAGCAGGGGGGAGATGGTGTCCCGGGCAATGCCGATGCCGGACCAGAGGATGAAGCATGCCACGGCAAGGCCCACAAAACCGTCCACATTCACATGGAGCAGGCTGCTCACCACATAGCCCAGAAGAACCCCGGAGGTGGCGATGACATCGTTGCGGCTGTCGGCGGAGGAAGCGGCCAGGGTGACGGAGCGGATGCGCTTGCCCAGGGAGCGGAAGAAGGTGCACATCCACAGCTTGACGCACAGGGAGGCAATCAGCACCCCCAGGGCAATGGGGGTAGCCTCAATGGGCTCCGGGTGAAGGATCTTCTGGAAAGAGGTCTTTGCCAATTCCAGACCGATGACCAGAATCAGGGCTGCTACCACCAGCCCGGACAGGTACTCATACCGGGCATGGCCGTAAGGGTGCTCCCGGTCGGCAGGCCGCCTTGCCAGCTGGAAACCGGCAAGGGTCACGACGGAGGAACCGGCGTCGGACAGATTGTTCACGGCGTCGGCCACAATGGAGATGGAGCCGGACAGAAGCCCTGCAATGAGCTTACCAAGGAAGAGGAAAACGTTGCACAAAATCCCCGTGATCCCGGCCATTTTTCCGATGGCGGTATGGACAGACGGATTCTCCGGATTCTGATAATCCTTTACAAACAGGCGAAGCAACAGCGCGGTCACAGGGCGTCCCTCCCGGAATGAATTTCAGCAGCCGACAGGCAATCTGCCCGCCGGCTGCATAGCTTTTTCATTATAGCATCGTTTCTCCGGAAAAGTAAGAACTTTTTGTGAATTCTGGAAAGAATACCCGGAGGGTATACAAAGTGGAATTTGGCGAGGGAAGTCAGGGCATCGAACAACGAGTCATTCCGAACCAGTTCTCAAACTGGTGTGGGAATCTCCATCGAATTCCAGGTAGCCCATCGTCATACAGACTGTTATATCCTGCCGTTTCCTGGAATTCATCCTCGAGAAATGGTGCTTCTATCCAGGAGATTGCCACGCCAGTGTGCGCTACTTTATCGCAATGACCGGGAATTCGCCAAATTCCAATTTTCCTATTTCCGATGTCCGGCAAGAAACCGCGTTTATTACCGGTGAATTTTGAAAAGCGGCGCGGCGACCCGCTTGTACAGGAGCATGGTGAGCAGGGAGATAAGGCCGCCCTTTACAAGGTTCAAAGGAGCCACGCACATCAGTACAAAGGTGCCCACGCCTTTGACCCCTCCGTGGATCTTTGTGCCCATGCCGATGATCGTTTCCAGGGGCATGCCGTAGAGCTGGGCAAATTTGGGAAGCAAATACACCGCGTTGAAGGCGGTGCCGAAGACGGTCATGCAAAGGGTGCCCAGGAGCAGGCCCACCAGGGCGCTGTGCTTGCTCTTGTGGATATGGTACCAGATGGCGGCGGGGAGGACGAAGCTGCAGCCCACCACGAAGTTGGCAAGGTCCCCTACAAAGGCCGTGGAGGTGCTCTTGAGCAGGAGCTTCAGCAGGATCTTGATGCCCTCGCAGACTACCGCGGCGCTGGGCCCAAGGAAGAAGCCGCAGAGCATGACGGGCACCTCGGAGAAGTCCAGCTTGTAAAAGCCGGGGGCCAGGAAGGGCAGGGGGAAGTCCAAGATATGGAGCACCACCGCGATGGCGGCGCAGATGCTGATGATGCTGACCCGCCGGGCGGGGCTTACCTTCCGGGTTTCGGGGAGAAAACGCTCGGCAAGCTTTGCAAGCAGAGCGATACCCACGATGATGGCAAGGCAGGTCAGGACAAAGCCGACGTTCTCTTTCAGCTGGGAAATGAGTTCTTGCATATGGATGTCACCTCACGAAAAAATCCGCCCTGGGATAGACCCAGGGCGGGAAAAAACGCAGTATGGCAGGGACCCAATGCCCCCGCGAAAATCTGCGGATCTTCTTCCATCCAGACTGTACTGTCGGTACCGGAGTCGCACCGGTTCGGCGCTTGCGCGTTCGCGGACTGGGGATGAAAACCATCCGTCACCGCCGGTGGGGAATTGCACCCCGCCCTGAAGATTCCTGTTCAGTTGCATTCAGGATACCATCTCCGGGGCCGCTTGTCAAGAACGGATTTTTATGGTAGGATACAGGCAAGTGACAATTATGCATATCGGGGTTATTCAGAAGGCAGGCAAATTGGAATTTATCGAATTCCCGGTCATTGCGAACCCGAATTCCCGGTCATTGCGATAAAGTAGCGCACACTGGCGTGGCAATCTCCCGGATAGAAGCACAATTTCTCGTGGACGAATTCCGGGAAACGGCAGGATAGGACAGCCTGTATGACGATAGGCCGCTTGAAATTCGATGGAGATTCCCACACCACTTAAGCGGACTGGTTCGGAATGACACGTTCTAACGGCCCGTCAAATCCCAATTTACCGTAATACAGCCCAGACCCGAAAAGCCTTTTGGCAATTATTGTGTCGCTGCGCCGGTGGTCTGGCTGGTGCCGGGCAGAGTCGCCTGGGTTGTGGGAGCGGTGAGCTGGGGCAGGGTTGCCTGGGTGGCGGGGGTGGTGGCCTCCGGCATTTTGAACCCCCGGATCTGCCCCTTGGCGGCAGTGTCCGTCACGTCGCCGCCGATGATCTGGTTCTTGTACACCAGCACCGTTGCGTATACCGGCTCCGTGGCCCCGGGGTAATTGTTGATCTTGTAGACATAACGCATGACCTTTTTCCCGGCGTACTGGGTCAGGTCGTAGCCCTGGCCTTTCTGGAGGGTGTTGTACCGCTCAAAGACCTCGCTTTGCTCCTTTGGAATGCGCACCTGGCTGGATTCCGTGGGGGAGGTGGTCACATCCCAGCCGAAGTCCCGGAGAAACTGCACCCGGGCATCGTTGGAGGACATGGGCGCGGCGGTCTGGGCGGCGTCATCCTTTCCCCCCAGCAGCAAAATGAGCGACAGGATCAGGGCTGCGGCCCCCGCCAGGAGCAGCAGTATTTTTTTCATATCGACCTTTGCGGTCATTACCATCATAGAATATCCCTCCCAAATGACATTGACACCACATATGTATGTCCTGCCGGGGCGGGATAGAACGGAGGAAGTATGGAACGGTTGGACAAATTCCTTTGTGAAAGCGGAGCGGGCACCCGGAGCCAGGTAAAAGCGCTTCTGAAAGCGGGACGGGTCACCGTGGACGGCAAAGCGGAGCGGGATCCGGGACGGAAGGTAGACCCGGCGGCTCAGGAAATCTGCCTGGACGGCGCTGCCCTGGGGGCAAAGCGGCGGATGGTGGTGATGCTCAACAAGCCGGCGGGCTTTGTCACCGCCACCGAGGACCGGCAGGAAAAGACGGTGATGGAGCTTCTGCCGGAAGGCCTGGGGCATATGGATCTGAAACCTGTGGGCCGCCTGGACAAGGAAACCGAGGGGCTGCTGCTCTTTACCAATGACGGGGCGCTGCTGCACCGGCTGATCGCTCCCAAAAAGCGGGTGGAAAAGGAGTACTATGCCCGCCATGAGGGGGAAGCTGTGCCGGAGGATGTGGCTGCTTTTGCGGATGGACTGACCCTTGGGGACGGAACGGTGTGCCTGCCGGCGGTGCTCAGACCCCTGGGACCCGGGGAGAGTCTGGTGACCGTGGTGGAGGGAAAGTACCACCAGGTTCGCAGAATGCTGGCCTCCCGGGGGATGCGGGTTTCCTACCTGGAGCGCCGCCGGGAGGGCGGGCTTACCCTGGGAAATCTTCCTCGGGGCGCGGTCCGGGAGCTGACAGCCGAGGAAGTGGCGGAGCTGGAAAACGATTGTCAGTTATGAGATATAAGATATAAGATATAAGATGCGGTGCCGCTTCGCGGCAATTGAAATAAAGGGCCGTTATACGTTAAACAGTGCGCGACCCGTCCTGAAATGTGCACCATCGAATTCCCGGTCATTGCGAACCAGTCCTCTTAAGTGGTGTGGCAATCTCCCTCGAATTTCCGAATTACGGTCGTCTGCCTCTGTAGGGGCGCTCATTGAGCGCCCGGCAGGGAAA
>CAMCCS010000021.1 GCA_945873295.1 uncultured Clostridia bacterium
AGAACGGTCTGCATGACGATAAGTAGCCCGAAATTCGATGGAGATTCCCACACCACTTAAGAGGACTGGTTCGGAATGACAGTGTTGTTTGATGCCCTGCTTTCCTCTGCAAATTCCAGTTTATCTGTTTACTGAAAAAACCGTTACGTATGGTCTATTTGCTCGTAAAGTATACGACCCTCCGGTTTTGCTCTATGCCCGGCGGTTCGGGCTGATCCGTCCGAAACAGGCCGTACAGGTCGCCCCAGCGCTTTTCCGCCTCCCAGTATTTTCCCTCCCCGGGCGCGCCCGCGTTGCGCAGGGGGGTGCTTCCCCGGTATTCCCGGAGAATTTCCCGGCCCCGATCCGTAAAGCCCAGAATGCGGATATAGGGAGCCGGTTCGGAAAGGTCTTTCCCGGTCAGGCCCAGAAACGCGCACAGAACCATCCGGTCCAGACGGGTGCGGGTGTAGCGCTTGGTTTTCACGGCGGACAGAATTTCTTCCAGAGTGCTTCCCCGGCGACACTCCCGCAGAAAACGCCGCCAGAGGCCTTCCGAGCTGTAAGGAAGCGCTTCAAACTCTGCCTCTGTCATAGTCCGCAGCCGGTAGAGCACGGCCCGCTCACCGGCATCCAACGTGTGTAGCGGGGCATCCTGGAATATTGGTGCCGCTTCTGACGGGACAAAGCGCAGCCAATCCTCCCCGGCGGCGAGAGACAGCCGCAGGGAAGCTGCGGAGGGATTTTCCGGATCCGGGCGCAGGGCGTGGTACATTCCGTCCCGGCGCAGGGGCAGGGGAGTAAGGGCGGAACCCTGGGATACAATAGCCTTACAGTATTCCACCGCCAGGGTATCATTGGGGGAGCGAAGCAGGGCGGGGGAGATCCCCATGGCACTGAGCGCTTGCTCCCTTGCGGCGGGAAAGCTGATGCCGCTTTCCAGTGCCTGCCGGAGTCGGGAGGAAAAACCGGGATCCAGGAGCCCCTGGACGGTTTGCTCCAGGGAGCGGCTATCCGCGGTTTCGCAGCCAAAGGCAAGATGGGTGCACAGCTCCGAAAGGATCCCCACGCCGCCCGCGGCAAACCCTTCCGCGGAGGACAGACTCACGGGGATCGGCAGCTCCAGAACAAGATCGGCTCCGCACCGCAGGGCGGCTTCCGCGCGAAGGGTTTTATCAAATACGGCGGGGGCGCCCCGTTGGACATAATTCCCGCTCATGAGGCACACAATGGCGGTATCCCCGCCCAGAGCTTCCCGTACCATGGCAAACTGCTTCCGGTGACCCAGGTGAAAGGGGTTATATTCACAGATAATGCCGGCGATTGCCATGAAGCGTCCTCCTTTTTTGTAAAAAAATTCCCGGCAGGGGTTGAGAAATCAGAAAAAATGCAATATAATAAAGCAAGCTATGGTCATCATACCACACAATGGCGAAAAAGAAAACAAAATTTATTTAGGAGGCTATTCCCATGAATGTTCTGGTTATCAATGCCGGAAGCTCTTCCCTGAAGTATCAGCTTATGAACCCCGAGACCGGCGATGTGTCTGCCAAGGGCCTGTGCGAGCGGATCTACATCGACGGCCGCCTGACCCACAAGGTGGGGGATAAGAAGGTCGTCAAGGATATTCCCATGCCCAGCCATTCCGAGGCGATTGAGGCGGTTCTGGATATCCTGGTGGACCCCGTTGACGGTGTTATCAAGTCCGTGGACGAGATCGACGCCGTTGGCCATCGGGTGCTCCATGGCGGCATGAAGTTCTCCGACTCCTGCATTATCGACGACAAGTGCATCAAGGCCATTGAGGACTGCATTCCTCTGGGACCCCTCCACAATCCCGCCAATCTGATGGGTATTCGTGCCTGCCAGGCGGTGATGCCCAACACCCCCCAGGTTGCCGTGTTCGATACCGCGTTCCACATGACCATGCCTCCCAAGGCTTACCGTTATGCCATCCCCACCGAATACTTCAAGAATGACGACATCCGCCGCTACGGCTTCCACGGCACCTCCCACAAGTATGTGGCCCGCCGTACCGCTGAGCTGGTAGGCAAGAAGGAATTCAAGATGGTCAACTGCCACCTGGGCAACGGTTCCTCCCTGTCCGCTATTAAGGATGGCAAGTGCATGGATACCTCCATGGGCCTGTCCCCTCTGGCCGGTGTCCCCATGGGTACCCGCAGCGGCGATATCGACGCCTGTGTGGTGCAGTTTATCTGCAACAAATACAATATGAGCGTGGATGACTGCCTCACCATGCTGAATAAGAAGTCCGGTATGCTGGCACTGTCCGGTGTCTCTTCAGATTTCCGTGACCTGAGTGAGGGCGTGGACAACGGAAACGAGAACTGCCAGCTGGCTCTGGACAAGTTCTGCTATGAGGTTGCCAAGTATGTCGGCGCTTACGCAGCAGCGCTGAACGGCATCGATGTCCTGACTTTCACCGCCGGTGTGGGCGAAAATGACCATGTGGTTCGTGCCAGTGTCTGTGAGTACCTGGGCTTCATGGGTGTCAAGCTGGATCCTGAGAAGAACAAGGTCCGCGGCAAGGAAATGCTTATTTCCACCCCTGACTCCAAGGTGCAGGTCTGGGTCGTTCCCACAAATGAGGAACTGATGATTGCCCAGGATACCCGGGATCTTGTCTTAGCCGCCCGGAAGTAAGAAACACGTTTTGTGGGCCGCCGCGGAAAGCGGCGGCCTTTTTGCGAAAGGAGAAAACATGGAAGCTGTAGAATCCCGCTTTTTGCGGTATGTCGCTTTTGACACCCAGTCCGATGAAAGCTCCGACACCTGTCCCTCCACGGATAAACAGCGCCTCCTTGGCGCGGCACTGGCGGAGGAAATGAAGGACATGGGTATTGAGGACGCCCACATGGACGAAGACGGCTACGTTTACGGAACCATTCCCGGAGATCCGGAGAAACCGGTGATTGGCCTGATTGCCCATATGGATACCTCTCCGGACGCTTCCGGCGCAAATATCAAGGCCAGGGTAGCGGCGTATTCCGGCGGGGATATTTGTCTGAACGAAGAGAAAAATATCTGGCTGCGGGAATCGGAATACAACTCCCTGCAAAATCACCGGGGCAAGCATCTGATCGTCACCGACGGCACAACCCTGCTGGGGGCGGATGACAAAGCCGGTATTGCGGAGATCCTCACTGCCGCGGAGCGGCTGATCGCCCAGGGCGGCTCCCACGCCACCGTAAAGATTGGCTTTACTCCCGACGAGGAGATCGGGAGGGGATCGGACCGGTTTGATGTAAAGGGCTTCGGCGCGGACTATGCCTATACCCTGGACGGAGGCCCTGTAGGGGGAATTGAGTACGAAAACTTCAACGCTGCTTCCGCCAAGGCGGTTTTCCGTGGCCTCAACATCCATCCCGGCGCCGCGAAAAACAAGATGGTCAACTCCCAGCTTATCGCTATGGAGTTTGCCGGACTTCTGCCGGCGGCACAGAAGCCGGAATACACCGAGGGGTATGAGGGGTTTTTCCATCTGATCGCCATGGAGGGGCATGTGGAGCAGTCAACGCTCGGCTATATTGTCCGGGACCATGATATGCGCAGATTCAATGAGAAAAAGCAGCTTTTACAGGATGCGGCAGACTTTATCAACCGAAAGTACGGCGAGGGTACCGTGGAACTGACGGTCAAGGACAGCTACTTCAATATGAAGCAATGCATAGAGCCCTGCATGTTTGTGGTGGAGCGGGCTATGGAAGCCATGAAGGCTGCGGGCATGGAACCAAAAGCGGTTCCCATCCGGGGTGGTACCGACGGCGCAAGTCTTTCCTATAAGGGCCTGCCCTGTCCCAACCTGTGCACCGGCGGAGAAAACTATCACGGCCGTTTTGAGTTCATTCCCGTGGAGGATATGGAACGCTGTGTGGATATGATCGTGCATATTATCCGGGGTGCATAAGAAACGTACCGCAGGAAAACATTTCTTTCAGAACCCAGGCGATTAAGCAAAAAAGACCGGGACTTTGCAAAAGCCCCGGTCTTTTTTGATGGATGTCAGCCTTCGAAATCGTCCTCGTCGGCAACAGGCACGCCGTCTTCAGAAACAGGCTCTTCGGCAGGAGCAGCTTCCTCAGCGGGGGCGGCTTCTTCAACGGGAGCCTCTTGGGCAGCTTCAGGTTCTTCAGCGGGGGTGGGCTCTTCGGCGGGAGCTTCTTCCGCAGGCACCTGGGTGCAGCTGCAGGGACACTTGGCCATCAGATTCTTGGCCCAGGCGACGATCTTGTCACCATAGGTAGCAATGGCGTATACAGCACCGGCAACAGCGGCCAGAGCAGCCAGAACCTTAACAACAGCAGCGAACACTTTCATAAATATTCCTCCTTTTTCTTTTTTTCAGCACAACTAGTATAACCAATCCAAAGGGAAAATGCAATCCTATATTGGGAAACTTTGGGGCTCAAAATGTGAATTTTATCCAATATAGCCGTACATACCCCGGACACTGACTTCTCCGGAGTCCACGGCTTCCACCTGACCGGGGGAAAATTCGACGATCAGGGCCCCGGTGTCGCTGACATCCAGGGCTTTTCCGTAGCGGAGGTCGCTGCCCCGCACCAGGGAAACTTCCTTTCCCAGTGTCACGCAGTCGGCCCGGTACTGCTCCAGGATCGCTTCCTTATCTCCCAGAAGCCCATCCTGCATCCGGTACAGCGCGGTCAGCATTTCCGCGGCAAGCCTTGGACGGGAAACCTCTTTTCCTGTGACCATTTCCAGGGAGCCTGCTTTATCCCGCAGCTCCGGGGGAAAATCCGTGAGTTTTTGACGGCAATTGATGCCAACGCCTACGATGGCATAGTCCACGCTGCCGTCCGGCTGAAGTCCCAGCTCCGTAAGGATTCCGCAGAGCTTCCGCTTGCCGTATACCAGATCATTGGTCCACTTGATGCCCGGCCGGAATCCGGCGGTTTTTTCCACGGCATCGCAGACGGAAACGGCGGCGGCGCAGGTCAGGTGCATCAGATCCCCGGCAGAACACGCGGGGCGCAGGAGCATGCTCAGATAGATTCCCATGTCCGGCGGGGAGAGAAAGCTTCTTCCCATCCTGCCTCTGCCGCCGGTTTGATGCCCGGCACAAACAGCGGTTCCGGCCGGAATACCTGTGGGCGCCAGCCTTTTGAGGACGGAATTGGTGGAATCCGTTTCGGTGAGCCAGGTGAAACGATCTGCCAGGGGGCTGCCCGGCGGAAGACAGGCCAGGACCTCCCGGGAAAAATCCTCAGTCAATGTCTGCATTGACTTCTGTGGGGGGCGCATCCAGCACTTCCGGATGCATTACCAGACGGCGGAAGTACTTGAAGAAAGCGGCATAGCAGTATCCGTCCACGATCCGCTCATCCACGGTGAACCGGAAATCTACATACTTACGCTGAACAACGCTGCCATCTTCCATTACTTCCAGCGCCTTACGCTTGCAGCCGAAGGCGCAGAAGATGGGCAGGTTGCCGAAATCGTACAGGTGGTGATAGACAGGGGGGATACCCAGCGAGCCCATGGAGGTAAAGTACACGCTGCCGTGGAAAGGGCTGATTTCCAGCAGGAATTTGGGAATCAGTCCGAAATAATCCAGGGTTTTCAGCAGCCACACCGTAAATTTCAGGAACACGCCGGGGATCATGGTGAAAGCATAGGCGGTGCTGTCGAAGCCGGAATCGGAAGAATCCTGCTTATTCTTTTCAATTTCCGCATTGACCTTTTGATACACATCCGACGCGGAATCCCGGGGAGACAGGTGAACCTTAATGACGGTATCCGGTGCGGTGGTTGCCATCTCTTTTTTGATGGTCATACAGAACTGGATGTCTTCCCCCCGGGAATAGACCTTCTGGCCGGACAGAAAGCGGTTCAGGGCGGGGTACTTGGCTACACAGCGGCAGTAGGCAGCCAAAAGCGCATGGAGAATACCGAAGTTCGTCATTCCTTCCTTCCGCTTCTGGCGGATGTAGCGGTCAAGGACCGTGATTTCAAAGGAGTCCGAGAACAGGTTGGATGCACCGTTCCGGTTGACCATCAGGTAGGGGGATACCTGATCCATAGGGGGCATGGAACGGATCCTGCGGCCATCGGTGCGGTCGCCCCAGATGGGATGATACTTTCCGTCCGTATGTACCCGGATGGCGAACACCATGACTGCCGCGCCCAGGAGCATCAGCACGTCCGGCAGCAGATACAGCATCGTGACGGCATCACCTGCCAACAGGGCCGTGCGATGGAAGTAGAGCGTAATTGCCAGGGAAATAAGCTCCACAGGCAGCAGCAGCCAGGGGGCATGCCACCGGGTACCGGAAATCAGCTCCATATACAGGAAGGCGAAAGCAGCCAGGGAAACCCAGAACAGCCAGGTAATCAGATGATTGGGTACGTTCCGTGAGATCCAGACGGCGGAATAGAGCGCTGCCATCCACACAGGGATCGCGGTTTTATAGAGCCTTTCCTCTCCGTCCAGGAGGGCAATGGCGGCATAGAGCAGGGAAGCTGCCACTGGCAGGACGATTTGGCTCCACACGTTTACAGGGCCACCGGTCCCTTTCACTCCGATGATCCAGATGCGGGCCACTGCCGAGCTTACCATGCAGGCTGCCATCAGCCAGGTCAGCACGTTTTTGCGGCTGACATAAAGATGAATCCTCTTTTTCATAACATAGATAAGTATATCAAATTCTGCCCGGTTTCGCAACTGGTTTTTACGCTTCCGACAGTATTCCCGTCAATGCGGCCAGATGCTCCGGAGTTGTGCCGCAGCAGCCGCCGAGAAGCATGGCACCTGCTGTGCGGCAGGCGGCCATAACTTTGGCAAAGCCCTCCGGGTTAAGATCGTATTCCGCAACCCCCTGGGCGTTGATCACAGGTACACCGGCATTGGGCTTGCAGATGAGGGGGAGCTTCGTGAACCGGCGCAGTTTCAAGACAAGGCCGGCTGTCATATCGTCTGCGGGAACGCAGTTGAAGCCTACGGCGCAGGCTCCTGCCTTTTCCAGCTCCCGGAGCACCGGCCCTGCCTCCGCTCCGGAAAAAAGGGAGCCGTCGGGCTGCATGGTAAAAGAGTACATGGCGGCTCCCGCGCCTTCCAGCTCCGCGGCGGTGAGAATGGCTTCCGCCTCCTGGGGGTACATGAGGGTCTCGCCTACAAGAAGGTCCGCGCCGCCGTCCATGAGGCCCCGGATCTGCCGGCGGTAGTTTTCCACCAGCAGGTCAAAGCACTTAGGATCGAAGCTGTCGCAGGACCCGGCCAGGGTCGTCAGGTCTCCGGCGATGAGACACCCGGGTGCAGCCCTGCGGGATAGAGCCACCAGGGAACGGTTGATTTCCTCCGTGTCCTTCTCCCGTCCATAGGATGCCAGGACGATAGGCTGAGCCTGGAAGGTCGGCGCGTAGATAATGTCCGCTCCTGCCCGGGCATATCCGCGCTGCAGTTTGGTAAGAATATCAGGATGATCCAGCACCCACAGCTCGGTACTGCACCCTTTTGGCATTCCGTGGGCCCTGAGCCAGGAACCGGTGGCACCGTCCAGCACAGCGCCCATTGCAATCCGATTTTGAAATTCTTCTTTTGTAAGCATAGACAAATACTTCCTTTTGTTTAACAGTCAGCTTTTTCCGGAGAAAGCCCGGCTCTTTTCTGACTGTTTTTCATGATTATACCCGAAGCATGCTTTCTTTGCAATAACCATTGACCTTTCACGCAAAATCTGGTAAAATAGCACCGAAATTTTTTCAGGAGGATTTCCAAGCATGAAAAAAACAGTATTGCGGGAATATGCCCGTCTGATTGTCCGCTGCGGCGTAAACGTCCAGAAAGGGCAGGAGGTTCTGATCTATGCCGATCTCGACCAGCCGGAATTTGTCCAGATGGTGGTGGAGGAGGCCTACAAGGCCAAGGCCAAAAAGGTTACCGTGGAGTGGGATTACCAGCCGCTGCAGAAGCTCCATGTGCGCCATCAGTCCGTCAAGACAATGGGTGAGGTTACCGAGTGGCAGAAAGCCAAGCTGCAGCACTTTGTGGATGTGGTGCCCTGCCGGATTCATCTGGTGTCCGAGGATCCCGACGGTCTGAAGGGCATTAACATGGAGAAGCTGGCCAAGGCCCGTCAGCTCCGCTATCCCATTGTGAAGCCCTACCATGACCAGCTGGAAAACAAGGACCAGTGGTGCATTGCCGCCGTTCCCGGCGCGGCCTGGGCGAAGAAAGTGTTCCCTGGCATGCGCACCAGCGCCGCCATGGAAAAGCTGTGGGAGGCCATCCTGTTCACCTCCCGGGTTACCGACGATCCCGTGAAGGCCTGGCAGGAGCATAACGCCGACCTGCATGACCGCTGCGCCTACCTCAATAGCCTCAATATCCGCAGCCTGCATTACACTGCCGACAATGGCACGGACCTGACCGTGGGCATGATCCCCGAGGGCGAGTGGAAGGGCGGCGGCGATACCAGCCTGCAGGGCATCTTCTTCAACCCTAACATCCCCACGGAGGAGTGCTTCATCTCTCCCAAGCGGGGGCAGGCCGAGGGTATCGTCTATTCCACCAAACCCCTGAGCTATCAGGGCCAGCTGATTGAAAACTTCTCCGTCCGCTTTGAAAACGGCAAGGCGGTGGAGGTCAAGGCAGAGAAGGGCGAGGAGCTGCTGAAGACCATGATCTCCATGGATGAGGGCGCCGCCTATTTGGGCGAGTGCGCGCTGGTTCCCCAGCGCAGCCCCATTGCGGAAAGCGGTATCCTGTTCTACAACACGCTGTTTGACGAGAACGCCGCCTGTCATCTGGCGCTGGGCATGGGCTTTGCCGACACCATTCAGGATTTCCAGAATAAGACGCTGGAGGAGTGCCGCGCCCTGGGTATCAATGATTCCATGATCCACGAGGACTTCATGATCGGCTGTGACAGCCTGAACATCGACGGCATTTGCGAGGACGGCAAGGTTGTACCCATTTTCCGGGGCGGCAACTGGGCGTTTTAATCACCGGAATTTTTAAAAAAATCGAAAATAATACTTGCATTCCCGGGGCTAATGTGCTATCATATCCGGGTGAATGAAAAAAGCCGGGGTATTGCGCCCTTTAACGGATAAGAAAGAGGTGAACGAAATGAAGGAAGGTATCCACCCCAAGTATGAACAGACCACGATCCGCTGCGCGTGTGGCAACGTCTTTACGACTGGCTCCACCAAGAAGGACATTCGTGTTGAGATCTGCTCCAAGTGCCACCCCTTCTATACCGGCAAGCAAAAGCTGGTTGACACTGGTGGACGGGTTGACCGGTTCAACAAGCGCTTTGGCCTGAAGTAAGCCCTTCGTCCGCACTACGGCAGCCGTGGTGCGGACTTTTTTTAATATATCTGACGAAAAGATTCCGATTTCCCCAGCCTCACCCTATAGGGGCCGCGGGTCCGGCACGCTTTCGTTTTGCGTATATTTGTAAGCCTCCGCACCTGTGGATTACATAAATTAATCGGAGGTAATTATGGAATCAAATTTTAAGGAAGCGGTTCAGGAGCGGGCAATTCTCGTGGGCCTGAACGCGGATTGCTTTACCCAGGAAGAAACCGCCACCGAGCAGACCCTGGAGGAACTGGACGCCCTTTTGCAGACAGCCGGGGGCTTCTGCACCGCGAAGATCCTGCAAAACCGCCATGCGCCGGATTCCCACAGCTTTATCGGCGCCGGAAAGGCCCAGGAGGTGCGGATGCTGGCGGAAGCCACAGGCAGCACTATGGTGATCTTTGACAATACCCTTTCCCCGGGAAATATCCGGGCACTGGAGGAATTGATCGGGGTTACGGTTCTGGACCGCAGCGCCCTGATTCTGGATATTTTTGCCCAGCGGGCCAGAACCAAGGAAGGTCGTCTGCAGGTGGAGCTGGCCCAGTACCAGTATCTGCTGCCCCGGCTTTCCGGCATGGGCGCCAGCCTGAGCCGTCAGGGCGGCGGCATCGGCACCCGGGGCCCTGGCGAGACCCAGCTGGAAACGGACCGGCGTCACATCCGGGAGCGGATCCGGCGGCTGGAAGAGGAGTTGGAGCAGGTACGGCGGGTTCGGGGTGTCCAGCGGGAGCGGCGGAAGAAGAATGCCGTCCCGGTGGTTGCCCTGGTGGGCTATACCAACGCAGGAAAATCCACCTTGCTGAACCAATTGACCGGCGCGGGTATCCCGGCAAACAACCGCCTGTTTGATACCCTGGACACTACCTCGCGGCTGCTGAAAGTCTCGGACAACCTGGAAGTGGTGCTTTCCGATACCGTTGGCTTTATTGCCAAGCTGCCCCATCACCTTGTGGACGCTTTCCGCGCCACGCTGGAGGAACTGGAATACGCGGACCTCCTGATCCATGTGATCGATTCTGCCGATCCGGAGCGGGATGCCCATATTGCCGTGGTGGATAAGCTGATTTCCCAGCTGGCAAAGCCCGGTACCCCCGTTCTTCGCTGTTACAACAAGGCGGACCTGGCAGCCCGGGAGGATATCCCCACAGGGGAAGGAAACGTCACCGTCTCCGCGGCCCGGGGGCAGGGAATGGACGAGCTGCTGAAATCCATTGAAAAAGGTCTGGGAAAGGCCCGTCACGCCGTGACGCTGCTGCTGCCCTACAGCCTGGGCGGCCAGGTGGAGGTTCTCCACGACAATGCCCAGGTCAGCCGTGTGGACTACACCCCGGAGGGCATTTCCATTGACGCGGTTTTGGACGATATTTTGTTCGGACGGCTCCGGGAGTATGTTGTGAAGGAGAGCTGACACCTTGGAAGAGTACCTGGTACCCACCGGCTTCGGAGAGGATGCGTTCATCGAAAAAAAGTCCCGCTTCATCGGCAGGATCTGGCCTGTGGAATCCGAGGAGGAGGCCCTGGCCCGGATCCAGGAGATGAAGAAGCGGCACTATGACGCGACCCATAACTGCTGGGCCTATATTCTCCGGGACGGTCCCGTCCGGTTTTCCGATGACGGAGAGCCGGGGGGCACTGCCGGCATGCCCATGCTCCAGGTCCTTCAGCGGGAGGAGCTGTACAATGTGGTGTGCGTGGTGACCAGGTATTTCGGCGGCATTCTTCTTGGCGCCGGGGGGCTGGTCCGGGCCTATACTAAAGGCGCGAAAATCGCCGTGGATGCCGCGGGGAAATCCATGAAACGGGTGTGGACAGCTTTCTATGTGCCCTGCCCCTACCCCTATTATGAGCGGGTTAAGCTGCTGATTGCCTCTTTCGGCGGCGTTGTACGGAAAACGGACTTTGGCGCCGAGGTGGAATTGGAAGTCCTGGTGCCGGAAAAGAGCGGTGCGCCGTTTCTGGATGCTCTGACGGAGCTTTCCGCCGGGACGGTGGAGGCAATGGAGCTGGGACAGGAGTACCGGGCGTTTCCCCTGGGAGCGGAGGAAGACCAATGATCAAAGTGCACCGTATTGATGCATCCTGCCGGGATGACCTGCGTTTACCCAACGATCCTTTCTTAATGCCAGGGCGCATGATTGTATCTCTGCAGGACGGGATATGGGAATACCGGGAGCAGTTGTTTCCGAAACCCAAATCCATGGTTTTCCCGGAGGAAGCCTATGACCTTGCCCGGATCGACGCAGAGGGCGGCGCTTTCGGAGCCTATGAAAACGGACAATGTGTTGGAATCGCCGTCTATCAGAAGCATTACTTTGCCTACCTGCACCTGCTGGACCTGAAGGTCAGCGCGGCTGCCCGGGGCAGGGGAGCCGGAAAGGCGCTTCTGGAAGCGGGCGAGACCTTTGCCCGGGAGCTGGGCTACCGGGGCATATTTTTGGAGGCCCAGGACGACAATCTGGATGCCTGCCGGTTTTACGTGCACTGCGGCTTTCGGATTGGCGGCTTTAATAACCGGGTCTACCACGGCACCTCCCAGGAAGGAAAATCGGATATCCTCTTTTATTATGATTTTGTGTGACAGAAAGGAAGCGTCCCTATGACGGTTCGGGAGGAACTGGAATTTCAGGAGCACAGACGGCTAAACCCCCTTGCGGCCTTTTCGGACAAAAGCTCCGGAAGACCCACTGCGGAGGAACCGCGCCCGGACGATGTCCGGACCTGCTATCAGCGGGACATTGACCGGATCGTCCACAGCAAAGCCTTTCGCCGCCTGATGCACAAGACCCAGGTCTTTCTCCGCCCGGAGGGGGACCATTACCGCACCCGGATGACCCACACGCTGGAGGTCAGCCGCATCGCGGGGACGATCACCCGGGCCCTGGGCCTCAATGAGGATCTGGCGGAGGCTATCGCCATGGGTCACGATCTGGGCCACACGCCCTTCGGTCACGCGGGAGAGGCGGCCCTTTCCCGGTGTCTGGGCAAGCCCTTCCGGCACAATGAGCAGAGCCTGCGGGTGGTGGATGTGCTGGAAAATGAGGGGCGGGGCCTCAACCTGACGAACGAGGTCCGTCTGGGCATTCTGGGGCATACGGGAAGCTATATCCCGGAAACTCTGGAGGGTCAGGTGGTCCGCCGCAGCGACCAGATTGCTTATGTCAACCACGATATTGATGATGCCATCCGGGCAGGGATCCTGCGAAACGAGGATATTCCCAGAAGCATTTCGGATGCTCTTGGCTGCACCCACCGGGACCGGATCAATACCCTGGTCTGTGATACCATCCGTACTTCCCGGGAGGCGGGAGCCATCTGCATGACACCGGCTACGGACCGGGCCCTGCGGGAGCTGCGGGAATTCATGTTTGACCGGGTCTACCGCAACCCCGTTGCCAAGGGGGAGGAAAGCAAGGCCAAAGCCATGCTCCAGCGGCTGTTTGAATATTATGTCGCCAATCCCAACGCAATGCCGGAGGACTTCCAACCCCAGCTCTCCTTTGACGGCATGGAGCGCACGGTGTGCGACTATATTGCCGGGATGACGGATAACTATGCCGTCTACAAGTACACGGAGATTTTTATTCCCACCGGCTGGCAGGTCAGATAGCCTTACTTTGCCAACGATTATTTCTGGGTGAAAGGAGGAGTCAATATGCCTTTTCCGCCGTCGTTTCTGGACGAGCTGGCTGCCCGCAATCCCATTGAGGAAGTGGTGGGCCAGTATGTGAACCTGAAACGGTCCGGGTCCAACCTGTTTGGTCTGTGTCCTTTCCACGGGGAGAAGACACCCTCCTTTTCCGTTTCGCCGGACAAGGGAATTTACTACTGTTTCGGCTGCCACAAGGGCGGCAGCGTCATCAACTTTGAAATGGAAATCGAGGGCCTGAGCTATCCCGACGCCGTCCGGGCCCTGGCAAAGCGGGCGGGTATGACCGTGCCGGAGGACGAGCAGTACCAGAGCCGGTACCGGCGTCAGGAGCGGCTGTGGGCGCTGAACAAGGAGGCGGCCCGGTTCTTCCATGGGGCTCTATTTCAGCCGGAGGGAGCCGCCGGACTGGAATACGCCGGAAAGCGGGGCATGCCCAAATCCACACTTACGAAATTCGGCATCGGTTTTGCCCCGGATTCCTGGGATGCTCTGTGTAAGGCCATGGAAGCAAAGGGGTATACCCGGGAGGAAATGCAGGCATCGGGGCTTGTCTCCGTCTCCCAGAAAAACGGGCGGATCTATGACCGGTTCCGCAACCGGCTGATGTTCCCCATTATCGATGTCCGGGGAAATGTGATCGGCTTCGGCGGCCGGGTGATGGATAACTCCACGCCGAAATACTTAAACTCTCCCGAGACGGAGATTTTCAACAAGCGGAAGAATCTGTTTGCCCTGAATCTTGCCAAGAAAACCCGCCTTGGGTATATGATTTTGGTGGAAGGGTATATGGATGCCGTTGCCCTCCACCAGTACGGCTTTGACTGCGCGGTGGCATCCCTGGGTACTTCCTTGACGGAGGAACACGCGTCACTGCTTGCCCGGTATACCCAGCAGGTCATTTTGATCTACGACGGGGACGAGGCGGGGCAGAACGCCACCCAGCGGGCGATTCCCATGCTGGAAAAGGCGGGGCTGCAGGTCAAGGTCCTGAAAATGCGGGATGCAAAGGACCCGGACGAATACTTAAGAAAGTTCGGCGCAGACCGGTTCCGGATCCTGCTGGAGGAATCCTCCAACCGGGTGGAGTATCAGCTGAAAGCCATCCAGAAAAAATACGATCTGAACATAGACGAGGAACGGGTAAATTTCATCACCGAAGCGGCGGATTTTGTCAGCACCCTTGCAAGCGCGGTCCAGCGGGAGGTTTATGGCAACCGTGTGGCAGAGGCGGCGAAGATCAGCCCGGAAGCCATGAAGATTGAGGTGCAGAAGGCCTACAAACGGCGCCTTTCCCGGGAAAAACGGAAGCAGGAAAAGATTGACCTGGCCCCAGCCCGGAACCTGCAGACCCAGAGCCGTCAGATTCGCTATGACAATGTGAAATCCGCGGCGGCGGAGGAACGGGTGGTGGCGGCTGTGATGAAGGAACCGGCGCTTCTTGCTGAGATCCCCGAGCTGACGCCGGAGGAATTTTCCGCGCCGATCCTGGCAAAGGTGTTTTCCCAGCAGCTGCAGCGGCACAGGGAGGGGCAGGACGCCACGCTCACCGGCCTGACGGATTTTACCTCCGAGGAAATGGCCCATATCGCGGGAATCTTACAGCGCTATGACGGCCCGGTAAATGCCCAGGCGTTGCGGGACTGTGCCCGGACCATCCGGGTGGAGCACCAGACGGGAAACGTCCGCACCGAGGAAGATATTATGGCGCTGAGAAGCCGTCTTCAGGAAAGAAAAGGGATTAAGCAATGACAGAGCTTATGGATAAAGTGCAGGACGTACCCATCAGCGGTGACGCTGATGACATCCGCCAGTACCTCCGGGAGATCCGGGTGATCCCCCGGCTGACCCCCGAGGAGGAGCGGGACCTTGCCCGGCGGTGCGCTCAGGGGGATGAGGACGCGGTCCGTCAGATGGTCAGCGCCAATCTGCGGCTCGTGGTGTCCATTGCCCGGGAATACGCGGGCAGGGGCGTGCCGCTGCTGGACCTTATCCAGGAGGGGAGCCTTGGCCTGCTTGCCGCCGCGAAAAAATTTGACTATTCTCTTGACTACCGCTTTTCCACCTACGCCACCAAATGGATCCGCCAGAGGGTGACCCGCTGCCTGCTGAACCACGGCAGCCCCATCCGTGTTCCGCTGCATACCGCGGAGCGGATGCGCAAGGTTGACGCGGTGCGAAAGAGCCTGCAGGCAAGTCTTGGACGGGAACCCACCCCCGATGAAATCGGAGCACAGGCAGGGCTTCCCGGGGAAAAGGTGGAGCAGCTGCTGCGGCTGATGCCGGAGGTCTGCTCCCTGGACACCCCGGCGGGAGACGAGGATAAGAGCACACTGGGCATGCTCCTGGAGGATGCCCAGGCGCCCCAGCCCCAGGAAGAGCTGGTGCGGCAGGAGCTGGAGGAGAATCTCAGCCGCCTTATGGATACTCTGACGCCCAGACAGCAGAGGATTCTGCGGCTTCACTTCGGTATGGAGGACGGCCGGTGCTGGTCCCTGGAGGAGATCGGCAGCGAGCTGGGTATTTCCAAGGAACGGGTACGGCAGATCGAGCGCCAGGCAATGGACAAGCTCCAGCGCCTGGGAACGGATATGGGATTGGAGGATTTTCTCACATGATAGAGCTGGACTATTCTTTCGGGCAGGCTCCCTGGGAGGTGCTCCTTGCTTCCCGGAAAGCCGGGGATACCTTGCAGGCGGGGAACCTGCTTGCCATTTTGGAGGGCGAGAGCGCCGAAACGGCAGAGGAAGCCTTTCAGGCAGTGGAGGACCGAGGGGTGCTTCTGGATATTTCCGGACTTCCCAAGTATCAATCCGGTTCCCAGACGGGAGAAAGGCTTCGCAGAGAGGCCCATCTTGCCCAAACCGGCTTTGCTCCCCAGGACTTAGAACCGGAGGATCCCCTGCGGATCTACCTGGAAGAGCTTGCGGCTATGCCTTCTGCCGGGGATGAAAACCGCCTTGCCCTGGACGCCGCGGCGGGGAAGGAGAGCGCCCAGGCAGTCCTACTGAATCTGGGCCTTGCCCGGGTGGTGGAGCTTGCACGGGAATATGCCGGTTACGGCGTTTTGATGCTGGATCTCATTCAGGAGGGCAATCTGGGACTATGGCAGGGGATCCAGGCCTATCAGGCTGGGGATTACTCGGCGCTGCGGGACCACCGGATCCGCTGTGCCATGGCAAAGGCGGTGACCTTACAGGCAAGATCCGGCGGTGTAGGCGAAAAGCTCCGCAAGGCGATGCAGGATTACCGTGAGGCGGACAAGCAGCTTCTTAAGGAACTGGGGCGCAGCCCCACAGTCGCGGAAATTGCCGGGAGACTGAATATGACCCTGGAAGAGGGAGAATCGGTCAGCAATATGCTTGCGGATGCCATAATGATGCAAAAGCAGGAGAAGCCCCGGGAGGAACCGGAGGAAAGCAGCGAAAGCGTGGAGGACACCGCCTATTACCGGATGCGGGAGCGTGTGGCGGAGCTTCTGTCCCAGCTTTCTAAGCAGGATGCGGAGCTGCTTACCTTGCGTTTTGGCCTTGAAAAGGGAGAACCTTTGACACCGGAGGCCACTGCCGCCAAGCTGGGCCTCTCCACTCGGGAGGTTCTGGACCGGGAGGCAAAGGCCCTGAGCCTTCTGCGAAATGCGGAAAAGTGAACGGTCAAGAAACGGAAATATCTTACCATATTGAAAGAAGGAACGTTACTATGTCCAAACGATATTCCATAGCCATTGATGGTCCGGCCGGGGCAGGGAAGAGCACCATCGCCCGGCAGCTTGCGGCCGAGCTGAACTTCCGGTATGTGGATACCGGAGCGATTTACCGTACAGTGGCCTATTTTCTGGACCTGCTGGGGATCAGTCCCAAGGATACCGACGGCGTCAGCCGGTATATCGATGAACTGACCATTGGCATCACCTACGATGAAGACGGCCTGCAGCATATGATTATGAATGGCATGGATGTGACCGGGGACATCCGCACCCAGGAGATCGGCCAGAAAGCAAGCCTGGTGTCTGCCCAGCCGGTGGTCCGGGAGGTGCTCCTGGACATGCAGCGGGAGGTGGCCCGGGAGCATAATGTGGTCATGGACGGACGGGACATTGGGACTGTGGTTCTCCCTAACGCGGATGTGAAGATCTTCCTCACCGCCTCTGCCGAGGTGCGGGCGGACCGCCGGTGCAAGGAGCTTGCAGCAAAGGGGCAGAAGCCTTCCTTTGAAAAGGTTCTCGCGGAGATCCGCCAACGGGATTACCAGGATACCCACCGCGCTATCGCGCCGCTGAAAATGGCACGGGATTCCGTGAAGCTGGACACCTCGGAAATGAACGTGCAGGAAGTTCTGGCAGAAATGAAACGGATCATCGGGGAAAAGGTGACGCTATGAGCGTGACCGTTGCCAAAAGTGCCGGCTTCTGCTTCGGTGTCAACCGGGCTGTAGAGACGGTGGAAGCCTGTGTCTCTGCAGGCGAGAAAACAGTGACCCTGGGACCCATCATCCATAACCGCCATGTGGTATCCCATTTTGAGGAAATGGGGGTTCAGGTGATCGATACGCCGGAGCAGGCTAAGCCCGGCCAGACGGTGGTTATCCGTTCCCACGGAGTCAGTCGGGAGGTATATGAGAGGCTTCAAAAGCAGGGGGTCCGCGTTGTGGATGCCACCTGCCCCTTTGTTGCCCGGATCCATAAGATCGTCCGGGAGGCGGAGGCGGAAGGACGCCTGAATATCATTATCGGCACGCCCACCCATCCGGAGGTGGAGGGCATCGCCGGATGGTGTACCCGGTGCAGGGTCTTTGAGACCCTAGAGGATTTCCAGAAATGGGTGCGGGAGGAAAAAATTCCCGCCGATACCCCCCTGTGTATGGTCAGCCAGACCACCTCCACGGAAAATTTGTGGAAAAAATGCGGAATTTTTGCAAAAAAACAGTTTACTAACTTGAAAATATTTGATACAATATGCAGAGCAACAGAATGCAGGCAAAACGAGGCCCAAGAACTGAGTCGGAAATGTCAGGCAATGGTAGTCGTCGGAGACCCCAAAAGCTCCAACACTGGCCGCTTGGCCATGATTTGCCGGGAAAACTGCGGAATTGTCGTTCAGGTGGACAGCGCGGCGGAGCTGGACCCTGAGGTTTTCCGTGGGGCCAATGATGTTGGAATCACTGCCGGTGCGTCAACGCCGGCGTGGATTATAAAGGAGGTCAACAAGACTATGAGCGAAATTACCAATGCTGAGACTGTACAGGAGGAAAACTTCGAGGAACTTCTGGAGCAGTCCATCAAGACTTTAAATACAGGAGATAAGGTCATCGGAACCGTTACCGGTATCAGCAATACCGAAGTCCAGGTCGATCTGGGCACCAAGCACGCTGGCTATATCCCTTATGACGAAGTCAGCGCCGATTCTTCCGTGAAGCCCGAGGATGTCCTGAAGGTGGGCGACCAGGTTGAGGTCTTTGTGGTTCGTGTGAACGACCAGGAAGGCACCGTGCAGCTGTCCAAGAAGAAGCTGGACGGCCTGAAGATCTGGGACGACATGGCTGACATGGTGGAGAACAAGACCACCGTCGAAGCCACCATCACCGAGGAGAACAAGGGTGGCTTGGTTGCCAATGTGAAGGGCGTCCGGGTGTTCATCCCCGCCTCCCAGTCCGGTAT
>CAMCCS010000022.1 GCA_945873295.1 uncultured Clostridia bacterium
TACTGTATGTATTTCCGATTTTCCAAACTGCACTGAGGGAGCAAAAGATCCGCTGCGCAGCCGAAGGAGATTTGTTCAGAGGTTCCTAACGCAAGAAAAACTGCAGGCGGTGACCCAATGGATTACAATACCATTCTTGACCTGGCCACGGATGTGGGCTATGAGCTTGCCATGGCAGGCGCGGAGACCTTCCGGGTGGAAGACAGTGTGCACAGAATTCTGGAAAGCTTCGGAGTGGACTCTGACGTGTTTGCCATTCCCAACTTTCTGGTGGTGAGCATCCTCACCGACACCGGCAAGCCCATAACGAGAATGCGGCGGATCGGTTTCCACAGTAACGACCTGGATGCCGTGGAGCGGCTCAACGGTCTGAGCCGTGCCATCTGCAACAGGCATCCCAAGCCGGAGGAAGCCACCGGATGGCTGAAGCATGTTCTGGACACCGCCCGGACCTATTCTTCCTCCGCTACTATGCTGGGCTACTTTGCCGGGGGCGCCGGATTTGGGGTACTTTTCGGCTGCGACTTAACCGACGCCCTTTGCGCGGGTCTGTGCGGTGTCCTCATTGGTCTGGTGCAGAAAGCCATGTCCTATCTGAAAGTGAATCCTTTCTTTTCTACCCTTGCTTCCGCTTTTCTCATGGCCCTTGCCGCCTATTCCATGGTGAATCTGGGACTTGCCCAGCATACCGACGGTGTCATTATCGGCGCCCTGATGATCCTGGTTCCCGGCCTGCTCTTCACCAACGCCATGCGGGATATTATATACGGGGATACCAATTCCGGCATCAACCGGATCGTCCAGGTATTCCTCGTTGCGGTGGCCATTGCCCTGGGCACCGCCGCCGGGTGGAACATCATCTGCAGGTTTTGGCGGGAGCCTGCGCAGGCTCCTTCCTATATGGCACCCTTCCCCGTGCTTTGTCTTGCCACTTTCGTCGGCTGCATCGGATTTTCCATCCAGTTCAATATCCACGGTCCCGGCGGCCTGCTGTGCGCAGTGGGCGGGGTAATTGCCTGGGCTGTCTATTACCTGTGCGTTCAGTATGGCCTTACGGAGCTGACCGGCTATTTCTGGGCTGCGTTCTTCTCCGCCGTGTATTCCGAAATCATGGCCCGGGTTCGAAAATACCCGGCGATCTCCTATCTTGTGGTGTCCATCTTTCCACTGATCCCCGGCGCCGGTGTGTACCGTACCATGCTCTATGCCGTCCGGGGGGAAATGGAGCAGTTTGCCGCCCAAGGCATGTATACCGCCGCCATTGCGGGCATCATAGCCGTGGGTATCCTGCTGGTTTCCACATCGGTAAAGATGTACTACACCTGGCGCATATTGAAGAAATAAAAAACGGCTGCCGCCGCGCTGAAAAAGCGCAGCGGCAGCCTCTTTTCTGTCAAAGCTGGGAAAAGACCTCTCCCAGGCTCTCGTGGAGAACCAGATCCGCCTGATCGTCATAGGGGGTGGCATCCCGGTTGATGAGCACCAGCCGGTTTCCCCGGTAGTACTGAATGAGCCCCGCCGCCGGATATACCGTCAGACTGGTTCCGCCTACGATCAGCATATCCGCGTTCCGGATGGCGTGGACGCTCCCCGCGATCACTTCCTGGTCCAAGCCCTCCTCATACAGAACCACATCCGGCTTGACAATTCCGCCGCAGCCGCAGCGGGGCACGCCAACCGCATTCTTCACAAATTCCGCCGGATAGAACTTACCGCAACGGGTGCAGTAATTGCGGAGCACCGAGCCGTGGAGCTCATATACCTTCCGGGAACCGGCTTTCTGGTGGAGACCATCAATATTCTGGGTCACCACCGCCTGGAGCTTTCCCGCCTGCTCCCACTGGGCAAGCTTCCTGTGGGTAATGTTCGGTTCAAACCCCAGGGGCAGCATTTTCTCCCGGTAAAACCGGAAGAAATACTCCGGATTTTTCACATAAAAGCTGTGGCTGATAATGGTTTCCGGCGGGTATTCAAATTTCTGGTGGTACAGCCCGTCCACACTGCGAAAGTCGGGAATCCCGGATTCCGTACTCACTCCCGCGCCGCCGAAAAAGACGATGCGGCTGCTCTCCTTAACCCACTGCTGAAGCGTTTCCAGACCCGTCATTGTCCGTCCTCCTCCGCCATTTCTTTCAGAAGCTTTTTATCCTGCTTGCTGCCCAGGTCCAGCTTTTCGTACATATCCGGGCGGCGCTCCCGGGTGCGCCGGAGGGACTGCTTTCTGCGCCACTGGGCTACCTTTTCATGGTTGCCGGACAGAAGAATCTGAGGAACCTCCCTGCCGTGCCACACCGCCGGGCGGCTGTACTGGGGGTATTCCAGCAGGCCGTTAAAATGGCTTTCATCCTGGAAGCACTCCGGGTCGGCCAGGACACCGGGAACCATGCGGCACACCGCGTCGGTCACCGCCATGGCGGCAATCTCCCCGCCGGTCAGGACAAAATCCCCCAGGGAGATTTCTTCATCCACACACTCGTCAATGAAGCGCTGGTCGATGCCCTCGTAGTGGCCGCAGACCAGGATCAGGTTCGGCAGCTTACTCAACCGGATGGCATCCGCCTGGGTAAAGGTGTGCCCACAGGGGGACAGGAACACGGTATGGACCGGGCCTGCCGCGTCGTCGCAGGCCGCCTCCCAGCAGCGGTACAGAGGGTCTGCCTGCATAATGGCGCCCCGGCCGCCGCCGTAGGGGTAGTCGTCCACCTGGTTCTGCTTATTGGAGGTGTAGTCCCGGATCTGCCGGGTCTCAATCTGAATGTAGCCCCGCTCCTGAGCACGGCCCAGGATGCTCTCGGAGAGCACATCCCCCACGGAATCCGGGAACAATGTCAGAATCTCAATCCGCATCGGTTGCCATCCCCTCCAGCAGCTTCACTTCCATCCTGTTTTCCGCCATATCCACATGGAGGATGAATTCCCGGACAGCAGGGATCATATACTCCCGCTCCCCTTTCACCACATAGACCTGATTGCCGGGATAGTCCAGCACCTCGGTCAGGGTTCCGACAGTCTGCCCCTCAGCAAAAACCGTCATGCCGATAAGCTCCGCGGCAAAGGTCACACCGGCGGGGGCATCCTCCCGGTAAAGCTCCACAGTCTTTTCCCGCAGAGCCTGGGCGGCCTCCACCGTATCAATGCCCTCCAGCTTTACAAGGTTACAGGTTTTCTGCACCCGGCAGGAACGGATTGCGTAGTCTTCCCCCCCGATCCGGCAGCGGCGGTAAAAAAGCAAATCCTCCGGCGTATCCAGCCAGGGAAGCACCTTCACCTCCCCCCGGACACCGTGGGTTGTAACGATCTGCCCGGCTTCAATATAATCAAGTTTCATGGAGTTGTCCTCCTGTAAACAGAATTTCCAAAACTTTTGAAAACGGAAAATGCGTGACGGAACCGTCACGCATCACCGTATCAATCTACGATCTCGACCGTGACCTTCTCGCCTGTGCGCTGGGCTACAGTCTTGATAATGGTGCGGATCTCTTTTGCGATCCGCCCCTGGCGTCCGATCACCTTGCCCATGTCGCCCTCTGCCACATGAAGCTCCAGCACTTTCCCCTCTTCGTCCTCGGTCTCGGTGACCGTGACAGATTCGGGATCATCCACCAGGTTCTTTGCCATATACAGCAAAAGTTCCTTCATTGTGCTTCTCCTTCAGGGAATCTTACAGCACGCCGGCATTCTTCAGCAGGCCACGGACGGTGTCGGTAGGCTGTGCGCCGTTCTTGATCCAGGTCTGGGCCTTCTCGGCGTCAACAGTGATGACAGCAGGATTCACCAGAGGATTGTAAGTTCCGATCTCTTCGATGCAGCGGCCGTCACGGGGAGAACGGGAATCCGCTACCACGATCCGGTAGTAAGGGTTCTTCTTGGCACCCATTCTTCTCAGTCTGATCTTAACCATGAGAGTTTCACCTCCATAAATAATTCTAGTATATATCGCAAAGCGTTTTGCTTTCAGCGAACGGTATCAAAAACCGGGGAAGCCGCCGAAGCCGCCCATGCCCCGCATTCTTTTCAGCTTCTTGCCCATTCCCGGGCCGGAAAACTGCTTGATAAGCTTGCGCATCTGCTCAAAGGATTTGAGAAGCCGGTTCACATCCTCCACCTTGACACCGGCGCCGGCGGCAATCCGCTTCTTCCGGCTGGCGGCAATGATCTCCGGTTTTTCCCGCTCCTTGGGCGTCATGGAAAGGATGATAGCCTCGGTGTGGGCCATGGCTTTCTCGTCCAGCTTGGCACCTTTCAGGTTAGCGCCGCCGGGCATCTGAGAAAGAATTTCCTCCATGGAGCCCATGGATTTCATCTGGACAAGCTGATCGTAGAAGTCCTGGAGGGTGAAGCGGTTGGACTTCAGCTTCTGCTCCATCTCGGCGGCTTTTTTGGCGTCGTAGGCCTTTTCGGCTTTTTCAATGAGGGTCAGCACATCGCCCATGCCCAGGATCCGGCTTGCCATCCGGTCCGGGTGGAACGCCTCGATGTCCTCCAGCTTTTCGCCCATACCGGCAAACTTGATGGGCTTTCCGGTGACGGCCCGGACGGACAGGGCCGCGCCGCCTCTGGCGTCGCCGTCCAGCTTACTGAGCATCACGGAATCAATGTCCAGCCATTCATTGAAGCTCTGGGCCGCGTTCACCGCGTCCTGACCGGTCATGGCGTCCACAACCAGCATGATCTCGTTGGGCTTCACCGCGGCTTTGATGTTTTTCAGTTCCTCCATGAGGGCTTCGTCCACATGCAGGCGGCCGGCGGTGTCCAGGAACACCATGTCATAGCCCCGCTGCCGGGCATAGAGCACCGCTTCCTTGGCGGTGTCCACCGGGTTCTGGGTGCCCCGTTCAAATACCGGGATGCCCAGCTTTTCCCCGCAGACCTGCAGCTGCCGGATGGCGGCGGGACGGTAAATATCGCAGGCCACCAGCAGAGGGTTCCGGCCCTGCCGCTTCATGAGCCCGGCCAGCTTGCTGCCGTTGGTGGTTTTGCCCGCGCCCTGCAGGCCCACCAGCATGACCACCGTGGGGCCGTTGGGATTGATATTCAAATGCTTGGCATCGCTGCCCATGAGCTTGCACAGCTCCTCGTTGACGATCTTCACGATCATCTGGGCGGGAGTCAGGGACTCCAAAACGTCCGCGCCCACACAGCGCTCGGTAACGGACTTCGTAAAGTCCTTTACCACCTTATAGCTGACATCCGCCTCCAAAAGCGCCATCCGGATCTCCCGCATGGCCTCCTTCACATCGGCTTCCTTCAGGCGTCCCTTGCCCCGAAGCTTCTTGAAGGTGGCGGAAATTTTTTCGGTCAAGCCCTCAAATGCCATTGCTTACTCCTCAAGTTCCCTGGCGCTCGCAATAATACGCTCCGCCAATTCCGCTACTTTCTGATCCGGATGGTTCCGCAGCTGCCCAGCGTCATCCAAAATCGTGTCCAGCGCCCGGCGGGCTTTCTGCGCCCGGCGGACACAGCCGGTCTTTTCCTCCATATTGCGAAGACGCTGCTCCGCCCGGCTCAGGTTGTCGAAGACCCCCTGGCGGCTGACCCCCAGGACCTCGGCGATCTCACCCATGGACAGGTCCTGATTGTACCGCAGGTCAAAGCACTGCCTCTGGCGCTCGGTCAGAAGCTCTCCGTAATAGTCCAGCAGGAGCGTCATTTCCACAGCGTCCATATCCCAGCGCCCCCAGTGTCAAGGTATTTTCCTTGCGTCCTGAGGTATTGTACAGGATAACCAGCCATTTGTCAAGTGTTTTTTCTTGACACGCTCCTGATTTATTTCATTTCTGCACGATACCACCGGGACAGCTCTCCGGTTTTCAGGAAACCGGCCCTTTCATACAGCTTGACGGCACGGGTGTTGGTGGAAGCCACTTCCAGCCGAAGCATTTCTCCGGGACACAGGGTAAACAGGGTATGCAGGGTCCTGTCTCCCCCGCCGGGTATCGCGGAAGCAATGGTGCGGATGCAGTTATCCTCCAGGATCCCGATGCCCAGGAGCTTCCCGCCGTCGTGGACAAAATACGCTGGACCCGAGGAAAGCCAATCTTCGTCCCTTGCTTCCAGCGTTCCGGCATTGTCCACCCCGGCCATCCGGGCATTGTAAAGCTCCCGAAACCTGGGTGCGGTCTCCGGCGTAACAGGCCAGAGGCAGCATGTCTTTTCCGGATCCGGCGTTGCCTGCCCCCGCATCTCCACCACGGCGCAGTGGAGGGGAAGCGCTTCCAGCCAGGGATGCCCGGAAGCGTAGATCCGCTCCGCCCCGCACATCCGGCAGAAAGAAACGCACTCTTTCAGCAAGCTTTCCGGTTCCAGGCTGTCCTGGATCCGGATATAAGCCTGCCCGCGGTAGGGAATTTCCCCCAGAATCAGGCTTGCGGCACCATTTTCAGTGGTAAAAACCGGAATGTCCTTCATGATAAAATCCTTTCTCGGTCGATTTTATTGTGCACAATATACAAATCATTTCTGCATTCTCTGTTATCTATACATCGATTCCTAACAATCTTTTTGCAAATTTTGTCATTTTCACGTTTTCGCACTTGATTTCCTAACAAAAATCTGTATAATTACTGTCAATCGACGCGATGAAAGGAGGTCAACCATGAACAAGATCATCTGCAAAAAGGTATACGACACGGAAACCGCCACCCTGGTGCACAAGTTTACCCAGGGTTATCTGGGTGATCCCGCCGGTTTCGAGGAAACGCTGTACCAGACTCCTGAGGGCCTGTACTTCCTGTATGTCGCCGGCGGCGAAGCCTCTCCTTACCCCGCTGAGGACATCCTGCGTCTTGCCAAGGCCAAGGTTAACGGCTGGCTGGAAGCCCACAGATAAGTCCATACCGAAAGGCCTGCGCCTGTGCGCGGGCCTTTTTCATTTATCACGGGGCAGGGCCAAGCTTGACAAACATGCTATTCTATAAATAGAATTGGAAACAGAAGGTCAATATATGAAACGAATCCTTGCTATTTTACTATGCGCCGCGCTACTGCTGCCCCTGACCGGGTGCGGCACTGCGGACAAAGCCGATATTGCCGCCACCACACTGCCGGTGGCGGAGTTTACCCAGCGGCTCTGCCGGGGTACCGGGCTGACTGTGACCCGGCTGGTTACGGAGCCGGTTTCCTGCCTCCACGATTACTCTCTGAATGTCAGCCAGGTAAAGGCCGCCGAGGCGGCGAAAACCATCGTGATCTCCGGTGCCGGGCTGGAAAATTTTCTCGAGGGCGTAATCGATGAAGAAAAAACCATCGACGCCTCCGCCGGGATTCCTTTGCTGTGCCCAGAAGAGCACGACGAGGATCACGCGGAGGAACATGAGGGGCACCACCACGAGGAAGATCCCCACATCTGGCTCTCCCCCGCGGATGCCGCCAAAATGGCGGAAAATATCTGCACCGGGCTTTCCCAACGCTATCCGGAGCACACCCAGGTCTTCGCGGACAATCTCGCACCCTTGCTGGAAGAGCTTGACGCCCTGCAGCGCTATGGGGATGATACTTTGTCCAACCTTTCCTGCCGGGAGCTCGTTACCTTCCACGACGGCTTTTCCTATTTTGCCCAAAGCTTTGGCCTGACGATCCTTGCGGCGGTGGAGGAAGAATCCGGCAGCGAGGCCTCCGCCCGGGAGCTCATCGAACTGATCCGGCTTACCCAGGAGCACGGTCTTCCCGCCATTTTTACCGAGGTAAACGGCAGCCCCTCCGCCGCCTCGGTGATCTCCCGGGAGACAGGCGCCGCCGTCTATTCTCTGGACATGGCAATGGCCGGGGACAGCTATTTTGATGCCATGTACCGCAACATTGACACCGTAAAGGAGGCCCTGGGATGAAAGAGCTTTCCCACGACCGGGACTGCGGACAGTCCTGCTGCCTTCGGGTGGAAAAACTGTCCGTGAAAATCGGAAATGATGAAATATTGAAAAACGCGGAGCTTCATGTTCACTGTGGGGAGCTTGCCGCCCTGATTGGCCCCAACGGCGCCGGAAAAAGCACCCTGCTGAAAGCCATTCTGGGCCAGCGGGACTATACCGGCGTCATCGCCTTCAGTCAGCCGGGTCAGCGGAGCAAAAAGCCCCGGATCGGCTATGTGCCCCAAAGCCCCAGTTTTGATCCCAGCGAGCCCATCAGCGTGGCAGATCTGTTTGCCTGCTGCATGAGCCGCCGTCCCGCGTTCCTGGGTTTGTCCAAATCCATGCGCCAGACGGTAAAAACCTGTCTGCAGCGGGTACACGGCGAGGACCTCATTGACAAGCGGGTTGGCACCCTCTCCGGCGGTGAGCTGCAGCGGGTACTGCTGGCCCTGGCCCTGGAGCCGATCCCCAACATTCTCATTCTGGACGAACCCCTGTCCGGCGTGGATGTGGAGGGAATGAACGCCCTGATGGATATGCTGGACGAGATCCGGAAAACCTACGACCTGTCCATTCTCATGACCACCCACGACTTTTCCATGCTCCCCCGGTACGCCGACCAGGTGGCCCTCATTGACCACACCGTGGTGTGCAAGGGTACGCCCCAGGAGGTTCTTTCCTCGGAGGCTTTCCGCAGAACCTTCCACATGCAAGGAGGCAGCCTATGAGCATCTGGTATTCGCTTTTGGATCTTCTCCCGGTGGAAATGCTCCGGTGGGACTTCATGAAAAACGCCCTGCTTGCCCTGCTGCTGATGGCCCCCCTGTTTGGGATCCTCTCCACCATGATTGTCACCGGGCGGATGAGCTTTTTTTCCGATGCCCTGGGCCACTCCGCCTTCACGGGCATCGCCATCGGCTGCATTGCCGGAATGTCTATGCCACTGGGGGCAGCGGTCCTGTTCAGCCTTGCTTTTTCCCTGCTGTTTTCCTTTGTCCGCAGCCGGAGCAGCCAGTCGGCGGACACCCTCATCGGTGTGTTTTCCAGCACGGCGGTGGCACTGGGCATCTTCGTCGCCACCCTGGGCGGCGGCAGCTTCACAAAGTATAACCGGTATCTCATCGGCGATGTGCTGTCCATCTCCCCCATGGAGATCGGCATGCTGGCCCTGGTGCTGGTTTTCGTACTGGTGTTCTGGTTCTTTTATGCCAACCGGCTGACCCTTTCTGCAGTTCATCCCCAGCTGGCTTCCTCCCGGGGCATTCCCGTTGGGCTGTCCCAGACCCTGTTTACCGCCGCCATCGCGGTCGTTGTGACCCTGTCCATTTCCAGCATGGGGCTTCTGATTCTCAACTCCCTGCTGGTGCTTCCCGCCGCCGCCTCCCGGAACGTGGCCCGGAACATAAAGCAGTATACTCTGTTTTCCGTACTCTTTGCCCTCCTTGCGGGGATCGGGGGCCTCACCGTCTCCTATTACCTGGGCTGCTCCGCCGGCGCGGCAATCAGTTTGCTGCTGGCTGCCATTTTTGCCGTGACCTTCTGTCTGAGAAAGCGGGTGGGCTGATGGCCGAGATTCAGCCGATTGCCTATATGCGCAGTGATTTCGGAGGCAAGTTCGGGATCCCCCGGCAAAGCGGTCTTGTGGACGCCCTGCGCTCCACCATTGTCTTCCAGCCGGAATTCCGAAACGCCGACGCCCTCAGGGGGATCGAAGGCTTTTCCCATCTTTGGATTATCTGGCAGTTTTCCCAGGCGGTGGGAAAGGAATGGTCCCCCACCGTCCGCCCGCCCCGGCTGGGCGGAAACACCCGAATGGGGGTTTTCGCTACCCGTTCCCCTTTCCGGCCCAACAACCTGGGGCTGTCCTGCGTGACCCTTCTGGGGGTGGAGCGAACGGAAGACCGAGGCACCGTGCTCCATGTGGGCGGCGCCGATCTGTTGGACGGCACCCCGATTTTTGACATCAAGCCCTATATTCCCTACTGCGACTGCCGTCCGGATGCCCTGGGAGGCTTTACCCGGGAGGCGGGAGACTATCTTCTGCAGGTGGACTTCCCGGCGCAAATGCTTGCCATCCTGCCGGAGGAAAAGCGGGACGCCGCTATGGGTGTCCTGTCCCACGACCCCAGGCCCTCCTACCAGCAGCAGCCGGGCAGAGTGTACGGCATGACCTTCGCCGGCTGCAATATCCGCTTTACCGTGGAGGACGGCGTACTGCATGTTATATCCACGGAACGGGCCAACAATTAATATGCAGCGGTGATTCCTTTCCAATAAGGGATCACCGCTGTTTCTACTATCCGGGTTACGCATTTTGCCGGATACTGTTCCGCCGCGTCCGGGAAAAATCAGGAAAATGATCGTTTAGCGGAGCACCCCTTGGCTCGTGGCAATCTCCATCGTACAACCGGCTGCAGTTCCAAAATTTGTGTCATTCCGAACCAGTCCTCAGACTGGTGTGGGAATCTCCCTCGTCATCGAGACCACTTTCTTCTTTCGATGGGGATTGCCACACCAGTGACATCGGTCACTGGTTCGCAATGACCCGAATTAAGAGACCGCGTTCTTCTAAAGATGGAGATTGCCACGCCAGTGTGCGCTACTTTATCGCAATGGCCGGGAATTCGGAAGTTCCCCGTCAGTGCGGCAAACGATCATTTTCCGAATCAGTCCAGCTATGCCGGAATCATTACTTTTTCTGATATTTTTTTCCGTAGGTAAAGCCCCGGCCCCATACTTCCGTGACCTGGCTGACGATCATAAAGCAGTCCGGGTCAACTTTTCTTGCCAGGGACTCGATCTTGGGCAGCTCATGGTTGGACACCACACTCAGAATCACTTCCGTCTGCCTGCCGAGATAACCGCCCTCCCCATGGAGCAGCGTCACGCCCCGATCCACCTGGGACAGGATGCCGTCCCGGATCTGTGACGCTTTTTCACTGACGATCTTGATCTCCGTCCGGCTGGTGCCCAGAAGCATCACCTTGTTCAGCGTTATTGAAATGACAATAATCAGCACAATGCCGTAGAGCAGATCCTCCGGGGTGTGGAAAAGCAGCTGGGCCAGCAGAATGCAGAAATCAAAGGCCCACAAAGAGGCGGATACGGGAATGGAAAACAGCTTTTTCAGAATCAGGGGCGGAATATCCATGCCGCCGGTGGAGGCTCCCGCCCGCATGACGATCCCCAGGGCAAGGCCCAGGCCCAAACCGCCGAAAACCGTATTGAGGAGCATATTCTCCGTAATCCCAGCCTCTCCAATAACCTGCCGGCACACTTCCAGCAGCACCGGATACAGCAGGGAGCTGAGCACCGTAGTCATGGCAAAGGCCCTGCCCAGCACCAGCCAGCCCAGAAGCAGCATCAGGATATTGAACACCAGCACAAAGCCGGAGATGGGAATATGCCAAAGATGCTCCAGTACCAGCGCGATACCGGTGGTGCCGCAGCTCATTACCCTGGAGGGAAGAATAAACAGCACAACCGTAATGGCATAGATGAGATTTCCGAGGACGACCATCATAAGTTCCAGCAGGCGCCTGCGGATATCCGGATTCTTCATGGCAGTGTTTCCTTTCAGCAAATATTTGCGGAGGAAGGGGGAACCTTCCTCCGCTGTAAATTAACTGTTTCTGGCTTCCATGAAGAGGCTCTCCATCACCCGTGCGGTTTCCTCCGGGAGGAAATTGAAGCTGGTAGCCTTTTCCAGCATGTCGGCAGAAGGATAAGCAACGGGGTCTTCCGTCACCTCGGGATCCATGTAGGCCTTGGAAGCGGAAGCGGGGACGCTGTAGCCCAGGTAATCCATGTTCTGACCGGAAATTTCCGGATCGCACAGGAAGTTGATGAACAGCTCCGCGGCTTCCTTTTCCTTGCAGCAGGTGGGGATGCACATGGCGTCAACGAAAATGTTGAAGCCCTGATGGGCGGGACGATAGAACTTGAGATCCGGGTTTTCCTCCACCATGGTCAGGTAGTCGCCGGCATAGTAGGGCGCGATCCAGGCCTCCTCGTTTTCCATGGAGTCAAAGATCTGGTCCATGACATACTGCTGGACAACGGGCTTCTGCTCCATCAGCTTGGCGGCGCACTCCCGGAGCTGGGCTTCATCCGTGGTGTTCACATCGAAGCCCAGCAGGTACTGGGCGATACCGAAAGCGTCCCGGGAGTTATCAAACATCAGAATCTTATCGGCATACTTTTCATTCCACAGCAGCTCCCAGCCGGTGACATCCGCTTCGTCCACAAACTTACTGTTGTAGATGATGCCCACGGTGCCCCAGGTATAGGGGACGGAATACTTGTTCTCCGGGTCATAGGCCATATTCTTAAAGCTGTCGTCAATATACTGGTAATTGGGGATATTGTCGAAGTTCAGCTCCATGAGCATGCCCTCCTGACGCATCCGGCCCACCATATAGTCGGAGGGGAAGATCACATCCACGGTAATGCCGCCGTTGGACAGCTTGGAGTACATGATCTCGTTGGAATCAAAGGTGGAATACTCCACATGGATATCCGGATACTTTTCCTCAAAGGCAGCGATCACGTCCAGGGAATCGTCGTCTCCCTCGGCAATATACTGGCCCCAGTTATAGACATACAGGGTGGTCTTCTCCCCGCCGCAGCCGGAAAGGCAGGCGGCACAGCCCAGAGCCAGGCAAACCGCCAGGCAGAGCGCAATCACTTTCTTCATTCTGTTTCTCCTTTCTGGGTAAGGCCTCAATGCCCAATGTGGGACGCAGCTTTCTTCCGGTCAGACACAAGCTGCATCAGATTCATGGCAGTCATCAGCACGAAGATGATCAGAAACAGCAGGGTAAACATGGCGTAGATCTTCGGCTGAATGGGTTTTTTGGTATAGGAATAGATCTCCACCGGGAGGGTAATAAAGCTGGGACCCGTGACAAAGTAGCTGATAACGAAGTCGTCCAGGCTCATGGTAAAGGCCATGATCGCGCCGGAAACCACGCCGGGCATAATCTCATGGACCGTCACCTTAAAAAAAGCCTGCACCCGGGTACAGCCCAAATCCATGGCCGCGTCCACAAGGGAGGCATCCATCTGCTTGAGCTTGGGCATCACGTTCAGGATGACATAGGGCAGGTTAAAGGTGATGTGGGCAATGAGCAATGTCCAGAAGGTCAGACTGTTCCGCTGGCCAAGCATTTTGGTCCCCACGAACACAAAGAGCAGCGACAGCGACACACCGGTGACAATGTCCGGATTGGTCATGGGAATATCCGTCAGGGTCATGGCGACCTTGCGCATTTGGGGATTCAGATTGTGGATGCCCAGCGCCGCCACCGTACCGAACACCGTGGCGATAAAGCTTGCCAGAACCGAAATAATCAGAGAGTTTGCCAGCAGCTTCAAAAGGCTCCTATCCTGAAAGAGCCTGACATACTGCTTCAGCGTAAAGCCGCTGAACTCCGTAATGTCCTTGCCGGTATTGAAGGAGGCCACAATGAGCACCACCATGGGAATATACAGGAAGATGAAGATGATAACGGTCATGATTCTGTTTGCCCGTTTCATACCATCACGCTCCCTTCCTCGCTGCTGCCGCCGAAGCGGTTCATGATGCCGGTACACACAAACACCAGGATCATCAGCAGCAGGCTCAGCGCGGCGCCCAGATTGGGGTTGCTGCCCTGCTTGAACTGACGCTCAATCACGTCGCCGATAAGCACCGTATCGGTGCCGCCCAGCTTCTGGGAGATATAGAAGGTGGATACCGCCGGGACAAACACCATGGTCACACCGGAGAGGATTCCCGGTACGGACAGGGGCAGCACCACACGGGCAAACACCTGAACGCCGTTGCACCCCAAATCCTCCGCCGCCTCAATGAGCCGCCCGTCGATTTTCACGATGGTGGCGTACAGGGGGAGGATCATATAGGGCAGGTAGTTATATACCATACCCAGCACCACAGCCCCCGGTGTCCGGATCATCCGGAGTCTGGGAAGCCCAATGGCGGCAAGAATATTATTGATGATGCCGGTGTCCTGCAGGAGGCCGACCCAGGCCAGGGTCCGCAGCAGGAAGCTCATGCACATGGGCAGCATCACCAGCATATACAAAAACTTCTGAGCGGTGTGGCCGCAGTGGGCGATATAGTAGGCCACGGGATAGCCCAGCACCAGGCACAGCAGCGCGGACACCAGGGAATACCCGATGGAGCGCCACAGCACCGGCATATACAGGCTCAGCTCCCGGACATTGCGCAGGGAAAAAACGCCCGTCGCCGGATCCGTCAGGGCATAGTAAGCCACCACGCACAGCGGAATCAGGGTAAAGGCCGTCATCCATATGAGATACGGTATGCTTAAGAATCCGGTTTTATTCTTCTTCACCGTCAGCATCCTCCGTCAGCTCGTCGTACTCCGCGGAGTAGGAGCTGTAGTCGCCGAACATGCCGGAGTATTCACTCTTATGCATAATGTGAATGTCCTCCGGGTTGAGCCGAATGCCGATAGTCGTACCGATGCCGTGGAAATCCGTGGTCTGAATCAGCCACTTGAAGCCCTTGAATTCCACGATAATATCGTAGTTCAGGCCCTTAAAGGTGACACCGGTAACGGTGCCCACCAGATGGCCCTGATCCTTGGGAACGATATCAATGTCCTCCGGACGAATGACCACATCCACGGGCTCATTGGGGGCAAAGCCCTTATCCACGCATTCAAAGACCCGGCCAAAGAAGCGGACCCGGTAGTCTTCCAGCATGACGCCGTCCAAGATGTTACTCTCACCGATAAAGTCCGCCACAAAGGCGTTCTTCGGTTCATTATAAATATCCTCAGGTCTGCCGATCTGCTGAATCCGGCCCTTATCCATCACGACAACGGTGTCGGACATGGACAGCGCCTCTTCCTGGTCATGGGTCACATAGATAAACGTGATGCCCATAGCCTGCTGGATGCGTTTCAGCTCGTTCTGCATATCCTTTCGCAGACGCAGATCCAGCGCCCCCAGCGGTTCATCCAGCAGCAGTACCTTGGGCCGGTTCACCAGGGCTCTGGCGATAGCGACCCGCTGCTGCTGACCGCCGGAAAGGCTGTCCACCCTGCGGTTTTCATAGCCCTTGAGACTGACGATCTCCAGCATCTCCCGCACCCGGCTGTCCACCTCATCCTTGGGCACCTTGGCAACCCGAAGCCCGAAAGCGATATTGTCGTACACATCCAGGTGGGGAAACAGCGCGTACCGCTGAAACACCGTGTTGATCTGCCGTTTGTAGGGCGGCACATCATTGATTATCTGCCCGTCAAAGGTGACCGTTCCGGATGTAGGCGTCAGAAAGCCGCCGATGATCCGCAGGGTCGTGGTCTTGCCGCAGCCGGAAGGGCCCAGCAGTGTGAGGAATTCGTGATCGTTAATGTAAAGATTGATACCGTCAAGTATCCGCTCCCCGTCGAACTCCATGGTAAGATCCCGGAGCCTGATGAGTTCCTTGGACATTATCCTCCCCCGTTTCTTTCTTTTTCTTTTGGGGATCTCTCCCCTTTTGTCGAAAGCCGACAGAATAAATATACCCTAAAACGGCGCAATGTCAATAACTTTTATAAAAAAATCCCGGGGTAAAAAAACGCGGAACTTTTTTGGATATTTTTTCCTGGATTTGGTTTATTTTCCGGAAAGCGGGGCAATACTCAGCTTCGGAGGTGCTTTTCAAATGAGCAACAACAAACATGTTGGCTTCAGCGGTAAGGGCTACTACATAGCCCTGATTCTGTGCGCTGCTGCCATCGGAATCACCGGCTATCTGTATAGCAAAAACACAAACAAGCCCGAGGAGGTCACCCTCCAGGAAACCATGGGAAATGTTCAGGCAGAGGAAACCCTGAATCAGGACATTCCCGTCATCGCCACCCAGCCCGTCACCCAGGGCGCCACCCAGGAAACGCCAACCCAGGCGCCCACTCAGGCAACCGTCCCCCAGGCACTCAAGACCGCCTCGCCCATTGAAGGAGACGAGGTCGCCGCCTACTCCATGGACTGCCTGAGCTACAACCAGACCACCCGGGACTGGCGGGTCCACAACGGTGTGGACATTGCCGCCCCCGAGGGCACCCAGGTGCTGGCAGCGGCGGACGGCACCGTCTACGCTGCCTACGAGGATGAGACGATGGGCTATACCGTGGTGATCCGCCACACTGGCGGCTACACCACCCGCTATTCCAGCCTGTCGGAGGATCTGGCTGTGAAAACGGGAGACACCGTAACATTGGGCCAGCCCATCGGCTGCGTAGGAGATACGGCGCTTGTGGAAACAGCCATGGGCACCCATGTCCATTTCGGCGTGACCTATCAGGACACGCCCATGGATCCCAACGAATTTCTCAATATGAACTAATAATCCGGGGCACGCGCTCGCGTGCCCCCTTTTCGTTGCTTGAGAGTAGCAGAATTTAGTTAAGTAGGCGAACGTATCGTCAGAACGGGTCATTGCGAGCCAGTGCGCACACTGGCGTGGCAATCTCCATCATTTATCTGGCCGCCCATCGTCATCCATTTGTAGGGGCGCTCATTGAGCGCCCGCGGAAATGTTCCAATTTCGTAACAAATATCCCGGTAAAAGGAACCTTTTCGCCGATAGAAATCTGAAAAACAATTATTTCTCTGCCGGGCGCTCAGATGAGCGCCCCTACTGTGTATGACGTTCCTGGTTCAGAAATTCGATGGAGATTGCCACGCCAGGAAAGCGAACTGGCTCGCAATGACTGGTTCTGACGATGCGTTCGCCTGATTAACGAAATCCTGCTTTTTCTCATCATTCCCCCTGACGCGGCAGAGGAATGATCGATGATATTGAAAAACCCCACGCTGTTCCAGGCAGCGTGGGGCATGTCATTTTCATTTACCGTTCTGACGGACCTTCCGACTGCTCCGTTTCAGGCTGGCTTTCCGGCTCTGCGCCGGCTTCCAACTTAGGAGCATTCTCGGCGTTGACATAGGCCATCAGCTCGTCGCCGGTGATGGTCTCCTTGACCAGAAGGTACTCGGACACCTCATCAAGCAGGGATCGGTGCTCCCGTAGCAGCTTGGTGGCATCGGCCAGGGCCTGATCCAGGAGGGTTTTTACCTCCCTGTCCACCTGGGCGGCGGTGGTCTGGGCGCAGTCCATATAGGCCTGTCCGTCCAGATAGGCGTTCTGCACGGAAGCGGTGGTCATAATGCCCAGTTCCTTGCTCATGCCGTACTGGGTGACCATATTCCTTGCAAGTCCCGTTGCACGCTGCAGATCGTTGGAGGCGCCGGTGGTCTGGACGCCGAAGACAAGCTGCTCTGCCGCCCGGCCGCCCACCAGTGTCCGAAGCTCCGTAATGAGTTCCTCAGCGGTATTGAGGAATTTTTCCTCCTCGGGCATCTGCATGGTGTAGCCCAGCGCGCCGGAGGTGTGGGGAACGATAGTGATTTTGGATACGGGCTGGGAGTGCTTTTCGAGAGCCGCCACCAATGCGTGCCCCACCTCATGGTAGGCAACCAGCCGCTTTTCCATATCGGTAAGCACCGTGTTCTTTTTCTCGGTACCGGCAATGACCGTCTCAAAGGACACCATCAGGTCCTCCTGGTTCACGGCCTTCCGGCCAAGGCGGACTGCCCGGAGGGCAGCCTCGTTCACCAGGTTGGCAAGGTCCGCGCCAACGGCTCCGGCGGTAGCCTGGGCAATCTTCCGCAGATCCACGTCCTCACTGAGCTTGATCTTCCGGGTGTGAACCTTCAGGGTGTCCAGACGCCCCTGGAGGTTGGGCTTGTCCACAATGATCCGCCGGTCAAAACGGCCGGGACGGAGCAGGGCCTTGTCCAGGATCTCCGGACGGTTGGTAGCCGCCAGGCACACGATACCCTTGGAGGGCTCGAAGCCGTCGATCTCGGAAAGAAGCTGGTTCAGCGTCTGCTCCTGCTCGGAATTGTTGCCGAACCGGTTGTCTCTTGCCCGGCCCACCGCGTCAATTTCATCAATAAAAATGATGCAGGGAGCCACCTTCGCCGCCTGCTGGAAGAGGTCGCGCACCCGGCTGGCGCCCATGCCCACGAACATTTCCACAAAGTCAGAGCCGGAAATGGAGAAGAAGGGCACATCCGCTTCACCGGCGACAGCCTTGGCAAGCAGGGTCTTACCGGTGCCGGGAGAACCCACCAGCAGCGCGCCCTTGGGAAGCTTCGCGCCGATGTCGGTGTACTTCTTGGGGTTGTGGAGGAAATCAATGATCTCCACCAGGCTTTCCTTGGCCTCGTCCTGTCCGGCAACATCCTTGAAGGTGACGCCGGTCTGCTTTTCCATATACATTTTGGCCTTGCTCTTGCCGAAGC
>CAMCCS010000023.1 GCA_945873295.1 uncultured Clostridia bacterium
GCACCGGCATCACCCGCTCCGCCTCCGGGGCAAAGTCCGCGTGGCCCGGGGTGTCAAGGAGTACCAGCTCCCGGCCCCCATAGCTTAGCCTTGCCTGCTTGGAAAAGATGGTGATGCCCCTGGAGCGTTCTAAGGGGTCCGTGTCCAGGGCCGCGTCCCCGTGGTCCACCCGGCCCAGAGTCCGCTTTGCCCCGGCAAGGTACAGCATGGCCTCCGACAGGGTAGTCTTCCCCGCGTCCACGTGAGCGAGCAGCCCAATACCACAGGGCGTTTTTTTCTCCTGATCGGGCATGATAGTAGCCCCCTTTCATGGTCATTTTTCCGTATTATACCATGGAAGCGTTATAGTCGATAGATGTGCGGGAATTTTCACGACAATTGCATGAGTTACAAATTCATGAACACTTGTGAAAATGGTGCCGTTTTGATGCCCTATGGCCGAGCGTATTTGCGGAAATACGAACTAACCACACGCCGCATGGCCAACGGAACGGTACGTAGACCGGTTTCTACGGTTGCTTTTACCTTTCTGTTCACAAATTATTTACTCATGCAATCGTCGTGTTGCGTATTTCCGCGTTACTCAAACGGCGCCGAGCTTGAGAGAGCTGCAGAAATAGCTCGCCACCGCGCCGCCGTCGATCAGAAATGTGGAGTCGCTGACAAAGGCACTCTCGCTGGACAGACGTAAAGCCACCGGTATCCGGTGGCTTTACAATATTCTTTTCTATGCAGTGTCGACGACTGTGAGGTTACGCGCCTTTCACAAAAGCGCGGCAAGCCGATATGCAAGTGTTCCCACTATAATGCCCAAAAACGGATCTGCAAATGCCGACACACAGATGGACAGCCCACCTGCTAGCGCAGACAGCTCCACAGCCGCCCTGGCATTGCCCGGAAAAATCACCAGTGCGCCGAGGACAAACAGGAATCCGCAGACTGCCTGCTTCGGAATGAACCGAAAAAGCTTGGGCATGACACGAAGCACAAGTATTGCCGCCATGAGCAACATAAATATCACGCCGGACAGCACCGGATGGGGCGCGCTTGCCGTGGCGCTGATGATCGGCGCAAGGGGGGAGCCGCTCATCATCCCGCTTACAAGCCCCGAAGCCCCGAGGATGGCGGAAACGCTGTCCAACCCGCCGCTGATCCCGGCAAGATCATTGTTAACGGTACTGTACGCAATGATGGACGCAAGCTGCATGGCGGCAAGGGAGAATACCCCCTTGACCACTCTGACATTAAAGCGCGGCCTGAGCAAGAGAAGCTTAGGCGCGGCATGGGTCGGCGCGTCGGCATGTCCGCCCTTGAACACGAACCGGAACAACACAACGGAGACAATGCAGCTCACAGCGACGGTGTACACCAGATCTGTGGTCAGCCAGTACATGGCGACGGCGGAGGCAATGGATGCCAGCCCCGTCTTTTTGTCATCGCCCAGCATATCCACCGCGACTTTGCAGACCATGACGCCCATACCGGCGAGAAGCGAATAGATTGCTCCGTCGCCGATGAACGTCACAATGCGTCCGAGAATACCGGTGACGCCCAGGAGAAACACGAATGCGGAGGAGCAAACCGTAATGGTCAGCCGCTCATTTCTGTCCTCGGAAAGCCGCGAAAGGAGCAGCAGTGTCTCCGGCTGAAACGAGAACACTGCGACCTGCCCAGATGCCGCAAGTCCGAACGCCCCTAGCGCAAACCCGATTGCGGTGGCAAGCACGGAAAACCCCATGGAGAGGGCGAGCATCGCACTCGGCAGGCAATTGAAAATAACCGCCACTGCCGCAAGCAGGTCTTTGCCGTATTCCATGCTTAGTCCTTAAACTTGAGCAGCGACTCGCTGAAAGGCGGGTATGCGATACCCTTTTCGGTGATAATCGCCGTCCAGTACTTTGCCGGAGTGACGTCAAATGCGTAGTTAAGCACAGGGGTATCCGGGGGTGCAACGTATGTACCGCAGATGTTAAGCACCTCGTCGGCAGGTCTCTGCTCAAGCTTGATGTCATCGCCGCTCTTGAGGTTATAGTCGATGGTCGAGGTAGGCGCGAAGCAGTACACCGGTATGCCATGCTCCTTGGCACAGATGGCGATGCCGTAGACGCCGATCTTTGCCGCCACATCGCCGTTGCCCACAACGCGGTCGGCAGAGATGAACACCATGTCGATCTTACCCAGCTTCATCAGCAACGCAGAGGTGTCGTCGCAGATGAGGGTATACGGCACGCCCATGCGCTTAAGGTCAAAGGTGTTGATCTTCGTGCCCTGCATACGGGGTCTTGTCTCATCTGTATAGACGTGTACGGGCTTACCCTGCTTCATCGCCGTATACACAACGCCCATGCCCAGGCCGTAGTCAACGGTACACAGGGGGCCTGTGGAGCAGTGGGTATGGATATTGGCGCCCGTTTCGGGGATCAGCGTCGCGCCGAACTCACCGATGCGCTTTGCATTCTCCACCTCCTTGTCGGCAATGCCGTTGGCAATGCTGACAAGCTTATTGAAAATGTCCTTGGTATTGTCAAAATTCGCCGCTTTGATCTCGCTGACACTCTTCTCCACCGCCCACTTGAGGTTGACCGCGGTGGGGCGGGTAGCAACGATCCTGGCCGCCTCGCTGTCTAGTCCCGCGTAAAACGCTTCGGCGGTCTGCTCAGGCAGATTCTTGCAGTAGAGGGCGAGCGCCATCGCGCCGCAGGTGCCGATGGCAGGTGCGCCACGGACAGCAAGGGCGTAAATGGCGTCGATTGCCTCATCTACGGTGTTGATATCCATAATCTCGTAAGAATAGGGGATCTTGGTCTGGTCTACGGCCTGGATACATTTCTTCTCAAAATTCCATTCGATTGTCCGCATAATGGCTCACCTCAAATCTCAGTTGCCACAAGGGCATCCAGGGCGATGACGAACTGCTGATCCTTTGCCGTCTGGATTGCGTCGGGATAATGGTCAAAATTCTCATAGCCGACGAACTCGAAGCACGGGCCATCCATTGCGATGATGCCGCCCGCCTTGACGCCCTTAAGTCCGGCGATGACCAGCAGAGACGACATCTCATTCTCGTAGCCCGGAACACCGGCCTTCTGGAACAGGCGCAGATTCGTGGGCAGCAGCTCGGGATAGAAGATACCGCCGGTGACGCACATACCGGTCTTGACGTCCACACCTCGCGCCTTTGCGGCCTTCTGGAGGTTGAGGGTAACGTCAATATTGGATACGGCGGGGTAGGACAGCGGCACGACCTGCTCCATCACCTTTTCCTCTCGCACTGCGGCCGTAATGACCAGCATATCGCCTGCCTTGTATCCGTCGGCCAGGAAGCCGCCGGTACCGACACGTATCATGACCTTTGCGCCGCCGAGGATCAGTCCCTCGAAGCACAATAGCGCACCGGCGGCGCCGCAGCCGTTGGAGGCGATGGTCACGGGAACACCCTTGTAGGTTCCGTTGTATGTCCAATACTCTCTGGTCTTGCTGACGACGGTCACATTCTCGCACAACGTGGCAATCTTCTCGGCACGATAGGGGTCGCCAGTAACGATCACGCGGGGATTGATGGAATTATACGGAATATCAATAATGGGAATGACTTTTTCTTTGGACATGGTCTGCTCCTTTCACTTCTATAAAACAGTTGACTTCTTTTCTTTTTTTGCTTTCCTGATAAACGAATACATGGAAACGGAATAGATTACGACTGTGACGAGGTAGGGAATGATCTGCACAAACTGCGTCGGAATGCCCATATATTGCAGCTTCGCGCCGACGGAATAGGCCAGTCCGAAGATGAGGCAGCCGACGGTGGACACAAAGGGATTTGCCGCGCCGAAGAACATGGCGGCAATGCCCATGAAGCCCCGGCCGCTGATCATTCCCTCCACGAACATCTCGACATAGGACGTGGACATGTACGCTCCGCCGATACCCACAAGGATACCGGAGATCATGATCGCCTCAAATTTTTTCCTGACGGGGTCAAACCCGGAGGTAAGCGCCGCCGCACTGTACAGTCCCGCGCTTCTGGCCCGCAGTCCCCAGACGGTTTTGTACAGCAGGAAACCCAGCAGAAGCACACAAACGATACCCACGTACACAAGAACCGACATATCGTTCACCGCGTCGCTCAGTGCGCTTCCGGCCGGGAGGGGAAAATGAACCTTCGGGACGGAGACGAGGGTATCCGGAACCAAACGCCCGGACACGCCGTAAGCTGTGTTCAGAATAAAGCCCGTCAGCGCCGCCGCCATGATATTGAGGATGGAGCCGACGGCAAAGACGTTTGCCCTGAAGCGCAGATGGGCAACCGCGATCACCAGCGAATACAGCTCCGCCGCCGCGATGGAGGCCAGCACGCCAACAACCCAGCTTCCCGTAGCCGCATTGGCACACACTGCCGTCAGCGCGCTGATGAGCATGCCACCCTCAATGCCCACGTTCAGGATACCGGCATTCTGGGTCAGTACGGCGGCCAGCGCCGCAAAGATGATGGGCGTAGAGGCGCGGAGGGTCGTCTGCACAAGCCCCCAACTGAAAATCGATATCCAGCTCATGCTTTTTCTCCCCCCTCCGTCTTATCTTTGACCGGCTTCTGCTTCTTTTTTCCCTTTCCAAGCTTCATATCCATCATGACAAAAAGTATAAACATGGATATGAGGATGTTGATCAGCTCCTCGGACAGGCCGGTAAAACGCTCCATGCCGAGAGAACCCGCTTGCAGCACGCCGATCAGGGTGCTGTAAATCGTCATGCTAAGGAAACTTCCGTTGGAAATCAGCGCGGCAAGCATGCCATAAAGCGGAATGTTGCCCGCGAACGCGTTGACAAAGCGCCCATGCACACCCAGCACCTCTATGACGCCCGCAAGACCTGCTACCGCGCCGGACATGACCACTGCCGCAATCACAGACTGCTTGGTTTTCACGCCAATGCTCTCTGCGTAGGCCGCGTTCTCCCCCGTGGCCTGAATGAAGAATCCTGCCCGGGTGCGTTTGAAGAAGAACGCAAACGCAATGACCGCAAAAAAGGCAATGAAGATACCCACGTTGGCGCGGCTCGGCGGAAGGATGTATTTGAGCAGCAGGCTGGAATCCAGCTTTGCCGTCTGCTGCACGCCTGCACCGCCATACAGCGGATACAGGCACAAATATGTGGAAAACAGGGTCGCAACATAATTGAGTAATATTGTAGTGCATATTTCATTGGCGTTCAGAAATGCCTTCAAAAGTGCCGGGATAAGCGCATAAAGCATTGCCACACCAGTGGATGCCGCGAAGCAAATGATCACCACCAGCGCGGCGGGCATCTTGCCGAAAAGCTCGACGCCAAGCCATGCCGTCGTGACGGCCGCAAGGGTCATCTGTCCCTCCACGCCCATGTTGAAGAAATCGCCCTTCATGCCGATCACGAAGGCAAGCCCGCTGAGCAGAACCGGCGTTATCTTTTCCAGGGTCGTACCGAAATTAAGCTTTGTGCCGAAGCCGCCGCGAATCAGCTGGCCGTAGGCGTAGATGGGATCATAGCCCACCACCAGCATGATGACAACGCCAATCAGCAGCACAAGCACGATGCTGAAGAGAGGACCGGTTATTTTATTGAGTTTCCATTTTCTCATTGCGCGTCCCCCTTTGCCCTGCTGCCGCCGGTCATGAGCAAGCCCAGCTCTTCCTCGCTGGTGTTCCCCGCATCTACCTCTCCTGCGATCTGTCCCTCGTAAAGGACGACCACGCGGTCGGAGAGCGAGAGAATTTCCTCCAGCTCGGTGGAGATCAGCACGACCGACGTTCCCTCGTCAGCTGCCTTGCGGATCATGGCATGGATGGACTCAATTGACCCGATGTCCACGCCCCGCGTCGGCTGTGACGCGATCAAGAGCGCAAGCGGCTGGGACATTTCTCTGGCAACGACGACCTTTTGTGCGTTGCCGCCGGACAGCCCCCGGCATATATGCCCAATGCCCCGAGGACGGATATCAAACCGTTCCGCTGCGGTCTCGCCGTATGCCGTCACCGCCTTGCGGTCAATGATACCGAACTTCGCCATCTGCTTCTGATGAAGAGGCAGCGCCGCGAGATTTTCCCGTATCGTCCGCTCCTGCCAGAGACCCCGGGTGTTTCTGTCCTCGGGGATATAGCCGATGTGCTTTGCTCTGTGCTGCTTTACGTCCAGCGCACTGATTTTTTCGCCGTTGAGGTATATTTCTCCCGCATCCAGCTTCCGCAGGCCGATGAGCGCTTCCGCAAGCTCCGTCTGGCCGTTGCCGTCGACACCGGCAATGCCAAGGATCTCGCCCTTTTTCACTGAGAACGACATATTGCGTATCTTCGACAGCTCTCTGTCGCCGGGGGCGTATATCCCCTCTACCCGCAGCGCGACGTCATCGCCGACCTCCCGCTCCACGTGCTTCGAGCCGACGAACGCGGCGCGGCCAAGCATGAGCGCGGCAAGCTTATTCTTGTCCGTCTCCTGCTTTTCCACGGTGGCAACCGTTTCGCCAGCGCGCATGATCGTAATCCGGTCGCTGATCTCCATAACCTCGTTGAGCTTATGGGAGATAAAAATGATACTCGTTCCGGCTGCCTGCAATCTGCGGATAACGTTGAAAAGCAGCTTTGTCTCCTGAGGTGTCAAAACGGCTGTCGGCTCGTCGAGTATCATGACCTGTGCACCGCGGTAGAGCGTCTTCACGATCTCCACGCGCTGTGCTTCGCCCACTGGAATGTCCCGCACCTTTTTATTCAAACGGATGTCAAAACCGTAATCGTCGATATAGGTATTCAAAAGCTCCGCCGCCTTTGAAAAATCGATCCGGCTCAGGCTCTTTTTCGGTTCCTTACCGAGGATGATGTTTTCGATAACGGACAGCTCCCGCACAAGCATGAACTCCTGATGGACAATGCCGATGCCAATGTCGATCGCCTGCTTTGACGTCAGGTTCCGGTAGGTTTCTCCGTCGTATTCGATCGTCCCCTCATCGGCCGTGTACACACCGCCGATAATTTTCATCAATGTGGATTTTCCCGCGCCGTTTTCGCCGATGATGGAGTGGATCTCTCCTTTCCTCAGCGAGAAATTGGCGCTTTTTAACGCATGAACTTCCCCAAAGGATTTCTTTATCCCACGAAGCTCCAGAATCACATTTTCTTTTTCCATGTCCCGTCCCGCCGTTTGCCGCTCCTTTCCTGTTGATATGCCGGAATTTTGCTTGTATTTGCTTATAGCAATGGCAGAGCGCTGCCCGATGAGCAAGCTCATCCGTACCATGGGTAGCTGCTCTGCCATCCGTGTTGTTTTTTTCTTAAATTATTCGTCCTTCATGACGATCTCGCCGCTCTTCATCTGGCTGATGACCTCGTCGATACGGTCGGGAATGTCCTGGGGGAATGCCTCGCCCACGACGGACTTGAAGTTCTCCATGTCGGACAGGCTGCAATAGCCGTTTTCAACGGAGCAAACGATCTCCTGACCGCCGACCCAATCGCCGTCGGTGATGGACTTGATCACGTCATAGGTAATGGAATCGATGCCCCGCTCAACGGTGGTGAAGAAGGAAGATGCATAGTTGCCGGTCTCATACTGGTCGAAGCCGATGCAGTATACGCCTGCTTCGCTGGCCGCTTCCAGCACGCCGAGGCCGCTGCCGCCGGCGGAGGCGATGATGACGTTCGCACCGGCATCGATCTGGGCAATGGCCAGCTCCTTTGCCGTGGTGGGGTTGGAGAAGGAACCGACATAGGCGGACAGGACTTGAATATCAGGATCAACGGATGCCGCGCCAGCCTTGTAGCCCGCTTCGATCCACTGGAGGGTGGGAACGTCGATGCCGCCGACATAGCCGATGACCTTTGCGCCGTCAATGCCGGGGATGTCCGTCTTGGTGGAGAGCATGGCCGCTGCAACACCGGCAAGGTAACCGCCGTCCTTGAAGGAGAAATTGACGGAGACAACATTCTCGCCCTCGGCAACGCCGTCAAGCTCGATAAATTTCACGTTGGGATACTCTGCTGCATGTGTGGTGATGGGTTCGGCAAACCATGTGGAGCCGCCGATGATGACATCGTAACCAGCATCCGCCATGGCAACAAGGTTGCTCTCGTAGTCAGCCGCGTCCGCGATTTCCAGCACCTTCAGCTCAATGGGCAGCTCCGCCGCCGCTTTGTCCGCACCTGCGCAGACATAGTCGAGGTAAGCGCCGTCGCCCCGGGAACCCGAAAGAAGCAGCGCGACCTTGATGGTAGCAGCTTCCGCATTGTCTTCCGTGTCGGCAGCGGGCATATTGGCCGCCTTCTGACCGCCGCAGGCAGCAAGTGCAAGCACCATTACCACGCTGAGTACCAATGCAATAATTTTCTTCATGTTTTTCCTCCTGGTTGTATTTTTATTTGCAAGCCGGCGCTCCGGCTTATTGCACTGCGGATCAGATATAGTCCTTTCTCGTTCTTCTGATCGGGAACTGGATTCTGTTCGTGTAATAATCCCGCGCGACCATCACGGGCATTCCGTTCTGGTCATAAAGGACGTTGAACATGCACAGCAGCGGCTGCTGCTTGTTAAGCGACATTTTTTCGCTCACCTTGTCGGTTGCGGTCTGAATGCTGACCCTGCCTGCCCCCTGGGTGATATGCACGCCGGATTTGTCGAGAATTTCAAACAGCGACCCCTCAAGATCCTCCCTGTTGGGGGTGGGCAAATAGCGGCACGGGATCACCACCGAATCGTAGACCACTGGCACGCCGTCGGCGCAGCGCGTACGGTTGATGGTATATACCGGCTCCAGCTCCGAGATGTCGAGGCTTTCCGCGTCCTCGGCACTGGCGGAACCGATCACGATCTCCACATCCTTGGTGGAGGCGACGGCTCCGTGCATCTCCAGCAAGCGCGTGATGCTCATGAGGTCGTCCATGCCGTAATCGATGGTAGCATGGAGGACATACGTGCCTCTGCCCTGCTCACGCTTTATCCTGCCCCGGGAAATCAGCTCCTGCAGCGCCTCCCGCACCGTGGCACGGCTGACTCCGAACTCCTCTGCAAGCGTGGGTTCGCTGGGAAGCTTATAGCCCGGCGCCCATTCGCCGGTTCTGATTTTTGAAGAAATGACCTCGTAAACCTCGTTGCTCGCTTTCCCCTTCGCCATTTGCTTACCCCACCTCTTCCTGTGTCGGACACTTAGTGTCGGACACTTATCTAAATTGTCTGACAACTTGCACGTTTAAGATAGCACCGTTAGGCTATTTTGTCAAGACGGATTTTCTGTAATTATTTTTTTATGTTGAAAACCAACGAATTTTATGATATCATCTTTTTATGAAAACTTGTCTGACATTTACATGGAGGTGTTTCTACAATGCAAAGGCCGACCGTGAACGAACTTGTCTCGTTGCTGGATCTGCACCCGCTTGAACGGGAGGGCGGCATGTGCCGCGAGACATACCGGTGCAAAACGTCCGTAAATGGGCGCAGCTGTGGCAGCGCCATCTATTTTCTCATGACGCAAAACGCTTTTTCCCACCTGCACAGAATGGAAACCGACGAAGTCTATCATTTCTATATGGGCGACCCGCTGGAGCTGCTTGAGATAGACGCCTCCGGAAAGGCGACTGTGCATGTCCTCGGCAACGACATCGCCGCGGGGCAGCTGCCCCAGCTTGTGATCCCGGGCGGCTCATGGCAGGGTTCCCGACTTCTCCCGGGCGGTGAATATGCTCTTTTCTCCACCACAATGAGTCCCGCCTTTGTCCCCGAGGACTATGAAAATGCAGATGGGGTTGTCATGATAGAAAAGTACCCCGAGCATGCTGCGCTGATCCGCGCCCTTACCGGGGAATTAAAGTATCTGTAGGAGGTTTACACATGAACGACAAAACCGTCATCGTCACCGGAGCCTCTCATGGAAGCGGACGCGCCATCGCCGAAGCGTTTCTGGAAGCATCCTACACTGTGGTGGGCTTGAGCCGGCGGCGGCCTGAATGGGGCGCGGAATACAGCGCACGCTTTATCCCCTTTTCCTGCGACGTGTCCGTGGAAGCCGAGGTTGAGCGAACGTTTGCCGCTGCGGAGGAAGCCGTCGGGGCGCCGATCCGCGTGCTTGTGAACAACGCCGGTATTTCCTCTGCGTCCCCCATCCAGACGGACACCCTTGCCCATTGGAACCAGGAATTTGCCGTGAACGCCACGGGCGTTTTCCTCTGCACGCGCCACGTCGTGCGTCGCCTGGTCGAATGCGGTCTGCCTGGGCGAATCATCAACATCTCGTCCATCGCCGGAAGAAGCGCATTTCCGAACCTCTCCGCTTACTCGGCGTCAAAAGCCGCTGTGATCGGGTTTACCCGGAGCCTTGCGGTAGAGCTGGGCAGACACGACATTACCGTAAACGCCATCTGCCCCGGCTCGGTGGAGACGGAGATGTTCCGCGATGTTCTCAAGCGTCTGGCCGCTGAAAGCGGGAAGACACTGGAGACGATCACCCGCGAGCAGACCTCTGTAATTCCGCTGTGCCGTTTCCAGCAGCCCGAAGATGTCGCGGCACTGGCGCTGTTCCTCGCCTCTGATGGTGCGCGGAACATCAGTGGCGAAGCCATCAATCTCGACGGCGGCGTCGTGCGGTGTTGAATGGATTCCCATATGGCATCAACCGAACCCGTTTCCCGGCGGAAGATGGGTTCGGTTTTTCTGGTTAAAAAAACCACCAGCTCGGCTGGTGGTTCCAAAAAGCTTTAGCTATGCCCAGAATAAATTATCCGAGCGGAGCGAGGAAGCGCTACTAATACTAGTTTTCAATAAAACGGTTAAAAACCGTTTTATCCGGCTGCTGTTTCAGCAGCCGGCGGCGTAGCCGCAAAAAAATGTAAGTCCATACATTTCTCGCCGCTGCCGGCGGCCTGCGAAGGATTCGCAGGATAAAATGGTGTTAACCATTTTATCGAAAATAGTATAAAAATGAAAGAAAAGAAATGTGGTGGTTTCAGATAATGAGGAAAGGAAGTACCCTACCGCTATTTCAAATAGCAGCAGGACACCTCACGCAAGCGACATAAATTCGACGAGCCTATAGGCTCAGCTAGTAATAGGCCCTAAGGGGCCTGTGCAAACCACCAGCATGGCCGGTGGTTATGATTGTGTGGTATTCATCCTCTGGCGCATACATGGGCCAACACACCAATACCACACGGTGTCTTTTTCGGCTGCTCAGGCATGATGTCAGCCCCCTTTCACAATCAATTTTTCGTATTATACCATGAAAGGGGGCTATAGTCGATAGATCGGCGCGGATTTTTCTTATGGCAACACCGCACAATGGGGACAGCGGGCTTCGGCGGATCTTTTGCCCCAATCGTGCAGTATGAAAAATGGGAAATACATCCAGTATTCCCGCATTTTCCATACTTTCGCTTGTGTCAAAATCTCTCGCCGAATCTCCTTGCCCCATTATGCGGTGCTGCCTTATATTTGTGGTATTGCCCGCCTATGGCGGATCGTTACCTTGGAAGGTTTGGATAAATGTGAATATGCACTTCCCCCTCGAGTTCTCGATAAATTGTTGCCCTTCTCATAACCAGTTTCCATAGGCTATTCTTCTCCTCCACAGTAAGTGCGTCATAGCTATCCAGAATGTGCTGGGTGGTTGGGATCAGCTCAGCTGCTGCCCGATTTCGCTTATTGCCTTCACTTTTCTGTCGAAGAAGATCCGTTTCGGATGCTGTTGCTCCAGCCGTATTCTTCAGAAAGCAGGTCAACCACCTGCTGCATGGTCATGCCGGAGCGGACGATGATGCTTTTGATTTCATTTTTCACATTCATAGAAATACCTCTTTCATTGTAAATTTGGATCTGGAGACAATAGAAATCGCTCCCATGATGTCTGCATCGATGATGCCTTGTTTACTTTTCCTGTTTCGGAATGGATTCTTTGAAACGGCATAGAAAAACACGAAACCGTGTAGCAGATTCACCCTTCTCACAAGCGCGATTGGGTGAAAAACTGCTGTGGTTTCGTGCATCATTTCCCCGTTTCTACAAGCCTTTGGAAATCCGTGTTGGTTTCAGATGTTTCCGGCGGCTGTTTTCTGCTTTCATACCGCCGGCAAGAAAGAATTTCTGCCCGAAAGCTCTGCTTGCAGCGGTTTCGGCAGCTGCGGCATACGGAATTGAACTGGATGCGCCCCGCCCGGTTGCGGAAGAACGACCACTCCTGCCCTGTGTACTTTTTCATATTCTTTCTCCTTCATTTTTCTGTTGAATCCCGAATCCTCTATCCCCATCCATCCCATCTATCCCGGGGATGCTTGGGATGGATCGGGATGGATGTTTTCCACATCAGAGAATTATGGGAGCGGTCAGCGCCTGGATGCCCCAGAAGCCGTTGACCTGCTTGCCGGATTTGTTGGTGATCTTGTTGCTGGCTTCCAGGTTGTAGTCTTCCAAGTGGCTTTTCAGGTAGCTGCTCACTGACCGCTGGGCGATGGGGCGGTAGCCGTTGTCCTCACACCACATCTGGTAGATGGCGTACAACTCCCGGGAGGTGATGGTGCTGTCCGCTTTCAGCTGGATGTACCCCTCGGACTGTAGGAATTCCACCAGATTGTTGGCGTTCCGCTTAGCGTGCTCCTTGTTTTCTGCCGCACGCTGGCTCACTGTGAAGCGATAGCTGTTGGCTTGAAGCCTCCTTAATCCCTCAAGGCACCAAAGAAAGATGCCCTCCACCTCCTGTTTCAGCTTGTCGGAAAGAAACGGGTCATCCACCCTGCCCGGGGGCTTCCGTTTGGTCTGCAAAATCAGCTGCCGCCGGAAGAAACCCTCGGACTTATCGTACAGGGCTTCCAGATCGCCGTTGGAGAACGCCATGAAGCGGACATACATGTCCCCCTGAAAGCTCTGTTCCTTCTTCCGCTCCAAATCCATGGGGGTCTCCGCGGTGATGATGGACTTCACATAGTGGGTGGAGGATAGAGCTTCCATTTTGGTATCGTCGTCCACCATCACCAGCACATGCTGCAAATCCGCTCGGGCGAAGGCACTGTTTTCCACCTTGTCGATGCTGCCGTTCTTGGCATTGGCACCGAACAGTGCGTGCATCACCACGCCGATTCGGGACTTGCCCTCGCCGCCGTTGCCCTTGATGAGCAGCATTACCTGACCCCGGGTGCAGGGAATCAGGCAGTAGCCCATGAATTCCTGCAAGGTCAGAATGTCCTCCGGCTCCAGAAGTTCAGACAGAAACCGCAGCCAGACCTCCGGCTGCGGTGCGTTGGGATTGTAGCGAATGGGCAGGCGGTTCAGGCAGAAGCCTTTTTCCTCCACGAAGCTGCCATCCAGATACAGGGTTCCGTTGGCGAGAAAAATACGATCCTGATATTTTTCCAGTTCTCCTCGGTCATAGCACTCCATGCGAATAGCCTCCAGTAGATTTTTGGCTTTCGTCACCAGCCCGCCAGCCAGGTGCTCCTTGATGTCGTCGAACACATCCCGCAGGAGCCGGTCTTTATCGGTGACGATGCCCTCCGTGGTGAAGAAGTCCTCTCCCTTGCTGAGCAGGGGGTGCTGTGCCAGAAAGCACTGGCAGTATTTGTGCTCGATGATCTTCCCTTTGTCATCCAGCCACTCCGGCGTACCGCTCATGCACAGTCCCTCTCTTTCTCAGACAGTGTAGCAAGATATTCGGACAGCCGCCGGATATACCCCTCCCGGCAGAGCATTTCCGCCGTCTTTTCTGCCAGAAGCAAATCATTCCCCAGCAGGCAGTCGAGAAGATGATTGACCGTGGGCAGTGCCTTCATCGCTTCGGCAAAACGGAGGTGGATTGGGTCACCCGGCTTTTCAGGGCGATACCGCAGCTGCCAGATGCGAAGATGCCGCAGATATTCCCGCAAAACGCAAATGCAGAGCCGCTCCCTGTCCCGGGGTGGCTCTGCATGGGTGGGGAATGGAAGCGGTTTTGTTTCCGCTTCAACTCCAAAGTCGGTTTCCAGTTTCTTTGCGGCGGCATAGGGCGGAAGCCCAAAGAGGCGGGCGGTGAAGTCAATGACATCCCCGCTGGCGTGGCAGCCGAAGCAGTAAAAGCGGTCATCCACTTTCATGCTGGGATTGTGATCCTCATGGAAGGGACATCGCGCCATGCCGCTTCGGTTGACAGACAGCCCATACCGTTCGGCTGCCTGTCGGGTGGTTACGGTTTGCTTGATTCTTGCGTAGGTTGACATAGCTTTTCTCCTTTGAAAAATAGTAAAGGGAACTGCTCATAAATGAAGCAATTCACCCTTCTACTAGAGTTATGTCAGAAAACGCAAAAACCACTCCAATCCCGGGATAACTCAAAAAGCAATCCGGGAAAAATGAAAATCCACCGCACCTCCATCCGAAATTCCGGACAGAAGCGCGGCGGATTTGATGATTCCTAAAAGTCAATATCCCGATGCGGAGTTTACTTCCCCGTTTCGCAAGCAGCCGCAAATCGCGTAGTACAGCATCACCAGCGCCATACTCAGTAGAATTCCTCCGATGATATCTGTCAGCCAATGCACACCGGAAATCAGTCTGCCCATCACCATAAACACCGTGAATGCGGCAATCACGAAGTTTATGCTTTTTCTGAGGAGTCGATTCTGAATACGGCTGTGAAACTGCATCATCGCCGTCGGCATCACGCACAGAACAAGAAGAGTTGTGGACGAGGGATACGATGCCTCTAAAATGCCATTGATCAGTACTGGTCTGTAATTGATCGCAAATATCTCGAACAATACATATCCCGCCATGACAAGTACATAAAAGCCACCCAGAACTAAAATGTCACCATCTACTTTGAACAGGCTCTTTCTGGTCACGATCTGTACCAGTCCAAGCAGGGCAAAGCCCAAAACAAAGCACAAAGGAACCAGCCCCAGCCAGTCTGTCAGTGTGTACAGCCCCCAGTGCACCTCCGTAAGATTATGGAACCATCCATTGATTCCTGCAAATCCGACCTCAGAACAGTCTGGGCCAATGGGGCGCACATCCAGATACCGGATTGCCAGCGTCCACAGCACAAATGCAACCAGCAGCCCCAGTGCTGTTAGCAGATTCTTTTGATTTCGTTTGTTCATTCCGATCCGTCCTTTTCGTTTTTATTCGGCTGTTGCCTGAACAAAGCATACCCGGATGGAAGGGAAAAGGAAAGAATTGGTCTGTCACATCCGTGACACGAAGCGTGTCATGCCCATTTTATGAGCATTAACGCCTGAATTACCAGAATCAGAAAGAGATATGCGGAAGCATAGGGCTGCTGGCTGACCATAAAGAAAAGCGCGCCAACTGCCCCCAGCCCCAACGATACCTTATCCTTCTTTTGAAGCCAAAAGGAGACCTGACAGTCCTGTAGCGCCAGCATCAGAATCCCCCAGACTGTCATGGAAAAGACGATTATCAGGTAGGGGATTTTGATGTATATTTCCTCCTCTGTGAGCATGAGTACGGATACCTCCTGAATGACACCGTCCACCCTCTGCCCAAAGAACGGCAGGAAAAGAAACATGGCGATGCTGCAATCCAGCAGACCGAACACCAGATTCCGCAAATGCCGCTCCTTCTGCTTTCCGTCCTCCTCCGCGATGGTGATAATCTCATCCGTTGACAGCAGGTCGTCCAGTGAAACGCAGAAGTATTTCGAGATTGCTTTGAGAGAATCAATATTGGGATAGCCCTTTCCGGATTCCCATTTTGAGATAGCGGTACGGGACACAAAGAGCGCTTGGGCAAGCTCTTCTTGAGTAAGCCCTCTGTTCTTTCTCAGTTCCTTTAATTTATCCTGAAAATCCACGGTAATCCTTCTTCCTTTGTTTGAGACTTCGTTATCATCAGTATAACGCTATTGTGTATTATGTGCAAGAAGAACATTGCTCCACGATGGATTGCATCAAGTCAGAGCAACTACAAACAAATATTCTTTCTATCCGTTTTATTGTACCATTCATCTGTTATAATCCGACCACCACACAAAAATGAGGAGGTCTGACATTATGGCAGTTAAGATCGTAGAAGACAGCGCAGTTCTGACGCTGGACTTTTGGTACAAGGAGACAATCTACAATGGGCAGGTTTTCCCGGTGGGCACACTGGCCTGTGATGCGCTGAACATCCCCGGGGAAGTTGTGAGTCACATGGAAAAGCTGTGTGAGAAGCTCAACGGGTTTATGAAAACCTTTGATTCCGGCAAGGGCAATCCTGCTCTGCTGCCGGAAGCCAAATTCAGCGCCATGAAGCTACTGGAACTGATGGCAAAGTACAAGCCCTTCTCCTATATCAACATGGCAGCTTTCCGGGATTTGGTGAAGCGTTGCTTTACTCCCAACGCCGTGAAGTCCGCCAACGCGCTGATTCAGGCACAGAAAAACAGCAAGCTCTCCGACCAGATTGCGGAAAAATATCTGGACGGCGCTCTGCTGTCCCGGCTGCTTCCAACCCTTGCCCATTTCGGGCACTCCCTGAAAGCATATCAAGAAACCATGCTCCCCTTCGCCCAGCGGCTCCATGACAGTGAAGACCGCGCAAGGGCTGACTACGCGAGAATTTTCGACAGTTACTTTCCCAAGGAGCCGACCTTTGAGGATGCCGGGGGCTGGATGTCCATGACCAATGTGACCATGCAGTATCTGACCATGGAACACCCGGGCGGCGACCTGCCTGTGCTGGTGACGAGAAGCCACTATGTCAGCTTCGTGGGAATGCTGCGGGGTGATTTCTTTGAAGCCCTCCGGGCTGGACATGGTGTCAGGCGGTGCTTCCACTGCAATCAATGGTTCCTCACCACCAATGCCCATTCCGTGAAATACTGTGACGGTCTGGCTCCCGGCGATCCAAAGGGCAGAACCTGCCGGGCAGTCGGCGCAAAGAACGGCTACAAGGAGGATGCCAAAGCCCATCCCATCAAGGGGCCCTATGTTACCCGCAGAAATACCATAAGCAAATATGTCAGTGACGGAGCCATGTCCAAAGAGCTGGGGGCGATTGCCCTGCGGCTCACCGAGGAAAAGCGCACCAGAGCCTTCACCGACCACGACTACTTCCTGAATTGCTACGCAAAGGAAATGAGTCAGAAAGCCATTGTCGCGGAGGCGAAAGCAATTCTGGCGGCGCAGACTGCAAAGGAAGGAATCCTGCCGTGAAAACCAAATACCAATGGAAGATGGATGGGTTTTTCCAGAAGGTTGGGTTTGATGTGGAAGGGATGCAGATCACCCAGCACATCGCGGAGAATATCTTTCAGCTTGACCCACCTCCGCCGGAGCTGTCCGAAAACACGCAGGCCAACGATTACATTCTCAAAGCTCTGGAAACGAAAGACCTGAGATACTTTTCTTTCTTCCTGCACAAAATTGAAAAGCGTCTGAACCGGTACATCCGCCGCACACTGACTTCGGAATCCAATTTTCGTTATGACCCGGAGGGGTTTCTGGAAATCAAGCTGTGCTGCATGATGTGTCTGCTTCAGCTTCTGCCGAAGTATGAACCGGGTAAGGATGCGGTTTTTCTGACCTACGCCCACAACTTTATTTTCGATTCCATTCGGAGTTATCAAATGGGAAAGGAAAGCTGGTCGCTGCCGTCTCTGACCACCTACAAGAAAATCCGCACTGCCGCGTGGATGCAGAACAATCTGGAAAATGCGGTGGAAGCCTTCATGGAGAAATACAAGTGCCGAAGAAAAACGGCAGACCGATTTTTCCGGGAGGCCAGCTGTCTGCACCGCCGGAAAGAGACCATCTTCCTGGATGACGAGGAGGAAGAACAGGACATACTGGAAGAACTTGCCGGTGAGGAAGCGGATGATATGTCCGAAATCATCTGGCATGAGATTCACGCCAATGCAGCCCGAAAAGCCTTTGATCGTCTGGCCTCGGACGAGAAGGAGTATCTGCAAAGGCGAAACGCCCTGTGTATGAAATGCGGCTGCGCCCGGAATATAAAATACGGCGAAAGCTTCGATGATCTCGGTGCCCATTTTGAACTCACCACAGCGAATGGCGCGGAGAAAGCATACCGCAAGGCTGTGGATCACCTGACGAGATTGCTGGTGGAAGACAACGCTATCGGCGCGGTGACTATAAGAAAGAAGAAGGTCATCCGCAGAAAAAAGAAAATCG
>CAMCCS010000024.1 GCA_945873295.1 uncultured Clostridia bacterium
AGGTGGTCATTGCTGACCGGACGGAATGCCGCCGCATTCTCCGGGAGGAAAACGTAGCCCTCCCCTGCGCCTATATGCTGATGCATTTTATTGCCAGCAAAGGGGATCCCCTGGCTTTTCTGGAGGAAACCTTATGAACCCGGAAATCCGGGATATGCGCCCGGAGGACGCAGACGGCAAGGGCTATGTTCACTACGCAAGCTGGCAGGAAACCTATCAGGGGCTGATCCCGGATGCCTGTCTTGCCAAAAGAACCCTGGAGCGCTGCCAGGAGGCCGCCCGCCGCTGGCCCGAAAATACCCTTGTGGCAGATTGGGACGGTAAGATCATCGGCTTTGCCTGCTATGGTGTCTGCCGGGATGAAGACCTGCCCAGCTGCGGCGAAGTGATCGCACTCTATGTGTTGAAGGAATTTCAAGGTCTTGGCATTGGTAAAAAACTGATGGACGCGGCGCTGAACAGGCTTGCATCCTACAATACCATTGCCCTCTGGGTCCTGAAAGGGAACTGTCATGCCATCGGCTTTTATGAACACAGTGGCTTCCGCTTTGACGGCGCTTCCCAGGAAATCGAGCTTGGCACTGTCCTTCGCATGGTATATCACCGCTCATAGTTATTGATTTCGCCCACAAAGGAGGCTTTCCATGTATCACACCATCGCCGCCGTATCCACAGGCAATCAGGTTTCCGCAATCGGCATTCTCCGGCTTTCGGGGGATGACTGCATTGCCGTGTCGGATAAGGTATTTACCTTAAACAGCAAAAAATCTCTGTCCGAACTGCCGGACCGGCGCCTTTCCATAGGCACCCTCCACGACAAGCAGGGCAGGGTCATAGACCAGTGCATGGCCGTGGTGTCCCGTGGGCCCCACAGCTACACCGGTGAGGACACCGTGGAATTTCACTGTCATGGCTCTCCCGCCGTATTGGCGGCGGGGCTGGAAGCCCTGTATCTGGCAGGGGCACGGCCTGCTCAGCGGGGAGAATTTACCAAACGGGCTTTCCTGAACGGAAAGCTGGACCTGACACAGGCGGAAGCCGTCATTGACCTCATTGAGGCGGACACCGCCGATGCCGCCGCCAACGCCGCGGGACAGGTGGCCGGCCGTCTGCAAAAGAAGCTTGCCCCCATCTATGACAGCCTGGTGGATATTTGCAGCCATTTTCACGCGGTACTGGACTACCCGGACGAGGACATTGACGATTTTGGCCTGGATAACTACAGCGGCACCCTCCGCAGGGACGCAAAGGCGCTGTATGATCTTCTGCAGACCTACGGGCAGGGCCGCATCCTCCGGCAGGGCGTTTCCGCCGCCATTGTGGGACGGCCAAACGTAGGAAAGTCCAGTCTTTTAAACGCCCTTGCCGGCTGTGACCGGGTGATCGTCACGGACATTCCCGGCACTACCCGGGACACCGTGGAGGAAACCGTGATGGTGGGCTCCACCCGTCTGCGGCTGACGGACACCGCCGGAATCCGGGAAACCCAGGATACCCTGGAGGCCATGGGTGTGGAACGGTCCCGCCGGGCCCTGGAGAACGCGGACCTTGTGATTTTTGTGTGTGACGGCTCCGTGCCCCTGACGGATGAAGACCGGCAAATCATCGATCTATGCCTGGATGCTCCCAACGCTGTTGCTCTTATTAATAAATCTGATTTGGGCAGCGCCGTGCAGCCCAGTGACCTGCCCTTTATGACCGTTATCCCCGTAAGCGCCGTGACGGGCGAGGGCTTGGAGCAGCTGGCAGACGCGGTGGATGTTCTTTTTGCGGGGCAGGTTCCCTGCGACGGCTCCATCCTCACAAACCCCAGACAGTATGACGCCTGCCGCAGAGCCTATGAAGCCATGCTCCGGGCCATGCAGGGCCTGACGCTGGGCCAGACCCCCGACGCGGTGCTCACCGATGTGGAAGAAGCCATGGAAGCCATGGGTGAGGTCACCGGTGCCACGGTGCGGGAGGATATTACCGCAAGGATCTTTGAACGGTTCTGTGTGGGGAAATAATCAAATGTGACAGAGCTGTTCGTTTTTCCCCGGAAGATGTAAGAAGAAGCGATGGAAGCAGCGGAAAGACCCATGGTATCATAGCACCGTATCCGAAAGAAAGGAAAAACGTGCTATGTCAAAGAACACCCTACTGTTAATTCTGCTTCTCATCGCGGCGCTTTTGCTGCGGAATAAAATCGCCACCCGGGGAGGAAATGAAAAATGAGTCTTCTGATCGTATCCCATCTGAAAAAGGTTTACACCTCCCGCTTCGGCGGTCAGAGCGTGGAAGCCCTGCGAGATGTGAATTTCACCATTGAGGACGGAGAATTCGTCGCCATCATGGGCGAGTCCGGCTCCGGCAAAACCACCCTCTTAAACATTCTCGCCGCTCTGGACCGGCCCACCTCCGGCCAGGTCATCCTGGAGGGCCGGGATTTGGCATCCGTCCGGGAAAAGGACCTGACCGCATTCCGGCGGGACAATCTGGGGTTTGTGTTTCAGGAGTTCAATCTGCTGGACACCTTTACCCTGGAGGACAACATTTTGCTCCCCATGGTGCTGGCAGGAATCCCCTACCCCCAGATGCGGGATACTCTGGAGCCCATTGCCACGAAACTGGGTATCCTGAATCTACTGAAAAAATATCCCTACGAGGTCTCCGGCGGACAAAAGCAGCGGGCCGCCGTGGCCCGAGCCCTCATTATGAACCCCCGGCTGATCCTGGCAGACGAGCCCACCGGCGCCCTGGATTCCAAGTCCTCCGACGAGCTGCTGCGGGTCTTCGGCAGGGTCCATGACGGCGGCCAGACCGTGCTCATGGTCACCCACTCCGTCAAGGCAGCAAGCTGCGCTGACCGGGTGCTGTTCATCAAGGACGGACAGGTATTCCACCAGCTCTACCGGGGCGAGAGCTCCCACGAGCAGCTGTACCAGCGGATCTCCGACACCCTGACCCTGCTTCAGACGGGAGGGGAGGAAGGATGATTGCACTGTATCCCAGGCTGGCTGTCACCGGCATCCGGAAAAACAGCAAGCTGTATTTTCCCTACATCGGCACCTGCATCGGCATGGTGACCATGTACTACATCATCCACTCCCTCAGCTTCTCCCCCACCCTCCGGGAAATGAAGGGCGGCGGTCTGATGGAGACCATTCTGGGTCTGGGCGTATTTGTTATTGCCACATTTGCTGTCATCTTCCTGCTGTACACCAATTCCTTCCTTATCCGCAGGAGAAATAAGGAATTTGGTTTGTACCATGTGCTGGGTATGGGAAAGCCTGCCATTGCCAGGATCCTGCTTTGGGAGACGGTGTTCATTGCCATTCTCAGCATCGCTCTGGGACTTGCGCTGGGAATAGCCCTTTCCAAGCTTGCCGAGCTGCTGCTTCTGAAGATCGTCCACGGTGCGCTGGACTACCGGATCACCCTTTCCGTGGAATGCGTTATCAATACCGCCCTAATGTTCGGATGCATTTTTCTTCTTTTGCTTCTCAAATCCCTGTGGACGGTCTATCGCTCCGACCCCCTGGCCCTGCTAAAAAGCGAAACCGTAGGCGAAAAGCCCCCCAAGGGGAACTGGCTCCTGGCCCTGGCTGGGATCGTCATGCTGGGAATCGCCTACTACTACGCCGTGACCATTAAGAATCCCAGCATGGTGATGGGCGTATTCTTCCTGCTGGTGATCCTTGTAATCATCGCCACCTATCTGCTGTTTATTTCCGGGTCTGTGACCCTGTGCCGCAGTCTGCAGAAGAACAAAAAATACTACTATCAGAAAAACCACTTCGTCTCCGTGTCCACCATGGCCTACCGGATGAAGCGAAACGGCGCGGGCCTTGCCTCCATCTGCATTCTGTCCACCATGGTTCTTGTGATGATTTCCTCTTCCTCCAGCCTGTATATCGGCGCGGAGGACAGCCTCCGGGACCGCTATCCCAGAGACAATGAGATCGACCTGAAGCTTGACACGGCAGCAGAATTTGACGAAGACCACATTGGGCTTGTGCGGGAAGCCTACGAAAAGAGCCTCCGTGACAGCGGCGTTGTCCCGGAGAACCTGCTGGACTTCCGGTATGCAATGGTTCTGGGACTGCAGGACGAAGACAGCTTCCAGCCGATCAGCTCCGCATTTATCGCCACAGACACTTCCGCCACGGGAGGCGACCCCTACGAGTACATCCGGGTAATCTATTTTCTCTCCGCCCGGGACTACAACACCCTTATGGGAACCTGCCTTTCCCCCGCCCCCGGGGAGGCGTATCTCGCGGCGCAAAGATGCACCTACAACTTCGAGGCCCTTTCCACCGGTGTCCTTTCTTTTCGGATTCTGGACGGGCAAATCGGTTTTCCCCCTCTTGGTGAGAGTATGGTCGACATTCTCCCCTCTCTGCTGCTGGTGATTTCCGACTGGGATCAGGTGCTCCCCATGGCAGAAATGAAGTCAACCGATGGAAAGCCGTCCCTGAACCTTCGCTGGTGCTACAGCTATGACCTGGATTGCTCCGATCAGGAAGCGATCGACGTTTTATACGCTCAGCGTGGTGCGCTGAATACCGTGGGTTTTCTTATGGAGAACGGTTATGGCTGCCGCTTAGCATGCAAAGCGGAAACACGGATTGATTTCTACATGACCTACGGGTGCCTTTTCTTCATCGGGATCGTGCTGAGCATCGTATTTCTCTTTGCCGCCGCCCTTATTGTCTACTACAAGCAGATTTCCGAAGGCTATGAGGACCAGGCAAGATTCTCCATCATGCAGAAGGTCGGCATGACGAAGCAGGATATTCGCAGAAGCATCAACTCCCAGGTGCTCACCGTATTCTTCGCGCCGCTGCTGTTCGCGGGCGTACACATGGCTTTCGCATTCCCCATGGTATGGCGGATGCTGCAGCTGTTTGCCATGCATAATCTGACCCTGATTATCCTGACGACCCTTGCCGCCTTCGTCATCTTCGGCGTGTTCTATGTCATCATCTACCGGCTCACCGCCGGTGCCTATTACAGCATCGTAAGCGGCGCAAAGCAAGAGGGGTAGTCTCTTTTTCCTTGACTTTTCCTCCTCTCCGGTTCATAATAGGTACCATTCAGTCCCGCCCGGGAAAAGACAGCGAAATGATCGTTTAGCGCAGTATCCCTTGGCTCGTGGTAATCTCCCTCGTACAGCAGGCTGCGTTCCAATTAATGTGTCATTCCGAACCAGCGCGCACGCTGGTGTGGGAATCTCCATCGTCATTGAGAACGCGTTCCTCTAACCGGGAGATTGCCACGCCAGTGTGCGCTACTTTATCGCAATGACCAGGAATTCGATACCGCGCCAGTGCGCTAAACGATCATTTATTGCAGCTAATACTGGTACAACTGAAAAGGAATTCCAAATAAAGACAAAGGCAGGAAATTGTATGCACAGAGCCGTGGAAATTGCCCTGGGTGAGGTGGGGTACCTGGAAAAGAACACCCCGGAAGCCCTGGATGAAAAAGAAACCAACGCAGGGTCCGCCAACTTTACAAAATATGCCCGGGATATGGATGCCATTTCCAGTTTCTACAACGGCAGCAAGCAGGGCTATCCCTGGTGCGATGTATTTGTGGACTGGTGCTTTGTAAAAGCCTACGGGGAAACCACGGCCCGCGCCCTCCTGTGTCAGCCGAAAAAAAGCAAAGGAGCCGGCTGCCGGTACTCCATGGAGTATTATCAGCAGGAAAAGCGGCTCTTTTCCCAACCGGAACCGGGTGACCAGATCTTTTTCCAGACCGACGGAAAGGTCTGTCATACCGGGATCGTCACCGGGGTAAAGGATGGGCTGGTACATACCGTAGAGGGAAACACCTCCTCGGAGCCCGGTGTGGTGGCCAACGGCGGCTGTGTCCGGGAAAAGCATTACCCTCTGGATTCCCCGGTCATCGCGGGCTACGGACGGCCGGATTACGCAATGGCCGAATGTCCTGTGGAGGTCTGAACACTCGCATAAAACCACCCCGGCTGGTTTTCGGCCGGGGTGGTCAGATTAATAGGGGAAAGTTTTTCCGATGGTGAGATCATAACGCCGGAGAAAGGGCGCTACATCGAGCCCCTTCCCCAGGTAGTCAAGCAGCAGCCTTGCCGCGGCAGAGCTGTCGCTTTCCGCCCGGTGGTGTTGAAGCTCGATCCCGCACCGGCTGCACAGGGTATTGAGGCGGTGATTTTCCAGGTTGGGGTAGCAGTATCTTCCCATCCGGCAGGTGCAGGCGTACACCGCCTCTTTTTTCCAGTAAATACGGTAATCCCGCAGGCACTTACACAGGACGCTCATATCAAAGGGGGCGTTGTGGGCCACCAGCACCCCACCGTCAAAGTCGGATCGCAGCCGCTCCCAGATTTCCGGAAACGTGGGGGCCGCAGCCGCCATTTCCGGGGTAATACCGGTGAGGGCAATGTTGAAGTCATCAAAGTGGCACTCCGGGTTCACCAGCGTGCCCCATTCCTTTACGATCTGTCCGTTCTCCACCACCGAAACGCCGATGGCGCTCATCCGGTGGTTTCGGGAATTGGGTGTCTCCACATCAAAAACAACAAATTTTCTTATGTTCATAAAACTCCTGTTACCCGAAAGCGTATTTTGTCTTCCACTTTCCGCTTACCATCCGTCCCACAAAGAAGCCGGTACGGCAGATCCAGTCCAGCACCATGGCGATCCAGACGCCCACGGCGCCCATGCCGAAATGGACGCACAGAACCCAGGAGGCGCCCACCCGTAAGATTGCCATGGAAGCAATGCTCACCACCATGGTAAAGCGCACGTCATTGGCTGCCCGCAGGGCATTGGGCAGGACAAAGGACGCCGGCCACAACAGCACGGCAAAGCCCTGATGGGTAAGGACCAGGACCCGGGCAAGGGCCACCGTCTCGGCGGACAACGAGCTGTACAGCCCGATCAGCGGATTGACAAAGATCATCAGAATAATGTTCAGCGCGCCCTGGTACAGGTACACCCACAGCATCAGCTTCTTGGTGTAGTACTCCGCCTGCTTAGTGTCCCCCGCTCCAATGCAGCGGCCCACCACGGTCACCATGGCAAGCCCCATGGCCTGGCCGATGATCACGCCCACCGCGTCCAGGTTATTGGCGACGGCGTTGGCGGAGGTCTGGCTGGTACCGAACAGGGCAATCATACTGACCACAATCACCCGCCCCAACTGGAACAGGCTGTTTTCAAAAGCGGAGGGGATCCCGATATGCAGGATCTTGCCCATCATTTTGGGACGCAGGGGGAGAAGATTCCCCCGGCTAATGGCAAGCTCCTGCCCCTTTCCGGAAGCAAGGCTGAGGATCACCACTGCCGCCACCGCCCGGGATACGAGCGTCGGCACCGCCACACCGGCAACCCCCATTTTGAGGCCGTAGATACACAGGGCATTGCCACCCACATTCAGTAGATTCATGAGCATGCTGACCTTCATGGACAGCTTGCTGTTGCCTACGCTGCGGAAAATGGCCGCCCCCGCGTTATACAGGGCAATAAAAGGAAAGGACAGGGCGGTGATCCGGAAATAAATAAGACCCGCTGCCATCACATCCTCCGCAATAGAGCCGAAGAACAGCTTTAAAAGGCCGTGGGCAAAGATTAGGCAGGCTGCCATCACCAAAAGGCCAAAGAACAAGGCCATGGTGACAAGCTGGCCGGCGGAGTCTCGGGCGGCATTCCGGTTCCGTGCCCCCAGATACTGGCTGGTGACCACCGCGCCGCCGGTTGCCAGGGCGGCAAACAGGTTCAGCACCACATTGTTGATCATATCCACCAGTGACACGCCGGAGATCGCGGCTTCTCCCACGGAGGACACCATAATGCCGTCGCACATGCCCACCAGGATGGCAAGGCTCTGCTCAATGATCAGCGGAATGATCAGCCGCACCAGTGCCTTTGTGGAAAACAATTTTTCATCTGCCTGAATCAAAGGACCCACCTTCTTATCATCGCGCAATGGCGTTTCAAGCGCATAACCCGCCCCCATATTTCGGGGCTTTTCCCTTTGCCGCTGCATTATACCTCTTTTTTCAATTTCCCGCAATCCCTTTTTTCCCGCACTTGCAATGGGGAGAAAAAATGATATAATATTTCCAAAAGAAAGCTTTCAAAGGAGGGGAAATATGTACCGGATTCTCATTGTGGAAGACGACGCCGGGATCGCCCGGGGCGTATCCGAAGCCGTTGCCGCCTGGGGGATGGAAGCAAGCTGCGTCCGTGATTTCCGGGATGTGATGGCGCAATTCGCGGAGTACACTCCCCACCTGGTACTCATGGACATTGGGCTGCCCTTTATGAACGGTTACCATTGGTGCGGGGAAATCCGGAAGGTCTCCAAGGTCCCCATTCTGTTCCTCTCCTCGGCCTCGGACAATATGAATATCATCATGGCTATGAACACCGGTGCCGACGACTTCATTGCCAAGCCCTTTGACAGCAGCGTGCTCATTGCCAAAATCCAGGCGCTGCTGCGCAGGGCCTACGCCTTTGGGGAAAGCGTGCCCATTCTGGAGCACCGGGGAGCCGTGCTGAACACCGGGGACGGTACCCTGCGCTACGGGGACCGGGAGATCACCCTGTCCAAAAACGAATTCCGGATCCTGCTGGTGCTCATGCGCAGCCGGGGCAGGACCGTCAGCCGGGAGAAGCTCATGGAGGCGCTGTGGCAGACCGATGAATTTGTGGACGAAAACGCCCTGACGGTGAATGTGGGAAGGCTTCGCAGGAAGCTGGAGGCCATCGGCCTTTCGGACTTTATCCAGACCCGCTTCGGCGTGGGCTACGTGATCGTTTAGCGGAGGGCTGCCATGAAACAATGGTTTCGGGAAAACCGCCGGCCCTTTGTGCTCCTGATCGTCTGTTCCGGCATTTTCGCCCTGGTCTTTGCCCTGTATGACCTGCCCATGGGCGCTGTAATATACCCCTGCCTTCTGTGCGCGGGGATTTTGTTTCTAAGCGGCATCCGGCATCTTATCCTATCCCGGCGGAAGCACCGGACTCTGGAAGCGCTTGCTGCCCTGCCGGATAGTCTTCTGCAGCAGCTGGAAAGCTATGATACCCAGCTGGACCTGGACTACCGCGGCATCATCACCGCCCTGACCCAGCGGGAGGAAGCCCGGGCAGGAGAAATCAGCCGGAAGCTTTCCGACAGTATGGACTACTACACCACCTGGGTCCACCAGATCAAGACCCCCATTGCCTCCATGCGGCTGCTGCTGGAAAAGGAGGATTCTCCCACATCCCGCCAGCTGTCGGAGGAACTGTTCCGGGTGGAGCAGTATGTGCAGATGGTGATGACCTACCAGCGGTTGGATTCCGACTCCACCGACTATGTATTCCGGCAGACGGATGTGGATGCGGTGGTACGCGGGGTGGTTCGGAAATTCGCCGCCCAGTTCATTTCCAAGGGCATCCGCCTGGATTATGTTCCCCGGCAGGCCAACGTTGTCACCGACGAAAAGTGGCTGTCCTTTGTCATCGAGCAGCTTCTGTCCAACGCCCTCAAATACACCCCCGCAGGGTGCATCACCATCCGGTTCCTGGATAATGATGACCTTACCATCACGGATACCGGAATCGGCATTGCCCCGGAGGATCTTCCCCGGATCTTTGAAAAAGGCTACACCGGCTACAACGGCCGCACGGACAAACGGGCCAGCGGCCTGGGCCTGTACCTCTGCCGCCGGATCTGCGATGCCCTGGGCCATAAAATTTCCATTCGTTCCACCCCCGGGGTGGGCACCACTGTATCCATAAGCCTTTCTCAGAAAGAGCAGGTTTTTGAGTAACGAAATCAGGCAGCAAAGGCTGCTTTTCATACCAGTAAGGGAGAAATCATATGATCTATCTGGATAATTCCGCCACCACCAAGCCCTGTCCGGAGGCGGTGGAGGCCGTGAATCAGGCGCTGACCCAACAGTGGGGCAACCCCAGCGCCCTCTATGGCTTCGGCATCGAGGCAGCCCACGACCTGCGCGCTGCCCGGCAGCAGATAGCAGCCGCTCTGGGCGCCGAGCCGGACCGGGTATTTTTTACCTCCGGCGGCACCGAAGCGGACAACTGGGCCATCCTCGGCACCGTCAAGCGGCTGGGCAAGCGGGGAAAGCACATCATCACCACCGCCATTGAGCACCACGCCATTCTGAACTGCACCAAGGAGCTGGAAAGCCAGGGCTATCGGGTGACCTATCTGAAGCCCGACAGTCAAGGAAGAATCACCGTGGAAGCACTGAAAGCAGCCCTGACACCGGACACCATTCTGGTATCCGGTATGATGGTGAATAACGAGGTAGGCTCCGTAAGCCCCATCCGGGAGCTTGCCCGGCTGACTCACCGGATCTGCCCTGACGCTGTCTTCCACACCGACGCGGTTCAGGGGTTCCTGAAGATCCCGTTCCAGGCAAAGGCCCTGGGCGCGGATCTTATCAGCATTTCCTCTCATAAGGTCCACGGCCCCAAGGGGGCGGGCGCCCTCTATATTAGCCCCCGGCTCAAATCCTTCCCCGCCCTCATGCTGGGCGGCGGGCAGGAGGGCGGCTACCGCAGCGGCACGGAAGCCACCCCCGCCATTTTCGGCTTCGCCGCCGCCTGCCGGGCCGTCTCCGCTACCTTCCGGGAAGATACCGCCCGGGAGCGGGCAATGCTTGAAGCTCTTGTACAGAAGCTTTCGGAGCTTCCGGGCGTGAGAATCAACGGCTGCCACGAAGCGCCCCATATTCTCTCTCTTTCCGTCCCCGGCGTGCCCGTTCAAAATACAATCAATCTGCTTCAGGATGCTTCTATTTGCGTCTCCGCCGGAAGCGCCTGCGCCAAGGGCCACCGCAGCCATGTGCTCACCGCCATGAACGCAGCCCCGGAGGTGATCGACGGCGCGTTCCGGGTCTCCCTCTGCCGGGACACCACACCGCAGGAGCTGGATACCTTCCTGGAGGTCCTGAAGCGGGATGTCCTGCCCAGAGCCAGACGGTAAAGAAGCCATTATGGAATGTGAAATATACAAATCAGTCGAATTTTTTAAGCGCACTGGCGCGGCATCGAATTCCCGGTCATTGCGATAAAGTAGCGCACACTGGCGTGGCAATCTCCCGGTTAGAGGAACGCGTTCTCAATGACGATGGAGATTCCCACACCAGCGTGCGCGCTGGTTCGGAATGACACATTAATTGGAACGCAGCCTGCTGTACGAGGGAGATTACCACGAGCCAAGGGATACTGCGCTAAACGATCACTTATCCGATGCTGCTGACCGCAGTCGGGAGCGCCCGAATCGGCCAATTTTGCAAGTTTTTTCTTCCCGGGCTGCAAAAAGGGGATTGCATTTTCTCTTTTCTTCTGGTACAATAAGCCGGAAAAACGCGACAGGAGGACATTTGTCTATGAGTTATGGCAGTGAGGTGCTGGAACGGGTCAAGCGTCAGAATCCCGACCAGCCGGAATTCATTCAGGCCGTTACCGAGGTACTGGAAACCCTCGCCCCCGTCATTGACCGGAACGAGGCCCGCTACCGCCGGGAAGCGCTGCTGGAGCGGCTGACCACCCCGGAGCGGGCGATTCTTTTCCGGGTGCCCTGGGTGGATGACAACGGTCAGGTCCAGGTAAATAACGGCTACCGCATCCAGTTCAACAGCGCCATCGGCCCCTACAAGGGCGGTCTTCGGCTGCACCCCAGCGTTAACCTGAGCATTATGAAATTCCTGGGCTTTGAGCAGGTGTTCAAGAACAGCCTGACCGGACTTCCCATCGGCGGCGGCAAGGGCGGCTCCGATTTTGATCCCAAGGGCAAGTCTGACCGGGAAATCATGGCTTTCTGCCAGAGCTTCATGACCGAGCTGTATAAATACATCGGCCCGGACACCGACGTGCCCGCCGGCGACATCGGCGTGGGCGGCCGGGAGATCGGCTACCTGTTCGGCCAATACAAGCGTATCCGGGATCAGTACGCCGGTGTGCTCACCGGTAAGGGCCTGAGCTACGGCGGTTCCCTCGCCCGCACCCAGGCTACCGGCTACGGCCTGCTGTATCTGACGGAGGAAATGCTCCGCTGCAACGGCAAGTCCCTTTCCGGCGCAACCGTTGTGGTCTCCGGCGCCGGCAATGTGGCCACCTACGCCATCGAAAAAGCCTGGCAGCTGGGGGCAAAGCCCGTCACCTGCTCCGACTCCACCGGCTGGATCTACGACCCCGACGGCATTGACGTTGCCACCCTCATCGATGTAAAGCAGGTCCGCCGGGCAAGGCTCACCGAGTATGCCAAGGCACGGCCGAACAGCCAGTACCACGCCGGTAAGGGCGTCTGGACCGTGAAGTGCGATGTTGCCCTCCCCTGCGCCACCCAGAACGAGCTGAATCTGGACGACGCCAAGCTACTGGTTGCAAACGGCTGCTTTGCCGTTGCGGAGGGCGCCAATATGCCCACTACCCTGGATGCTACCAAGTACTTCCAGGACAGCGGTGTTCTGTTCTGCCCCGGCAAGGCTTCCAACGCCGGCGGCGTAGCCACCTCCGCGCTGGAAATGAGCCAGAACTCCCAGCGTCTTAGTTGGACCTTTGAAGAGGTGGATGCCAAACTGAAGGACATCATGGTGAACATTTTCCACAACCTGGATTCTGCCGCCAAAGAGTACGGCATGGAGGGCAACTATGTGGCCGGTGCCAACATTGCCGGTTTCCTGAAGGTCGCCGATGCCATGCTGGCCCAGGGCGTGGTGTAAGCCTGTCTTCTCCGGCTCCCGTAAAACCTAATCAGTCCATTCTCTTTACCGGGAATGGGCTGATTTTCTGTAAAAACGCTTATTTCCGGCATTTTGTTCTGCCTGTCTCCCACAATCCTGCAGCAAAGATATAATTCCAAATACAGCCGCAAATTTCCTTGCATAATGGAAAATCCTGTGATATTATGATATTCAGTATTTATTCTTCCGGGAAAGCGCGGTGGTTTTTTATGCAGAAAAAGCAGGTGATTCGTATTGGAATCGCCGGTGCCGCGGCAGCGATGGTTGTGGGTGCTGCTGCCCTTTTTTTCACGCATTCCTTTATTGACGGGGAGTTTTTTCCTAAAAACGCTCCGGTCCTGGATTTGACCGGACATACACTGTCTATCCAGCAGTATACGGATATTTGCAGCCGTTATCCGGATTCCCAGGTGCTGTGGACCGTTCCCTTTCAGGAGAACCGGTATCCAATGGATACCGAATCCATCACCATCACCTCTCTGACCGAGGAGGAAGCCCGGGACTTAGACTACCTGCCCAATCTAAAGCAGGTGGACGCTTCGAAGTGTACGGACTATGCTGCCCTTCTGTATCTGCAGGAGCGCAGGCCCGACTGCGTTGTCACCTACCGGGTGGATGTGGGCGGTGCCTCCTGCGACAATTTCTGTCAGGCGCTGACGGTAACGGATGCCGACGCGAAGCAGCTGGAAGCGGCGCTTCCTCTGCTTCCCCGGCTTCAGACGGTAGAGCTGAAAGGTACCCTTCCCCAGCCGGAGGACCTGGTCAGCCTGCGGGACACTTTCCCCCAGATCCGGTTTCAGTTTTCCCTGGACCTGTGGCAGACCACGCTTGCCCCCGATGTGACCCAGATCGACCTTACCGCCGTCCCGGTCACCCAGGAGGAGCTTACCCGGTACCTGCCCCTGTTTTCCAGTCTGGAAACCGTGATTCTCAAGCAGACGACGCTGCCGGAGGACAAAATAAAAGCCGTGGCTGACCTGTTCCCGGATATCTTTTTCCTGTTTGACCTGACCCTGGCCGGAGAGGTTTTCTCCACAGATGCAGAGGAAATCGACATTTCCGGAAAGCCTGTTACCCCGGAGGCGGCGGAAGCCGTTCTTCCCTACTTCTCCAACCTGCAAAAGCTCATTATGTCGGACTGCGGCATCGATGACGAAACAATGGATGCGTTCAACCGCCGCCACCCGGAAACCGCCATCGTATGGACGGTGCAGATCGGCATCCATGCGGTGCGCACCGACGCAAAGGTCTTCTTCCCCGCCGGAGTGGACGAAAGCAATCTGCCCAATAACGAGCAGCTGAAAAAACTCCGCTACTGTACCGAGATGGTCGCGGTGGATGTTGGGCACAGTAAGGCAACGGAGTGCGAGTGGCTGGAGTATATGCCTCACGTACGGTACCTGATCCTGGCGGATACGGGCATCACTGACCTGACCCCCCTGTCTAACCTGAAAGAGCTGGTCTATCTGGAGCTCTTCATCATGGATATAAAAGACTACTCCCCGCTGCTGGGCTGCACCGCTCTGCAGGATCTCAACCTCGGAACCACCTACGGCGATCCGGAGCCCATCAGCAAGATGACCTGGCTGCACAATCTTCGTTGGAGCCATGTCACCGAGGATCCCGAAACCCGAGAGCGGGTGTTTGCCCTTGCCGAACAGCTTCCCGACACCAACGTGACCTTCGACAACTGGCGTAATATCGGCGGTCCCTGGCGGTACCTTCCCAACTATTATGTTTTCCGGGACATAATTGACGGCGTCTATTTCAATCAGCTCAACCCTTATGATGTCTGGGGAAACCAGGATGCCCGGAAAATCCTGTCCTGTGAGAAAAACCCCAACCGGTTTGCCGGCGATGTCCTGGCGGAAATCGTCAGAGAGCGGATTGATAACGGGCTTCCCATTCCCGGCATCAAGAACGTGGGCAGTGAGAAAGCGGAGATCCTCTATCAGTACCTGCTCAATTCCCGTCCCTGACGGCTGAAAACCGACTAAAGAGAGGTAATGTGAATCATGAAACGCGCAACGGCCTGCTGGGCCATCGCGGGGCTGCTTGTCAGCCTGTGCACCGTGTTTGTTCTGCGCTATGGCACCACCCACGGTCCCGCCGTTCTGGTCGATGCTCAGTCTGTAGCAGAGGCGGCGGATCAGGTGATGGCCTGTGCCGCTTCCGGCGATTACGGAGCATTGGAGGAACTTCTGTACGGTGCCCCCCATTTAGGTGAGGCGCCGCAAAAGGATGGCAGCGCCCAGGGCCTGATCTGGAATGCATATCTTGACAGCATCGAATACAGCTTTGGCAGCTGTTATGCCGTAGATTCCAATATGGCACTGGATGTGTGTGTTACCTGTCTGGACATTTCCTCGGTAACGGATTCTCTTCAGGAAATCGCACCCGAGCTTATGGCGAAAAAGGCAGCGCAGATCACCGATGAAAAGGAGGTCTACGACGAAGCCCACAACTACCGGGAGGACTTTCTTGCTGAAGTGATGGCGGAATCTGCCGTACAGGCGTTGGGGAATCAAACCCAAACTATGGAGCAGACCTTTACGCTGCAGCTCGTTCGTTCGGACGGCACATGGCAGGTAGTTCCTACCGAGGATTTTCTCCGGTTTCTGTCCGGTTTTGTTTCCGGTTAAGAGGTGACGACGATGACCACAAATGAAAAAACTACCTTTTCCCGGCCCGGGATCTGGGTCTGCGCCGGGCTGCTTCTGCTTGCGGCGGGACTGATCCTTTTCCTTGCCCTGCAGCCTGCCGAGCAAGCCAAAAACAAGTCGGTCGCATCCTTATCGGTTGACGGGACATACCAGGCGGAAATGGAAGAGCTTTTTTCCCAGATCCTGTTCGGCGAGGTCGCTTTAAAGAAAAAGGAGTACCGCATCAGCGACACCGCCGCTGCCGCGCCTGTTCCCGACGAGACCTGCTATGGAGAAGCCGCCAGCCCCGCCGAACTGGACTGGCTCCTGGATAAAGCCGCGGAGGTTCTGGATGGCCAGAAGCTGTACTTCTCCACCGATATTGAGACCTACGTCGGAAGCCCCGTCTATTATTACCTGGATGAAACCATCTTTGCCATCACCTGGAAGCAGGTGATCCAAAATACCGTATTCACCTTTTCCGAGGTCAAGCTGATGCACCCTTCTCAGTTCCGGCGCTACCTGACCGGCGGAGAGTTCGGTTCCGGTACACTGTCAAAACCCACGGAAATGTCCAAAACCGTCAACGCGGTGGTCGCCTGCAGCGCGGACTTCTATGCTTATCGCCGCAAGGGCATCACCGTTACAAACGGCGTGGTGAACAAATACATTCCCGGTATCCCGGACAGCTGCTTTATTGACCGCAACGGGGACATGCTCCTGGAACGAAACCTGGAATTTGCCGATGCCGCCCAGGCGCAGGCATATGTGGATGAACATAACATTAATTTTTCCCTCTCCTTTGGGCCCATACTGGTCAAGGACGGCGAATACAGCGCTCCCAAAGGATATATTCTGGGCGAGGTGAAAGAGCGCTTCCCCCGGGCAGCCATCTGTCAGATGGATACGCTCCACTACCTCTTTGCCGCCGCCAACATGGATAAGTACTACTGGACACCCGTGACCATGGAAGATTTTGCCCAATGCATTTATGAGACCGGCTGCCGCCAGGCCTACGCCCTGGACGGCGGTCAGACCGCCACGGTGGTCATGAACAATACGCTGATGAACAACGTCAACTACGGCAGTGAACGGCTGATCAGCGACATCATCTATTTCGCGACGGCAAAGCCCGCAGGAGAGTGACCTCATGAATCAAGTTGCTTTTATTCTGGACAATACCACACTGTATTGGTATTCCATCGTACTTGCCCTTGCGGTCACAGCCGGTGTATGCTTTTTCATGGCATGCTGCTCCCATGCCGGGCTTCGGCTTCCCTGGGCCGCCGCCTCCGCCCTTATGGCGCTTTTCCTGTCCCTGGTGCTTTCCCGGCTGGTATTCTGGTACTGCCGGGCTGACAGCTTCCGCAGTCTCGGGCAGGCGCTGACCACCCCCTCTTCCGCAAGTCTGGCTCTGGCCGGGGCTTTCCTGGGCTGCGGCCTGACCGCCCTGGTTCTGGGCCGATTCGCGGGCGGTACCCTGAAACTGCTGGACTGCATGAGCGTGGCAGGAGCCTGCGCCATCTGCCTGGGCCGGCTGGGCAATTTCTTTACCTCCGCTGACCGGGGGCAGATCCTGACAGAAATGACCTTCCTCCCCTGGTCCTACCCGGTGGTGAACGCCACCTCCGGTGAACTGGAATACCGTCTGGCTACCTTCCTGTTCCAGGCGGTCATCGCTGGCATCCTGTTCCTGGTCCTTTTTTATCTGTTCTTCTCCCCCCGGACCAGAAAATTCCTTTCCGACGGAAAGCTCACGCTGCTGTTTGCCATGGTTTACGGTGCGTCCCAGGTGATTCTGGACAGCACTCGTTACGATTCTCTGTATCTTCGCAGCAACGGCTTTGTCAGCATGGTGCAGATCCTTGCCGCTGTGGCGCTGGGTGTCAGCATCATTCTGTGTGCCATCGGTGCCGTTAAAAAATGCGGCCTCAAAAAGTGGATGATTCTTGTCTGGGTCGTTATCGCGGGACTCTTCGGCGGGGCTGGGTACATGGAATACTATGTCCAGCGCCACGGAAGACTGGCTTTCTTCGCCTACGACATCATGGAGCACTGCCTGGTCCTTATCCTGGTTCTGGGAATTTACCTGTGGAAGGTATCCCTGCAAAAACAGGTTCCGACTGAAGCCGAACCATAAGTGAACAAATGCAGTCTGCGGCGCGTTTCCGATTCCCGGAAGCGCGCCCTTTCTTTTGGACAATGTGCTTATCGGTTTGAATCAGCTGCCCAACAAATTGGAATTTGTCGGCAGGGCCGACAGCCAAGTCGTGCACTTCATTTGCGTAATCGTAAATTCCCTGACCCGCTCGGTATCGTTCCATTGGCCGTACGCCGGACAGAGCGAACAACCGGCTGCATTCTCAATAACGTGTCATTGCGAACCAGTGACCGACGTCACTGGTGTGGCAATCTCCCGGATAGAAGC
>CAMCCS010000025.1 GCA_945873295.1 uncultured Clostridia bacterium
TGCCATAAAAACACCGGATTTCGATAAGAAATCCGGTGTTTTTCTAACTTTTTGAGTGAAATTGGAACATATTTCAATTTGATGACCCGTAGTCTTTTGGGCAGAGAAATTTCCGCAGATATCCTGTGCTTGGCGCAAGGTCTGCATGTGTCGGTCTATGGCGGAGATCTTCCGCATATTGGCGCAATCAGCATTGTTTCGCCGGATGGTATGTGCAGCACGATGCAGTTTCCCGGACATCGGGACAGTGCCGTCAGCGATCGGTGGGCAAGAACACTGGCTGCTGCAGGATATTGCCCTTCTGTGGTGGAAGTGGGCATCCATTACGATCAGATCAACAAGCAAGGCATTTCCGATGTCCTATTCATAACGAGTGAAATGTTGAACGATGTTCTGAATATTCTGTCCAAACAACGATAGTGCATCATCAATTGCGTGTATGTTATATAACCCGAAACCCGATGTCCGACACTCCGAATTAGAGCCCTTTCCAATCTCTTTTCGGAAAGAAAACCAATCAGAGCACTTTTTCAGCCTGAAGGGAGCAAATAATACGATATCTGTTTCCGCTATGACAGTGCCATGCGCAAGTATGTGAACGGTATTTGCAGGATGATTGAATATGCATGATAGATGCCGCCCGAGTGGGCGGCATCTTCAATATGTGGGCATACCGAAACCATAGATTTGGGAATTACCAACGGTGTATTGCCGTTTGCGGCAGCTATCAGCGGCATTGCCCTCAATGGTATTGCCTGAGTTTTCCGGAAGATATTGCAGATTAAAAAACTGCCGTATCCAGGGAATACCTTTGCTCAGGGGATCAGATAAACATAGGCAGGCTGACCCATTACATCATCGGGAATATCTCCGATGTTCCAGCCCGCATAGGTGCTTTCGATGTACAGATACCGGTGGCCATCCATCTGCACATAGGGGCCGTCGTCGTAATCATCCGAAGCGCGCAGCGCCACCGCCAGATGGCCGGGCACGTGGATAAAGCCCACCTCGTAGCCGTACGCCTTCAGCAAGGCCGCCATAAGAATGCTGGTATCTTCGCAGTCGCCCTGACGCTCATAGAGGGTCTCGATGGGATAGCGGGGGTATTCCTCCTCGCCGGTGGTGTCCCTGTCATACCGATAGGTAATGACTTCCTGAACAAAATTTGCCAGTTCCCGGACAAGGGCACTGTTGTTGCGGGAGAACAACGTGCTGGACTGCATGATCTGCTGAACGATCTCATGAATCAGCGCCTCATTGTTGGCGTCATTGACGTAGTGGAAGAAGGTTTCCGGATTGTAATAGCGCCCCAGCCCCCGGTAGTAGGTGTACATGGCGCTGTCCACGGACACGCTGATGGAAAGGTTCTCGCCCCTATCCTTGGAGTTCCAATTGAAGCGCAGCTGCTCCCAGTTGGGATTGGCGGCCTTATAGTGAGGGACGCGTTCATCGGTGTAGTAGCCTCCGCCATCCTGAGAGGGGCTGTCCTCCCGGGCGGGGACAGTGGTCTCGGGCACGCCAGCGTTCCGTGCCTCCAGGATTTCCTCCCGCGTCATACTTCTCCTGCCGGAATTTTCGGTTTCAACAGTTGGCGTTGTCATATGCCTTGAGGATCGGCTTGAGCCGGAGGAAGCTCTGCGCTCACAACCTGTGAACATCCCCAGAACCAGGGCACAGATCAGAAGGATTCCGACAATTCTTTTCATGACCTTTTTTGTATCCTCAGGATTCCTTTTTGGACAAGTTTTTTTCTGTCTTCCACTTTTGCCCGTTCTGCCACTTCCATGATCTCATAGTAGCTGTCGCCCAATTCTGCCGGTTGGACCACTCTGTTGTTATATTCCAGATCGAACAGGTAGCACAGGCCATTGCGCACCCAGCCTTTGGCTGTGTTGGTCTGAGGCAGGGCAACAGGGGCGATGGTCTCGTCAGAATAGAGCACATACTTGCCCGATTCCTTCTGCTCAAACAGAGACATCTGCGGCGCCACCGAATTATAGTTCAGATGCAGGTAGCCCACGGGCTTGGGCGTGTTATCCATCACAGCTTCGATGGGCATATTGGAGATATTGGAATTGTTGGTACGACTCTCCTGTTCTTTGCGCATACGCTCTATGATTCGTTTCAGCTCCGCTGTCTCCCGCTCGGCTGCGATGGGCTTGACCATATCCAGGGACAGCTGTTCAATTCGCTTGTTCAGCCGTTGCGCATCATCCCGTTGCTTCTGCTCGAACTCATCGGCTTTCTGCTGGATCTCATGGGTTTTCTGCTCCAGCGCCTTTACTCTGGATTTGTTCAGGCCGATTACCAGTGCCGCAATGCCCAGCACCAGGGAAACAGCTGCCACAATCAGGGCAATGTAGGCAAACAGTACCTTCCCCTCCAGATCGCTGACCCGGTTGGTCAGATCCTTCTGGACAAAAGCCTGCGTCCGATTTTCCTGTACGCACTCGGCCAGGCATTCCGCCACCACGGAATCCATTCTGCCGCAGAGATCTGCTATCTGCTCCGGGATTGCATTCTGGTCTGCGTCACTGCCATCGGCATAGTGCTTCATCATCTCTGCGACATGATTCTTCTCATCACAGAGGGCCTGCAGTGTCTTCGCGGCGGCAGTGGCTGCCTCCCCTTTCAGAACACGGTTTTCACCGGAGTAGTTGTTCAGGATGGCTTCGATCTGGTCCAGGGTCTGCTTTGCCTCTGTCCAGTCCGGCAGCAGTTCGATCAGAGTATCATACCGCTTCTGCAACTGCTCATTATCGCCCAGAGAATTGGACCAGGCATCGACCTGCTCCCGGTTGATGCTGGCTGTCCACTGTTCTGCAGCAGCCAGATTATCTGCCAGTTCCCCGAAGGGGCAGTCCTTCAGAGGATCAACAACAGTCTGAACCGCAGTCAGCAGACTCTGCTGCGCTTCCTGCTCCAGATCGGTGCAGGAAGTGATTTTGCTCTGCATTGCGGATGCGCAGGTCTGCAGCTGGGCGCTCCTGCGCATACAGGAGGTAAAGAATTGGACATATTCCAGCAGATCTTTGCGCAGATAGGACTGCTGATGGCCGTTGATTTTTTCAATCACACTGCTTGCCAATTCCTGGCAACGGTACACCATATCGATCTGTGTCTCAGGCATAAGGCCCGCGGCGGAACCCTCTGCTTCCCCGGGGACTTCCTCCGTTGCTTCGGGAAGGGAGGAATTTACGGTCATCGCCGCCATGGAAAGCTCCTGCTGCAGTGCGTTCAGCGCATCCGTCATTTCCTGCGCAGTTACTGCCTCCGCTGCGGTGGCGCCGGCAGCGATGGGTGCAGCGAGCACGAGTGCCAGCACTACACAGAACGCAATGCACTGTTTCAGAAAGCGCTTTCCTTTGTTTTTCCTCAATACGCTCATGAAAACTCCTTTCTCATAACGACCCTGTTCTCCAGGCTCACGGGTCAGTGATCTCCAGCTTGCCTTTCGTTTTCAGATAGTAGATGTTATATCCGGTACGCGATTCTACCACAGCAGGTTCCACCACCGCTGCCAGCCGGAAGAAGCGGTCAGCCAGGGCGCCGGTTCTGATCTGTTCAAAGGAATAGCACTCGCCCCGGTAGATGGCATCAAAGGCCCAGAGCATTCCCTGCTCGGCATACCCTCGCCCGGTATTCAGCGTTTGAAAGCATTCCTGCCGCGGAATCAACCGATTTTCCCGATCCCGGAGATAGCCTTCGCCGGGTAAAAAGGGGTTGACCTGCGGGTCAGGTGTTGCGGAACGAAACTCCAGCTTCAGGGACTGCACGGCCTCAAATTGCGGTTTAGGCTTCTTCGGGAGGACGGGCGTCTGCGGGGAGGCTGCCGCTGGTTTCTTCCCAGCAGGAGGGACTGCCTGCAAAGAGGCGCGCAATTCCTGAAGCTTGCGTTCCTGCTCCCGAAGCAGGAATGCTTTCTGCTTTCGGAGCTGTTCTTTCAGCTGTGCTGCGAATTTTTCCTGCAGCCGTGCCTGTTTTTCGTGCCACTGCTCCTCTCTTGCGGCATCTTCTCTTTGCTGCACGATGAGAAAGAAGCAGGCCGTCAGCAGGCAGCCCAGCACGAAACCGAGGAAACCAGCCAATACAATCATCATCATGTTATCCCTCATAACCGGCCCTTTCCGCCTCAGGCTTCCGGGGGCCTGAGGCGGAGCACTGGTGATTCGTCATTCCTGGAGCGCTGCCATTGCGCTGTCGAGCATATCCTCGATCAGGTAGGTACAGGCAAGCTCATCCACATAGGGCTGCTGCTCGTCTTCGATCATGTACTTTGCACGGCTATTGGAAACGGTAAACCGTGCCTGTGCGCCAAGGTTGGCATCGAAGCTGTCCAGCAGAGAGGAAGCAGAGTTGATCTTGGGACCCAGACACAGATTCGCGCCCACAGCTCCAACGGGGAAAATCTGCTCATAGGCAAAAAGATACTGCTTTACACCGAAGCTGCCGTCACCGCCGTTCAGATATTTCTGCAGAATGGGATCAGGCAAGGCTCCCAACTTGACTTTCATCTTCCGTTCTGCCTCCAGCCGCTTGGCCTCGATGTCGGCTGGGTTGGGCAGTCCGCCGACCACCACAGCCTTGGCTTTATGAACCGCACCCAGGGGTTTGGCTGCAAACGGATTGAATGCCGGATCCTCAAGCATACCGAAGGCGACTTCCCGTTTGTCGAACACATTGGGTCTGACATAGAACTTCAGATCCACGCCCACACCCTCAGGCAGCTTATCCCGGAGCTCATTTTCAAACAGCTGGGTGAAAAGGTTCACGCAGGCGGCCACGGTGGGTTTGGGAGAGTGTATGCTTGCCTGCTGCAGATCTTTCATGTCACAGTTGAACACATACTGCAGCAGCTGTGCGCTGGTACCGCTGATGCTCAGATCCAGAGGCAGCTTGCCGCCCACCAGGTCATCCGGCAGGACCCAGATATCCACATTTTCCCGAACCACCCTGGCGGTCAGGCGCATGACCAGGATAAATTTCAGAGCGATGATCTGACGCAGAAGCTGGTTGTTCTGGATATCGGGCAGCATCATGCCGCCGGAAAGCAGCATCTCCACGATCATCCGGACGGAATTGTTTTTGGAGAGCAGCTTCCGTTCGCTGGCATTATGTGCCTCTTCACACAGCTGAATAAACAGATTCTGCATCTGGATGGAGGCGGCGTCACCGCTCCAGAGGCCTTTGAACACGCCGTCACGATTCATCACCGCACCAGTGCTGAACTTGCGGAAATATTGCACCAGAGTAGTCACCATCATCTCCCGTCCGGCATAACGCAGGGACATATTTCGAACGCTAGTTCCGTGGGCAGAGTTGCTGATGGAGATGTCCGTGGTACCGCCGCCAATATCCACAGAAACGATGGAGGGGCGGACGGCAATCATACCGCCGAAGGCTCCGTGCTGATAGGCCATGGTGGCAGCCGCTTCCGTGTAGAACTTATCCTGGTTCAGCATATTGGCAATGGGGCTTGTCAGACTGGGGGCGATCACCTGGCCAACAATGCTCTGGGCGTTCAGCCAACCACCGCGCAGGGCAGTCAGGGTCACCTCATTGGGATAAGAAGCCCGCAGCTCCAGATAGGGGACGCCTGGCATGGGAACAATTCCCTGCTTCAGCAGGAACAGCACCGTATGCAGATAGATACCGGCCAGGAATGTGCTTGCTGCGTACTGGTTTTTGGGATCCAGGCTCTCATCAAACTTGATGTCATTCATGATGTGCTGATTTCGCAGAGGATCTGCGTCGCCGCCATTGGCTGCCGTATAGGCGATTAGGGCATTGCCGGAGATCAGGAACATACGGGAGTCCACATAGTATTCCGGGGGGATTGCACCCGCGGCCTCGGCCCAGTTGGGGCCAATTTCCTTGGTTCTGTCAAAAAGCTGGGCAACGGTGAAGATCTTGGAGCTCATGGACCAGCCATCGGGACCGCTCTTGCCCAACCAGTGATCCTCGTCCAGGCTGTTCTTGGCACGGGAATCGGCGCAGGTAACGCCGCAGCCATAATCCTGATAGGTCAGGATCTGCGTACCGCCCTTCAGCAGAGGGGAATTCAGTGCACACACGGTGCTGGTAGTGCCGAAGTCCACAGCGACTTCCACAGGATTTCCGGCCAAAGCAACCGGATTAAAGGTGGGATACTCCGGCATGATGACAACACCCAGGTCAGGCAGTGTCTCGCCCCCGATTTTTCCCGTTACCTTTGCATAACGGAAAGGCGCGCCGCTGTGGCACACGGTCCAGGCCTGCGCCGGGGCCGTATGTCTGCAGACATCGTGGGCAGCGCCCTGAGCCTCAAAATCGAAGCCAATGCCCGTTACAATGGGCAACCCGTCGAGGGGTTTGAAATCGCACACCTGATCCGTCCAGGTGGCAAAGTACCGCTGAAGGAACGGGATGCCCTTGGGCACGGGTACAAAGGGCCACAGCATCAGGTAGGGCAAACGGCCCTGCGCCAGGCGATCCAAACCGAAGGCTTTCCGGAGGGCAAACACCTCGCCCAGGCCATTTTGCAGGGTTGCGGAAACGGTTACGGCGCAGAGGCTGCCATGGGGCATTTCAGCCTGGAAGGTCAGATCGGTCAGGGTGCAGCGGTTCAACAGATCCATGCTCTCCGAAGTCAGGGGCGGAACAGGCGCATACCCGTCCGGCATGCCATCGCTGAAGCAGACGGGTTTACTTCCATTCGGCGTGTTATAGACCATCTGATTTCCCTCTCCCATGGAGGAGATCAGCATCTGATTGCAGAAGATCTCCGGCACCGCGCTGGGTTTCCCTGCGGCATCCTGGCAGAAGAGGACGGTGGTGCGGAAGTTGGTGCCGGCACCGGGCCACACATTGTCGATCTGCTCCGCACCGGGGATGGACGCTGCGGAACGCAGGATTGCGGGAGCCATGTAGCCAGGATTGCTCTGCCTGGAGGCGATGTACTGGGGGTAGTTGGGGATGTTGTTCCGCGTTGCCCAATCGGCGATACGGGAGAGAACCAGGTCGGTGGCATAGGCCGCCGGCACCTCGCCGGGCTCCGCCAGGAAGTTCCAGCCCTTGTGGCAGTCCGATTCCTCGTAGTCAAACCAGGGGAGAATACCCCGGAAAATGGAAGAATCGAAGGTGTGCATGGGGACAATGCCGATGGAAGGATGGTACAGAGCAAAGGGCGTACCGTTCTGGCAGATATAGAACAGTGTGCCGCCGGTGATATTTCCGGCTGCGTCCTTATTGACCGCCCTATTGTAGTACATCGGATCCTTGTCCATCTCCATCAGCAGGCAGCGCTCCACAGGCGTGGCGTTGCTCAGGCCGACAGACATGACGGACAGGTTCAGACCCGCGCCGGAGTAGATCCAGTTCAGGGCCACCGCAGCGGTCAGGCCCTGCCATTCGGCAAAGTCGTGTTTCACCTGAGCGTCCAGAATATTGTAGTCTGTCAAGGTCTTCCCGGGGGCCAGGGCGTCCAGCGCACTGCGGACATTGCTGGTAAAGCCGGAGAGAAAAGCCAGCATGGTGGGCCGGGCATGGCTGGCCAGGCTGTTTGCTTTCACCAGATTCACAGACATATGTTTCTTGACACTCTGGATAGCGGTAGAGCCATCGAAGTTGGGGATAACCATGGGGCCATCGCTGCCCACAGAGGCCAAACCGGGAACGAGCGTCACGATGTTGTCTACACCGGCAATCAGATTGGATGAAAAACATTTATTGATTATCATACTCTACCACCTTCCTAGCACATCTGCCGCAATTGTGCGTAAATATCGCTGAATTTCGCGTTGGTATTTCCCAGGTGCCCGAACAGGTTTCTCTCCAGGTGCAGTTTGCTGAGTGCGTTTTGATAGACCTGACCAATATTATTGGCGTAATTCTGCTCCTTGACTCCTCCCCGATCCTGATCCAGGTAAGAGAAGGAGCAGATATCATTCAGCGAATATCTGGTCAGCACATCCCGGGGAGCGGCCGCCTTGAGAATTTCCATCAGAATATTCACATTGGCAATATCCACCCAGCGGGTGAGGAATGTCTTTTCGGCGTCTTCGCTGATTGCGCCCTGGACATAGGGGTAGTAGGTATTCGTGCCCACCTTTTGTGCCCGATTTTCATCACGGTAATAGTCGCGGAACTTGCTCCAATCGTAGCCGCTGAGGGCCACATCAAAGAAGAACTCAATGAAACCACGGCAGATGGCACCGGCCTTCTGAACGGGCAGCTTATAGTATGTCTCGAAGTCTGTTTTGGTCAGTTTTTTCGGATCCAACTCTCTGCCGACGTCGGCGGACATCTGGCGAATGGTTCCCTGCACTTCCACATCCTTGCACAGACGATCCCATGGGACCTTATCAAAACGCTCGTGCATATAGAAAGCGACAACCACGCTGAAGCGCAAGAAGCTTGTCATATGCTTGAGTTCGGTGTTCAGGCCCAGCTCGGATGCCGTCAGGGAAGCATAATTCCCCTGATTGCCCGGAGTGAACTTCCACAGGATCAGTTCACCCAGGGGATTAATGGGAGTGGAATTATCCACATTGACGGCGGCCATTCCGCCCAGATTGTTATCAAAGAAACGGTTGGCTGCCACGGCTGCCAGCATCAGAACCATATGGAAGTGCTGATGCTGCTCACCGCCCCGGGCGAAGATCTCGCTGGTGACGTCCAGCTCGGAGGAGCCCACCAGTGTCAGGTTCATCATTTCCTGCAGCAGCTGGCTGGAGTCATAGTAGTCCAAGGCTTCCCTGGTCTGGTCAGCAAACTTGGTATCCTCAGGAACCAGCTGTGCCAGTTTGTCCAGGCAATCAGGCTTCATCTGCGGCAGCTTGAAATAGGGCATGACCATGCTGCCGCCCAGGATCAGATTATTCCTGCCGATGGCAGTACCACCGGTGCCTTTGATAGAGCGCAGGGCCAGCACCACATTGGGAATCACCGTTGCGCCGGTACCGCCGAAGAGAGAGCCGAACAGATAAACATAGGTCTTTCCCTTGCTCAGTTCACCCCGCAGCGAATTCATGAAAGGATTGCCCTTCGGATCCAAAAAGCGATCGCGGATGTAATCGAAAACGGGAGCACCAATGTTGGGGTGACCATAGAAACCGTTCTTCAGATCGGTATTCAGCTCCGCTGTGGTGTACATGGTATTCAGCAGAAGGGCGGTATTGGGATCGTGGTTGGGGTTTAGCAGCTTGTCCAGTGTCAATGTGGACAGGTCTTGCGCCAGCTTGCCGGTTTTGCTCTCATACTCGTCCATGATCGCTCCGGTGAAGCTCCACTTGTGCAGCGTGATTTTAGGAAAGGTAAACTTGTCATTCCGAAGCTGGTCGTACATGACATTGTAATCTTCCAGAAGATTCTCACAGGCAGTGACAGCATCACTTTTTGTGTCCTTATCCACCAGAAGGATGTGATAGGTATCGAAGTCTTTTGCGCATCCGGCGGCTGCCAGATAGATGAAGGATCGGACGCACATGGCCCCGGTGCCGCCTGCGGCAATGATATAGTAGTTCATCCTATTCTCCCTTCTGAGCGTTATTTCACATTGGGCTTAAAAAAGTGGATGGCAATGCCGTAAAGGATCAGATTCAGCACTGTGCCGCCGCCGGAGATGGCCACCAAAGTGACAAACGCAATTCTGTCGGCATCAAAATTCAGATCCATTTTAAAGTGGGCATAGACTGCGAAGGCGATGACTGCCAGCGCCAGAACCTCCAGAAGAAGCAGAAGGAAGCCAAACACCAGGGAGGGTCTTCCGTAAGTACCTTCCTTGGCACCCATGGGATCCAGCGGATGGTGCGCAATCAGATGCTTGTAGCGGCCGTAGGCAATCAGATAGCAGATAACAGGAAGCAGCAGGGAAAACATCAGCAGCCACACAGACAATATGGCAAATTCCGTCCAGAAAATCTCCGGATCGCCCTGCCACATCACGCCGTACCAGGTGCCGAACCGTGCAGCGGCACTCAAAAGGGCAATCAGCAGGACGCCGAACAGCGCATTCGTCCAGGTTGTTTTCAGCGTAGTATTATTTGAAAAATTACTCATATTCTACTCCTCCGTAATCAATTATCTTCTATTTCCATCTCCGAGATTGAAGATGAAGTCCAGGTATTCCACATGTTCCGTATCCGGCCGGAAGCTGGATTCCAGCAGCTCCAGACTGGTCAGGAATGCGGAGAGGTTGGGCGTATAGGGCATTGCGGTGGCGGTCAGATCCGCTTCGGTGGCTCTCCACAGCCTGTGCGGGGTGTACAGTGCCACCAGAGAGTTGACAACCTGGTAGTATTGGGAGCTGGAAATGCTGAATTCCTTTGCCAGATTCGGGTTGGCTTCGCTGCAGGCATCATAGTTGGGATGGTTCAGCTTCACCTGTACCTCCAGGCGGTATACGGTATCCCTGGACAGGGCGCTTTCCGGAGAGAAATCCAGCAGGGCACTGAGGTAGATGCCCTCTCTGCCGTCAGCCAGAACCACCACTTCCTTGTTTTCAACCACTTCCATCACCTCGCCCGTCATGAGCTCGTGGGTGAAATGCACCATGGCCTGGGCATTCTTGCCAGCCTCCACCCAGGTCTGGGTGTCCTTGTCTAAGGCATAGAGGCAGTAGTCAAATGTATATTCCGCACCGGGGACATAATTTGTGCTGATGGCGGAAATCTGGGTGGAAGTGCGAATCGCCACGGGGTCTTCCTCCCCGCTGCCCCCTCTGCTGCGCTCGTCCCGAGCCTCAATGCCCACATAGGTGGCAGAGAAGACAGTACGGCTTTCGAGCTGATTCAGTTCACCGGTGTTGTAGCTGGAGAGCACGGGAGGCGCAAGCTTTCCGGCCTTCTGGTCGGGGATTACCTCAAATTCCAGGGGCGCTTCCACAATCTGGTCGTAGACATTGTTGGTATACAGGCTTTTGGTGTATTCCACGCCTGCGGTGGTCAGCTGCTTTTCATAGGTTGCCAGGAATTTCTGCACATCCGTCTCCGGACCCACCATCACGATATAGACAGGCAGGGTGCCGATAAATTCCCTGACGTAGAAGGAGGGCACATGATAGCTGGCGTTGTCGGAGGGAATCACCAGGTCCGTGCCGACGAGTTTCTGGGTGTTCCTGGTCATACCGCCGTTAAAATTGCTGTGGATACCCACAATGCAGGCGGCAGAGTCGGGGTAGCTTCCGAAATACTGCTTAATTCCCCGGGACAGAGGGCTCAGATCGAACCGGGGCTCCACAAAGCCGGAGACAATCAGGGTCAGATTGTCCTCTGCGAAGGGCGTGGTGTTTTCGAACAGCTGTCCCAGCGCGCTCTCCTCGGGGAAAAGATTGTCCTTGTAAAACGAAAGGGACTGCGCATCCTGGCGGAAGGCGTTGTTCACAGCACTGTTGATCCAGTGCAGGCCGGAGTTGCCATTGATCAGGTAATGCGCCGTGGAGCTGTAGCTTCCGTCCATGGCATCAAAGAGGGCCTGAACGCTCTGGACGTATTCCGTGACGCCGTTGGAGGGCAGGAAGCCGGCCATGGCCTCGGTATTCTCCACATACAGATCCAGATGGGAGGCCCTGCGGATGGCCTTTTCCTCTTTCAAATCCTCCAGGGCGGCGATGTGTTCCCGGATCACGGGGTCGGTCTCCGGGCTCCATGTGGTAGCCGTCTGTCGGCTTTCCGTGCCTTTCGCGGCTTCGGCGGTTTGCTCCTGGGTTTGTTCCAGGGTTTCCTCCGAAGCTCTGGTGGCCCGGGTGGAACTGTCGCCGGTGCGCTCCATGCTGCAGCCTGCCATGGTCAGCAGCAGAGCTGCCAGCAGGAACAGGCTGGTTAGCCGTTTCATCTTTTTCATCCGTCTCATCTTTCTATCGCTCCTTATTCCTGTTCTCCCGAATGGGGTGGGAAGTGTGCCTCCACGGCATGGCGCCAGCTTTCCGAGGTAGCTTCCCCTGCGCCGCGCTTCAGCAGCTCCTCCGGCCAGCAGTGGATATACAAGGTTTCCACCCACTTCCCGGTATCCTTCCGGCGCGCCCATTGTTCTGTCAGCCGGACTCTTCCGTTTTCCTCCTGTTTTGCCAGGGCAATCTGCAGATCTTTGTTGTCCGGGAACCAGCGCCGCACCCAAGCCCGTTTTCTGGGATTCACCAGTCGGGGCTGGGGCTTGTTTTCGCCGATCCTGTATGCTTCAATGGCCTCGATCTCCCGGAGGATCCGTCTGGCAGAGCCAATCTCCTCCCAAGCGGGGAAGGAAACATCTCCTTCGGTCAGTCCGTCGTTCTGCATTCTGATTACGGTCCTCAACTGTCCCTTTGCCTCCTCCGGGCTCAGCGCCTCGGGGATGAAACAAAGAACGCCGCCGGCCACTTCTTGCCTGATTTCATCACAGCGGCCTTTGATTTTCCGGTAAACCGTCTCCTGAATCTTCCTCGCCAGGGGCAGATCCGCGTTGGGCGCAATCCGATCAAGCAGGATGTCCAGCTCCTGGGCTGCTGCCACGGTGGGTTTTTCAGGATTCAGCAGAGCCTCGTTCTGCCGGAGGCAGATTTCGGTGGCCCAGTTGGTAAGTTTGTCAACAAGGCTGTCCGCCTTGCAATCATCGCTCCAGCGCTGCCACAGCTCCTGGGCCAGGAAGATCGCTTTCACGCCGTTTAGGTCTTTTGTGGGGCTTCCCAGGCTCTCAATTTTCTGATCTTCAGGGAGCTCCTTCAGCAGGAATTGCGTCAGCCGCTGCGGCGTCAGTACCCTGGCAAGCCGATCATACAGGAAGGCTTTTGCCTCCTTCTTCCGCCTGTTTCCGAACAATTCCACTGCCCAGCTGCGCATCCGATCATCCGTTACCTTCTCAGGATCCGCCCGGAAGATGCTCAGCAGCATGGTATAGTCGTAGCAGTCCAGTGGGGTGCCGTTCTTTTCCAGGTCTCTGACACGACGGCAGAAGGCAAAGAACGGCTCCAGTTCCCCGGGTGCTGTATCGGCGAGGAACTGCACCAGTGTTTTCATCTCATCCGGAACGGACATGGAGATTTCCGGCTGGCACAGATCCAGGAAAAATGTTTCGCGGTCGGATTGGATGCCTGTGATGTCTGCATCCTCATCCAGGAGAACCACGGAAAACGCTTTTGGAAGCGGCTGCGCCGCATCCTGGAGAAGTTTCCGGGAGGCGCCGGTCAGGTATCCGTTGCTGCGACGGAATTCATAAGGAAGTCTCTCAAAAATTGCCATCACGGTTTCCCGGGAGGCCTGCATGGCTTCTTTGCCCACCTCCTTCAGGCGGATGACTACCCGCTTTTTCTGCAAAAGCGCCGTAAGGATCTGCGCCATCTGTTCCCTGGGCAGGTTTCGGGATTGAAGCTCCTCTTGGGGCAGGCTCCCGATTGTCAGACTTTCCAACCGGCTGGTATTGATGACTTCCGAACAGCTCTGAAAGCTAACGTTCAGCAGCTTCAGAAAATCAACGCCGTAGATATCTCCATCCTCGTCTGCGCACAGATAGCCCTGGGCATATCTGCCGTTGCGGTGTTCCTCTGCACCGGAAACAAAGAGGAGCAGTCTGGGGGTGATTCCGGAGTTCAGATCCGAGGTCAGCATCCCGAAAGACTGATGCTGCTCCAGGGCAAGTTCCCCGTGTTTGCAGGTTATATCATACCGGGTTATGCTATCCAGCGCCCAGGTTCTTTTGATATCCTCAAAGAAGTCCGGTTTCGAGCAAAGATAGACGTAATTCCTGTGCCGGATATTGCCATAGACAAATGTATACATGGCTCACGCTCCTTCCGTTCAGACACCCAGATACTTTGTCCGCATGTCCTTCACCTTTCTCCGATCCCCATCGGAGAAAGCCCCGTAAGTCAGATCGCCTTGCCCCGGCGACAGCACACCATCGCAGGCCAGGAGCCACAGGAAGGGGGATGCCACGCCAAACCGGGCGGTACAGATTTCCCTGTATCGCATGCGTTGCTGTTCGGGACTGTTGTAGGGATCGTCCAAATTGGCATCGTAGTCTCTGGGCGCACACTGCGTACCACTGGAAACGGCAAAGGCAGACATCTGAGCGGATTCTTTTCCCCGGCTCACCACCTTTGTCAGCGTCTCCATGAATCTGCCGAACTCGGTGTTCAGGTAGTTCTTTATGGCACCGGAAGTATTTCTCATCAGCTCTGCATTGTAGACCAGCGTATTCCCGGACTGGGCCAGAGGCGGGCAACGCCGGACATCATATGCCAGGTGCAGCAGCGTACGCATGTTACCGCCGTGAATCTCATCTGCCGCGGTAAGCACCACCGCCGTAGGAATCGGGTTCCGGGGAAGAAAGGCATCGCAGCAGGTCAGCACTTCAGAGGGACTTGTAACCATCTCCTCGGATTTTTGTGCCGCCCCGCCGTCTTCGCTCTTCTGCGTTATCTCCGCATTCCGAAGCTGCCTGCTGCTGACTACCATAATCAGAGCATCGCAGTTGTAGAGCAGCTTTTGCTGGGCTTCCACCGCAGCGGTGTCTTCTTTTTTGCTGACGACATTGTAGAACGCTTCACCGGGAATATCTGCCAGGGTATACAAAACCGCTTCGCTCAGGAGGGGGCTTTTGACCAGAAAGCTCAGGGCCATGTTCATCGTCCATGGCGTTTTATCCGATGGGTAACCGTGCTGATAGCGCCACAGCAGCCCGGGTTCTGTGCTGATGCCAGGACCGGCCGCCACTCGCTTCCATTGTGGATCCGGCTGGGCTTCGATGGTGATATCCGATGATACCTGGCTCTCTTCCGTACCTGTAGCCGTGGTAACGCCGCCCCTGTCAATCATATCCATCAGGGCTGCGATATAGGTGGTCTTGCCTGTGCCCGGGGTGCCCAGGACGCCGATGATCCGCTGCTTGTAGGCGCCCAGCTTATAATTGATGGGCTTATGGCAGTGATTGCAGCAGCAGTTTCCACACTCGGTATACAGGCCGGTGCCGTCCTCCACCATTAGAGAATACGGCATTTTCCGGCCGTTTTCGACCTTATACCGCCAGCCGACCCGGAGCGGTTTGAGGGAATAGCTGTCCAGGTCTTGTTCATTCTCGTATTCGGCACAGTCCAGGATTGTATCCATCAGATCCAGGACCGCCTGTCGCTTGCCTTTTTCGGAATCTTCCCCTGCTTTCAGTTGCTTGCCAAGAAGGCTTGCTGCCCGGCTGGCATATTGCATCTGTTTTGCGCTGTCCTCAATGCTCAGGTCCTCGTGGCGTTTTTCAAGCTTCCTTTCTTTCCACCGAAGGTCCAGCAAATGGTAAAGGTCGTCGAACTTGGTCATTCTGACATAAGCCGCAACAATGGCCGCCATAGTCAGCTTTACGGGCTTCAAAGCGCCTTTCGGGGGATTGTTGCTTTCATCGGTTTCAAAGCCGGAAAGCGTTGGCGTTTTCTCCCAGCCTGTGGGGATGGAACATTCGTCGTTCTGAATCAGGGAAGGCATTTCCGGCAAAATATCCCGGCCATACGGGGCAACGATGTTCAAAGTCTTTATCAGCGTCTCAAGTTTCTCCTGGAGTCCCTGCCTGGAAACCCAATACTGTGTCAGCAGCGGGTTCAGGGAAAAGTATTTCTCTTCCACAAGGTTTCCGCATTCCGCGCAGCGCACGGGATACCGGTCTATTTCGGTGGTTGTTTTCACTGCCATGACTTACACCTCTACACTCTCTGTCTGTCCATTGGTCAAACCGTTTCCATTGTGATGCAGAGCCGCTCGGCGACGCATCCTCCGGTGCTCTGGGCGAAGCGTTTGCCTGCCTGCTCCGGGATATCCGCCACCACGCGAACGCTGTTGGAATTTGTCCGATCTTTTCGGTAGGAGCGATTGCCCCGAATTGTCAGTCCTTTTTTGCCGCCGCGCCGGTAGAGCCTGCCCATCCTGGCGCAGTAACCCGCATCCTGCAGCAGTTCCTTCAGAAGAACCACCCCGGGATCCTCCTCCATGCCGCCGGCCCGCATGGCATCATGGAATCTTGCCAGGAAAACGCTCACCGGGTAGTCCGGCGCAAAGGCTTTCCCGAAGAAGCTGCGTTTGGGATTCATCTGATAGATCTCCGCATTGGGGGAATCCTGCATCCCAATCCAGTATTTTCCGTAGCTCATAGCCGCCGGATCGCCGGATTTCCGGCCATCCAGCCTTTCATTCAGCGTGACTTCTACGCAGACGAGATTATTCATAATATGCTTCCGGCTGGAACGTCTGGCGATGATATAAAACGCAACCAGCACCACCGTCAAAATTGCCAGATACAGCTCTGCCGTATACATCAGAACATGGGCGTTATCTGCATAATAAAAGGCGTCTGTGATCTGTCCAAGAATGCTGTTCATACCTTAAGTTCATTCCTTTCCTCTGCCGTCGGATACGTCATCGGATCGCTCCGAGAACAACTGTACAAAACGGCACTGGTAATAAAGTGAATCTTCGATTTATTATACGCCAGTTTGCCGCACCTTGTCAATATTTGTCGCCACAGCGTTTTTGCATTATACCAAATTCTCTGCCGAAAAAAACGACATCTTGATGTTGCTGCCCTAATGATATTCCTGTGCCCATCGGATAATACACAGAAGGAGCATCATCCAGGGTGTCCATGTTGTCCTTCCAGTCGATAAAAGCGTAGTATGCCATCTGGTTAATCTTATTCCAAAAAGTTTTTGGCGGAGCATGAAGCGGACATTCTGCTTCACAAGGCGGCAAAAAAAGCCTTCGACGAGCTGGGGCGGAAAAAGATTCCGACAGTCAAGAGCTTGCAGGCCGAGTACGCACAGCTGCTGGAGGAAAAGAAGAAAGCCTACGGCGAGTTCCGGCAGGCCCGTGATGAAATGCGGGAGCTGCTGACTGTGAAGGCCAATGTGGACCGGCTGCTTGGCACCGAGGAACAGGAAGCCGGACAGGAAAAAGAACACGACCTGCGGTGAGCTGGCCGTGTTCCATAAGCGTTTGAAAAACGCGCAGCCGCATGATGCAATCGTGCGTTCAAAGGGGGCTTGGGGGACTTCCC
>CAMCCS010000026.1 GCA_945873295.1 uncultured Clostridia bacterium
TGGTTTTCGGCACGGAGTATTACGGCGCCAAAAACTGGCTCATTATCGGCGGGGTGTCTTTGCAGCCCTCAGAGCTTGCGAAGGTTTGCTTTGTCTATGCCGGAGCCTCCACCATGGACCGGATCATGAATAAGCGGAATCTGATCCTGTTCATCGGCTATTCCGTGGTAATCTGCGGGCTGCTTGCCGTTATGAACGACTTTGGGACGGCGCTGATATTTTTCTGCACATTCCTGATTATCGCTTATCTCCGCTCCGGAAGCTTCGGTACGGTAGCCTTGGCAATAACTGCTCTGTTCTTTGCAGGGGTGATGGCTCTGCGCATCGCTCCGCATGCGCTGCAGCGGTTCAGTGTTTGGCGGCATGTGTGGGAGTATCCCCTGAGCTCCGGTTACCAGCAGACCAAGGCGCTCATGTGTATTGCCTCCGGCGGCCTCCTTGGCCTGGGACCCGGAAACGGCTGGCTGAAAAATGTTTTTGCGGCGGATTCGGATATTGTATTTGCCACGATCTCCGAGGAGTGGGGCCTGATTCTTGCTTGCATGCTGGTGCTGTGTGTGGCTGTGTTCGGCACATTTGCTGTCCGTACGGCCCGTGTGGCCCGAAGCAGCTTTTACAGCATCGGCGCCTGCACCGCCGCCGGGATCCTGGTGATTCAGACCATTCTCAACTGCCTTGGCACGGTGGATATTCTGCCCTTTACCGGCGTAACATTCCCATTTCTCTCCAACGGCGGCACCAGCATGATTGGTTCCTGGGGCCTGCTTGCCTTTGTCAAGGCGGCGGACACCCGTCAGAACGCCAGCTTTGCCGTGAAACTGAGCAAGAAGGGGAGGGAAAAGGATGAATAGAGTAACCAAGCGTACCTGGATCATGGGTGTTTTCCTTGCTGCGCTCCTGGGCGGACTGGGACTGTTTCTCTTTGAGTATAGTGCCCGGGCGGGAACCTGGGTTGCAACGACTGGGTCCCCCCATGTTTTCAACAACGGAAATATCGGCTGCGGTACCATAACGGACCGGTCCGGCGATGTGCTTCTGAACATTGACGGCACCCGGGAGTATTCCGCTTTTCCCACGACCCGGATGTCCACCCTCCACTGGCTGGGAGACCGGCAGGGATATATCAGCGCTGCCGCCATTGCGAATTACGCGGGGCAGCTTTCCGGCTTCGATCCTATCAACGGTGTGTATGACTACAGCGGAGTGGGCGGCACGATGACGCTGACCCTTTCGGCCCGGGTGCAGAATGCTGCGCTGGATGCCATGGCCGGGCGGAAGGGTACCGTCAGTGTGTACAACTACAAAACAGGGGAGATCCTCTGCGCCCTGACCACACCCACCTATGACCCGGACGATCCCCCCGTCATCAATAAGGACAATGAAGAAAAGTACGAGGGCGTATATCTTAACCGCTTTCTGCAGTCGGTGTATATTCCCGGCTCCACCTTTAAGGTAGTTGCCACCATCGCCGCTCTGGAAACCGTGCCGGATATTCTGGGTAAAACCTTTACCTGCACGGGGGAGTATTCCTACGGTACGGAAAGTGTCACCTGTGAATCGGCTCACGGCAAACTGAATCTGTCCGGGGCTCTGGCCCATTCCTGTAACTGTGCCTTTGCGCAGATTGCCAAGCTGGTGGGAAGGGACAATATGGTCAAGGTTGTAAAGCAGCTTCAGGTGACGGAGCCGCTGACCTTTGACGGTGTGACTGCTGTGGCGGGAAACTATGATATTCAGGACGCGGGCGGCGCGTCCTTTGCCTGGAGCTGTATCGGGCAGCACACGGACCAGATCAATCCCTGCCGGTATATGACCTTCATGGGCACCATAGCCGCCGGAGGAAAGGGTGTGAATCCCCATCTTGTGTCCAAGGTGGAGGTCGGCGGCAAGGTGACCTACCAGGCGGAACCCACCGAGACGGACCGGATCATGGATCCGGAAATTGCCCAAACACTGCAAAGCTATATGCGAAACACCGTGCAGTCCATATACGGCGATGACAACTTTCCCGGGCTGCAGGTCTGCGCGAAATCCGGCACCAGCCAGCTGGGTGGGGGAAAGACCTCCAACGCCATGTTTGCCGGTTTTGTCATGAATGAAGAATATCCCCTTGCCTTTATGGTGGTGGTGGAAAATGGCGGCTACGGAAGAGCTGCCTGCGTCCCGGTGATTGCCCCCGTCCTTGCGGCCTGCAAGGCAGTTCTGGACGGAGAGTGAGGTACCATTACGGGTATTGTTTGTTCTGCACAAAAAGTTGAAAAAACAGAGGGAAAATATGTAGTGTTTGTCTCGTTGACAAATGTCCTCCCCTGAGATACAATATGACCAACTTCAAGGGGAGGTACAAATGATATGCAGGCTTATGATTTCTCTCGATCCTACACTTCCGGCAGCTGCACCGCAGCGGCCTGTACCTCTGCGCGCCTTTATAGCCTACTGGACACTGCCCTTTTGCTGGCGGTGTCCATTTGCGTAATTAGCCTGGTAATTCTGGGCGGATGCGCGTAACCGGGGCTTCCCAATCTGGAAGAAACGGTTACCGGAAACGGTGCCGTTTTTTTATAGCAAGAAAGTAAGAAAAGGAGACTTGAAAATGAAAAAGGTATTTGCACTCGTAATGGCAGCTGTTATGGTGCTGGGCATGTTTGCCGGCTGTGCTGCCACCGATGCCCCGAAGACCACCGAGGCACCCAAGGACGATGCTCCCGCTACGGAAGCTGCCGCTCCTGCCGGCACCATCAAGGTCGGCGCGATTGGACCCCTGACCGGTGACTACGCTATCTACGGCAGCGCTGTTGCCAACGGCATTCAGATTGCTATCGACGAGATCAACGCCAAGGGCGGCCTGCAGTTCGAGCTGCTGAACGAGGACGACCAGGGCGATCCCACCATGGCTGTCAACGCCTACAACGTGGAAATGGAAAAGGGGATGCAGGTCCTGCTGGGCACCACCACCTCCGGCGCCTGCGCCGCTGTTGCGGACGTTGCCAACGAGGAGCGTGTCTTCGTTCTGACTCCCTCCGCGTCCAACCCCGTTGTCAATGAGGGCAAGGACAACGTCTATCAGGTCTGCTTCACCGACCCCAACCAGGGCGCTTCCTCCGCACAGACCATCAAGAGCCTGGGTGTGGGCGAGAAAATCGCTGTCATCTGGAACAATGCCCAGGACTACTCCACCAGCATCTACCAGTCCTTCATGGCGAAGGCTCAGGAGATTGGCCTGGAAGTCGTGGCCGACACTACTTTCTCTGATGACGGCAACGCCGACTTCTCCGTCCAGCTGCAGGCTGCCGCTAACGCCGGCGCCGATCTGGTCTTCCTGCCCATCTACTACACCCCCATCGTTGCCATCATGCAGCAGGCGGACGCTGCCGGTTACGATTTCAAGTTCTTCGGCGTTGACGGCATGGACGGCCTGCTGGCTGTGGAAGGCTTCAACACCGCTCTGGCGGAAGGCTCCTATATGCTGACCCCCTTCGATGCCAACAAGTCTGACGAGCTGACCTCCTCCTTTGTTTCCACCTACACCGAGAAGTACGGTGTGACTCCCAACCAGTTCGCCGCTGACGCTTATGATGCCATGTACATCTTCTATGCTGCCTGCCAGGATCTGGGCTTCACCTCTGAGACCAGCGCCCAGGACATCTGCGAGGCAATGATTCCCTGGATGCAGACCTATACCTACACCGGCCTGACCGGCGAGGGCATGGTATGGACTGCTGACGGCTGCGTGAGCAAGGTTGCTACCGCTTATGTCATCAAGGACGGCGCCTACGCCTCCGTTGGCTAATGCGGACTTGACATCATAACTCCGTTCCCCTAAAATAATACCGGGCGGGTCCCGCTCCCATGAGAAAAGGATCCGCCCGGTTCCATACCGCTCCCGGGATGACAAGCCGTGTTCACCCCCGCGGGGAGTGACCGGGGCTTGTCACCTCGGAAAACACTGAAAGAAGGAAGGAAAACTGCTATGACAATGTTCTTGTCCAACCTGATCAGCGGGATCAGCCTGGGCAGTGTGTACGCGATCATTGCGCTTGGCTATACCATGGTGTACGGCATTGCCAAAATGCTGAACTTTGCTCACGGCGATGTGATTATGGTGGGCGCTTATATCTGCTTCTGCTGCCTGTATAACCTGGGACTGCCCCCGGTGGTGGGTGTGCTGGCCTCCATGGCTGTTTGCACTCTGCTGGGTATTCTCATTGAACGCCTGGCCTACAAGCCTCTGCGGCAGGCCACTTCTCTTGCCGTGCTGATCACAGCCATCGGCATGAGTTATTTTCTCCAGAATCTGGCTCAGATGATCTGGGGCGCCAATCCCAAGAGCTTCCAGACCGTGATCCCTGCGGGAAACCTGACGCTCATGGGCGGCGAACTGAAAATCTCCTATGTATCCATGGTTACCATCGCCGCGTCCGTGGTTGTGATGGTGGCCCTTTCCCTGTTTGTGGGCCGCTCCAAGATGGGCCGTGCCATGCGGTGTGTATCGGAGGATAAGGGTGCCGCGCAGCTTATGGGGGTGAACGTGGATCTGACCATTTCTGTCACCTTTGCCATCGGTTCTGCGCTGGCAGCGATTGCGGGTGTGCTGATGTGCTCTGCCTATCCGACCCTGAAGCCCACCACCGGCGCTATGCCCGGCATCAAGGCCTTTACCGCCGCGGTTTTCGGCGGCATCGGCTCCATTCCCGGCGCCATGCTGGGCGGAATACTCCTTGGTGTGATCGAGATTCTGGGCAGAGCCTATGTATCCTCTGAGCTTGGGGATGCGTTTGTGTTTGCCGTGCTGATTCTTGTCCTGCTGATTAAGCCTACCGGATTGCTTGGCAAGAAGATCCACGAAAAGGTATGAGGTGGCTGCCATGAAAAAGACAACTGTTACGAAATTCCTGCGGAAATTTTTCCCTTATATTCTTGTCATTGCTGCCTTCTTTATCTGCCAGTCTATGATTGCGGCAGGAACCATGCCCCGTACCACGAAATCCCTGCTGATTCCCGTTTGCGTGTACATCGTAATGGCGGTTTCCCTGAATCTGACCGTTGGTATTTCCGGCGAGCTGAGCCTGGGTCACGCTGGCTTTATGTCCATCGGCGCGTTTACGGGCATTGTGATTGCCGCCTATGCCCGGCAGGCTCTCGGCGTTCCCGAAACAGTCCAGCTGCTGTTTGCAATTATAGCAGGCGGTATAATGGCGGGAATCATGGGTGTCCTCATTGGTATTCCCGTGCTTAGACTCCAGGGCGACTACCTTGCCATTGTAACCCTTGCTTTCGGCGAGATTATTCGCAATGTGCTCAACTGCATTTACATTTCTCTTGATGGTAAGGTGCTGCATTTTTCTTTCAACCGTCCCGACCTTCCCGGCAAGCTGCTGTTTCGGGGACCTACCGGAGCGACGGGTGTCAGTCGGATCGCGACCTTTACAGCGGGCTTCCTGCTTGTGCTGTTTACCCTGTTTGTGGTGATCAATCTGATCCATTCCCGTTCCGGCCGGGCAATTATGGCCATTCGGGACAATAAAATCGCGGCTGAAGCCTGCGGACTGGATGTAACAAAGTACCGCATGATGGCCTTTGTGACCTCCGCGGCGCTGGCCGGCATGGGCGGCGCGCTGTTTGGCCTGAACTACTCCACGCTGGTCCCTGCGAATTTCTCCTTTAACGCGTCCATTCTGATTCTTGTGTACGTGGTTCTGGGCGGTATCGGCAATATCACCGGCTCCATTATTGCCGCAACGGTACTGTATGTCCTGCCCGAGGAGCTGCGTGCGTTTGCGGACTATCGAATGCTGGTTTATGCGGTGGTCTTGATTGCGGTTATGCTGATTACCAACAACCAGTCCATTAAGAATTTCCTGGAGACGCTCCGGGAAAGAAGCCGGGAAAAATCCGAAAAGAAGGGCGGTGAGGCTGCATGAGTGAAACTGTGAAACGGAAGTCCGATACAAAAATGGTTCCTTTCCCCTCCCGGGCCATCGTTCCCGAGCGGGATCTCGGTAAGCGCCCGGTTCTGGAATGCAGCCACTTGGGTATTGATTTCGGCGGCCTGCGGGCAGTGGACGATTTCAATCTCACCATTGGCAAGACGGAGATTGCCGGCCTGATCGGCCCCAACGGTGCCGGTAAAACTACGGTGTTCAACCTGCTTACCAAGGTGTATCAGCCCACCACCGGAACCATTATGGTCAATGGCAAGGATACCGCGGGAATGAATACGGTTCAGGCAAATAAGTTGGGCCTTGCCCGGACCTTTCAGAACATCCGCCTGTTCAATCAGATGACCGTGGAGGACAATGTCCGCATCGGTCTGCATAATCAGATTCCTTACGGCATGTTTTCCGGTATTCTCCGTCTGCCGCCCTATTGGTCCGGGGAAAGAAAGCAGCACGAAAAGGCTATGGACCTGCTGTCCATTTTCCACATGGAGAATCTGGCGGACGAAAAAGCGGGGAGTCTGCCTTACGGTGCCCAGCGCCGTTTGGAGATTGTCCGCGCCCTGGCTACGAACCCCAGCCTGCTGCTTCTTGACGAGCCTGCTGCCGGTATGAACCCCAAGGAGACAGAGGAACTGATGGATAACATCATAAAGATCCGTGACCAGTTCCAGATCGCCATTATGCTCATTGAGCACGATATGAATCTGGTTATGGGCATCTGCGAGGGCATCTGTGTTCTGAACTTCGGCAAGGTCATTGCCAAAGGAACAGCCGACGAGATCCAGCAGAATCCCGAAGTGATCGAGGCCTATCTTGGCCGTCAGAGGGAGGACGAAGAATGAGCGAAAATAAGTGCCTTCTTCAGGTAGAGAATCTGAATGTGTATTATGGTTCCATCCATGCCATTAAGGGTGTTTCCTTTCAGGTCAATGAAGGGGAGATCGTAACCCTGATCGGTGCAAACGGCGCGGGAAAATCCACAACGCTGAACACCATCGCGGGACTCCTGAAGCCCAAGACGGGCAGCGTGACCTTTGATGGCAAGTTGATTTCCGGTATGCCGGCCAACAGGATCGTTCCTCTTGGCATGGCCCTCTGCCCGGAGGGACGGCGGATTTTCCAGCATATGACTGTCCGGGAAAACCTGGAAATGGGTGGCTACAGCCGTCCGGGCAGCGAGCTCGATGATTCCATCGAGCAGGTTTTCCAGCGCTTTCCCCGTCTGAAAGAGCGCCGCAAGCAGATTGCGGGCACCCTGTCCGGCGGCGAGCAGCAGATGCTGGCCATGTCCCGTGCCCTTATGAGCAAGCCTAAGCTCATGATGCTGGATGAGCCTTCCATGGGCCTTGCCCCCATCCTGGTGGATCAGATCTTCGACATTATTAAAGAACTCCACGCTTCCGGTACCACCATTCTTCTGGTGGAGCAGAATGCCCGGAAAGCGCTGCAGATCGCGGACCGTGCCTATGTTCTGGAAACCGGTTCCATAACCCTAAGCGGCACCGGCGCGGAACTGGCAAGTTCCGAGGATGTGAAGAAAGCCTACCTGGGCGGTTAACGTTATTTTTCCCATCACCCCCCGCATAGAATGGTGCGGGGGGTGATTGCTATGTGTCGGAGAAACTTCCTGCACGGCTGCTGCCTTGTGTGCTTCGGGCTGGGACTTCTGATAGGCCACTGGCTAAGCTCCTGGTTGCTGTGCGGCTGCGGCGGAATGGGCCTGGTAATTCTGGGGCTGATGATCATGAAGCGTCGCTGATATCCTTGGGTATGGGGCGGAAAGAAATTTCCCACCGGAGCCGGATGGAATACCCTTGTCCCCGGGCGCATACAATGCACCATCACTGTGGGAGAAGGAGTGAACCGCTATGGAGCTGGAATTTGAAAAGGAGAAGGTGTCCTATCTGGGGGATGCTGTGCGGGAGATCCAGAATGTGGAAGTGACCCAGGAGCTGAAGCTTCCGGACGGACTTCCGGATGTAGGCAGGATCCTTGCCTCCTGGGGACAGGAGATCCTTCGGGGGAAGGAGTGGCGCATGGACAGCATCCTCCTTACGGGAGGCGTCATGGTCTGGGTCCTGTACGCTCCGGAAGAGGGTGGCTCTGCGCAGATTCTCAATACCTGGATCCCGTTCCAGATGAAGTGGGATCTTCCGGAGAATACCCAGGAAGGGAGGATCCGGACAAAGTGCCTGACCCGCTTTGTGGATGCCCGGTCCGTTTCCCCCAAAAGAGTCATGGTACGCTGCGGTGTTGGAGCGCTTGCGGAAGCTTTGGTTCCGGCAGAGGCGGAGATTTCCCGTCCCGGGGAAGTTCCGGAGGGTGTGGAGCTGCTGCGCTCCAAATATCCTATTGTGCTGCCCAGGGAGGCAGGGGAAAAAGCGTTTTTTCTGGAGGAAGAGCTGACCCCGGTGGGGGCGGAAAAGATTCTGTATTATACGCTGTCCCCTGAGATTCAGGAGCAGAAAGTAATGGGAAATAAGATCGCCTTTCGGGGGAACGGGAATCTGCATGTGCTTTACACCGGTGAGGATGGCGAAGTTTCTTCTCAGGACTTTTTGCTGCCCTTTTCCCAGTTCGCGGAGCTGGAGGGAAGCTATGGCAGCGATGCCCAGGCGAATATAATCCCCGCCGTAACGGAGCTGGAGCTGGAATTGGACGATGAGGGCAAGCTCAGGCTGAAGGCCGGGCTGCTGGGCCAGTATGTTGTAGAGGAACCGTCTGTGTTGGAGACCGTGGAGGATGCGTACAGCATCGGACGGGATCTGAACATGGAGCGGATTGAAGCAAACCTGCCTGCGACTGCCGAGAGCAGAAACGAGAATATCTTTGGGGAACAGACAGTGCCTGCTCAGGACGGCAGGGAGGTGGATACCCGGATCCTTCCGGATTTTCCCCGGCAGAGAAGAATGGAAAACGGCATGAATCTGATTTTCCCCGGCTCTTTTCAGACGCTGTACTACGGGGAGGATGGAACGATCCAGTCGGCTGGGGGCAGATTCGAGACGGAACGGAATCTCCGTTCCGATGAAGCTGCCAGGGTTACCGCTTTCCCGGAAAAACCAGGAGAGCCCCAGATCAGCTTTGGAAACGGGGCGATGTCCTTCCGGGCAGAGATCCCTGTACACATTGCAACGGAGACGGGCAGGGGGATCCCCATGGTCATGGGGCTGGAACTGGGAGAGGAACAAGCCCGGGATCCGGACCGCCCATCCATCATTCTGCGCCGCAGCGACGGTACCCGGCTCTGGGATATAGCCAAGAAAGCCGGGTCAACGGTGGAAGCGATCCGAAAGGCAAATTCCCTGGAGGGGGAGCCGGCCCCTGGACAGATGCTGCTGATTCCGGTTATTTGAAACTGAGCTTTCTTAGGGAACCTCTGAATAAATCGGCTGCGGCAGAGCGGCTGGTCTTTTGCCCCATCCGTTCCGTAATGAAATTGGGAAATACACAAAGTATTCCCTCAATTTCATTCCTTTCGGCTGAGCCAAAATCCCTCGCCGTCAGCTCTTGCCGATTTTATCAGAGGTTCCTTAGAGAAAACGCCGTCCCGGGGGAGAACCGGGGCGGCGTTTTGGCAGAATGTCGCATATCAGGGGGGATCCTCTGCCTGCAAACAATGTACCCAAAAGGACGTGGTCCTTTCAAGGGGAATTTGTCGATAGAAAAAATACCGTGGGGAGCGCTGTGCCCAGCGTTTTGGCTGTCACAGGTACATCTTTTGCGGCAGGCTCCCGCATTTTACGCAGAACTTCCCTTGTAACAGTTGACAAGAAGTGGTATAATACAAAAAGAATCATTCTGAACAGAAGGTGTAAATTATGACAAAAGTAGATATTTATTCCGGCTTTCTCGGCGCGGGCAAAACGACTCTCATTAAGAAGATGATCGCCGAGGGCTACAAGGGTCAGAAGCTGGTTCTCATCGAGAACGAGTTCGGCGAAATCGGCATTGACGGCGGCTTTTTGCAGGATGCGGGGATCAATATTACCGAAATGAACTCCGGCTGCATCTGCTGCTCTCTGGTTGGCGATTTTGGTGAGGCACTGAAGCGGGTCATTCGGGAGTATGCTCCCGACCGGATCCTGATCGAGCCCTCCGGCGTAGGCAAGCTTTCCGATGTGATCGGCGCTGTGAACCGTGTCACCGGGGACGATGTGACCCTGGGCTATACCGTTGCCGTTGCGGATGCCGGCAAGGTAAAGGTCTATATGAAGAATTTCGGTGAATTCTACAACAACCAGGTGGAGACCGCTTCTACCATCATCCTGTCCCGTACCGATTCCATCCCCCAGGCCAAGCTGGACGCGGCGGTTAATCTGCTTCGGGAGCACAACAGCGTTGCAACGGTTGTTACCACGCCTTGGGACCAGCTCACCGGTGAGCAGCTGATAGCGGCCATGGAGGGCAAGGCCTCCCTGGCTGCCGATCTGGCGAAAATGGAGCTGGAGCGGCTGGAAGCTGAGGAGGCCGAAGAAGAGCACCACCATCACCACGAGGACGGGGCATGCTGCTGCCACCATCATGATGACGACGAGGAGCACGAGCATCATCACCATCATGATGATGACGATGACCACGAGCACCACCATCACCACGAGGACGGGGAATGCTGCTGCCACCATCATGATGACGACGAAGAGCACGAGCATCATCACCACCATGATGACGATGACCACGAGCACCACCATCACCATGACGACGGGGAGTGCTGCTGCCACCATCATGATGATGACGATGATCACGGACACCACCATCACCACGAGGACGGGGCGTGCTGCTGCCATCACCACCATGACGATGAAGACGGACATCACCACCACCATCATCATGCCGACGAGGTCTTCACCTCCTGGGGTGTGGAGACGGTAAGAAAGTTTGAAGCATCCGCTATCGAGGCTGCTTTGAAGGCTCTGGATTCCGGGGAATACGGTATTATCCTCCGGGCTAAGGGTATCCTCCCTGCCAGCGACGGCACCTGGATCCACTTTGACTTTGTGCCGGAGGAGCACAATATCCGCACCGGTCCTGCCGATGTTACCGGAAAGCTCTGTGTCATCGGTTCCAAGCTGGACGAACAGGGCATCGCGAAGCTGTTTGGAGTGTAACCTATGGTTCAGATCCCTGTATATTCCTTTACCGGATTCCTGGACTCCGGGAAGACGAAGTTTATCCAGGAGACCCTGGAAGATCCCCGTTTTAACGCGGGAGAACGGACGCTGGTCCTGATCTTTGAGGAAGGGGAGGAGGAATATGACCTCTCCACTTATCCCGGCAAGAATGTGTACCTGGAGGTTTTGGACCAGCAGACGGTGACCACCAAGGAACTGTCTGCCCTGCAGAAAAAGTACAAGGCCCAGCGCATCGTCGCGGAGCTCAATGGTATGCAGCAGGTGGGGGACCTGTATATGCGCTTTCCCGAGGAATGGGTCATTGCCCAGGAGGTCATGTTTGCCGATTCCACCACCATCATGGCCTACAACGCCAATATGCGCAATCTGGTTATGGACAAGCTGGTGGGTGCCCAGATGGTGGTTTTCAACCGGCTGACCCCCGGGGAAGATGTGATGCCCTTCCACAAGCTTGCCCGGGCGGCCAACCGCCGGGTGGATATTCTCTATGACTATACCGACGGCTCCACCTCCTTTGACGAGATCGAGGACCCCTTGCCCTTTGACATCAACGCTCCGGTGATCCAGGTTAACGACGAGGACTACGCGCTGTGGTACCGGGATGTAACCGAGGAACCGGGGAAGTATGACGGGAAATCCGTGTGCTTCAAGGGCCAGGTCGCCATGCTTCGCCGGCAGAAAGAGGGCATGTTTGCTCCTGGCAGGTTTGTCATGACCTGCTGCGCCGCGGATATTCAGTTCTGCGGCATTCCCTGCCGATATGCCGCTGCCCAGTCTTTGTCTCCCAAAGAGTGGGTCATGGTCACGGCGAAGATCACAGCGGAGAAGCATCCGCTCTACAAAGGAGAGATCGGCCCTGTGCTGACCGCCATGAAAGTGGAGCGGGGCGCCCAGCCCGCCGACCCGGATGTGGCAACCTTTTAATGGAGACCTTCCGCTTCCGTGTTAATTGATGTTTGAAAGAAGGTGTACGGATGTACCAACCCCTGGCGGAAATCCTGCGGCCCAAAACTCTGGACGAGGTATATGGACAGGAGCATATTCTGGGTAAGGGCGCGGTACTCCGCCGCCTGATCGAATCGGGGAAGATCCCCAACATGGTTTTCTACGGCCCCAGCGGCACCGGGAAAACTACGGTTGCCAATATCATTGCCGAGCAGACCAACCGGACCCTCTATAAGCTGAACGCCACTACAGCCTCCACTGCGGACATCCGGGAGATCGTTTCCCAGCTGGATACCATGATGGCACCCAATGGGGTGCTGCTGTATCTGGACGAGATCCAGTCCTTTAACAAAAAGCAGCAGCAGTCCTTGCTGGAACATATCGAGAATGGGAAGATCACCCTGATCGCGTCCACAACGGAGAATCCCTATTTTTATGTTTTCAACGCCATTCTCAGCCGCTCTACGGTATTTGAGTTCAAGCAGATCGATGCCGCTGCCGCGCTGAAAGCGGTAAAGCGGGCGGTTGCCTACCTGGAGCAGCGGACGGGCTTGCGTGCCATCCCGGAGGACGGTGCGCTGGAGTACATTGCCCAGGGCTGCGGCGGCGACATTCGGAAAGCCCTGAATGCGGTGGAGGTGCTTTTTTCTGCCGGAATTCCGGAGGGGGATGTGCTCCCCCTGACCCTGGCCGATGCCAAAGCCGTCACCCAGAAAAGCGCTCTCCGGGCGGACCGGGATGGGGACAATTACTATGACCTTCTTTCTGCCCTGCAAAAGTCCATTCGCGGTTCGGACCCAGATGCGGCTGTGCATTATCTGGCCCGGCTGCTGGAAGCGGGGCAAATGCCCTCCGCCTGCCGCCGGCTTATGGTCATTGCGGCGGAGGATGTGGGACTTGCCTATCCCCAGATCCTGCCCGCCGTCAAGTCCTGTGTGGATATGGCCCTGATGCTGGGTATGCCTGAGGCCAGGATCCCACTGGCGGATGCTGCCGTTCTCATGGCAACATCCCCCAAATCCAATTCGGCCTATCTTGCCTATGATGCCGCGGCAGAGGATGTGCGCAGGGGAAAGGGTGGGGACTTCCCCCGGCACCTACAAAATGTCCATGCGGACACCTATACCATGGAACGGGAGCAGGGGTACCTTTACCCCCATGACTACCCCAACCATTGGGTTGCCCAGCAATATCTGCCGGACGGGCTGAAAGACACAAAATACTATGTGTACGGTCCCAATAAGCTGGAACAGGCGGCAAAGCAGTACTGGGACGCGGTCAAGGGAAAATGACCGCAGCTGTCTTTGCGGAAAGGAAGTGCCTATGGATATACGCGTAAATGACATTCTTACCATGAAAAAGGCCCATCCCTGCGGGGAGAAGCGGTGGAAGGTTCTGCGCACCGGCGCGGATTTCCGCCTGCACTGCCTGGGCTGCGGCCATGAGCTGATGATTCCCCGGCAGAAGGCAGAAAAAAATATCCGTGCAGTGGAGCGGGAGGGAACGGTGCTCCCCCCCGTTAACAAATAATCCGTCAGGCGTCAACGCCTGGCGGATTTTTTTATGGGGTTTCCGGGGTGGAATCGATACTCTCCCGGGGGAACTTGCGGTGGTTGCCTGGACGGTGTTAGACAGCATTTCTGTTCTCTGCCTGGTATACTGGGGGTGAGCTTGGCCGAGGGGGGACTGCGGTTGGTGTATCTGGATCTTGTGATGGGGCTTAACTTCCTTGTTGACTATCTTTTGCTTGTGGCTTCCCAGCGGCTTTCAGGGTTCTCGGGAGACCGGAAGCGTCTTCTCGCTGCCGCGGCAATGGGCGCGGTTTACAGCGGCGGGTGCTGTTTGCCGGGTTTTCGGTTTCTTGCGCAGCTGCACTGGCGGATCATCAGTCTGGCGCTCATCTGCGCCGTTGCCTTTGGGTGGAACAAAAGCGCGTGGCGCAGGGGCGGTATTTTCCTGCTGCTCACCATGGCGCTGGGAGGTCTTGCCATGCAGCTTGAAAGAGGAAATATCCTGACGCTGCTGCTTGCGTCAGTTTCCCTCTGGGTATTGACCGTAGCTGCCTTCGGCGGCAAGGTTGGCGGTAAATGCTTTCTGCCCCTGGAAATTTCCGACGGTGAAAACACACTTCGCCTTACCGCCCTGGTTGACTCCGGCAACACACTCCGAGACCCTGTCAGCGGGGAAGAGGTACTGGTTGTGGGGCCGGAGGAAGCCCGGAGCCTTACGGGCCTAAGCCGGGAGCAGCTCAGCGCCCCTATGGATACCCTGTCATTCAGGGCAGTTCCGGGTCTGCGGCTGATCCCATACCGGGCGGTGGGCGGCAGCGGAATGCTTTTGGCAAAGCGGTTCCCCCAGGTCAGGCTGGGAAACAAAACCGGCAGCGCCCTGGTTGCCTTTGCGCCCCATCACCTGGGAGACGGGACATACCAGGCACTGGCTGGCTCGCAATGATGAAAAATTTTCCCATTTCATGAAGGAGGCTATTGTATGGGCAGAATTTGGCGGCTTCTGGTACGGATGGGCATTATTCGGCAGCGGGGGATCTATTACATCGGCGGTAATGATGTTCTTCCGCCGCCGCTGAAAGGGGAGGAGGAACGCACGGCCCTGGAAGGGCTGGAACGGGGGGACGAACAGGCACGTCAGCGGCTTGTGGAGCACAATCTCCGGCTGGTGGTGTACATTGCCCGCAGGTTCGAAAACACGGGCACCAATCTGGAGGACCTGATCTCCATTGGAACCATTGGTCTTATGAAAGCCATCGGCACCTACCGGCTGGATAAGAATATCAAGCTTGCCACCTATGCTTCCCGGTGCATCGAAAATGAAATCCTGATGCATATCCGGAAAATCGCCGGGCAGAAAGCGGAGGTATCCTTGGATGAACCCATCAATATGGACTGCGACGGCAACGAGCTGCTCCTGTCGGACATTCTGGGTACGGATGCCGATGAGATCCAGCGCCCATTGGAAGACGATGTGGACCTATGTGTCCTGCGTCAGGCCCTGGGGGAGCTGCCCGGACGGGAGCGGGAGATCGTTCAGCTGCGCTTTGGCCTGGGCGGGGGACAGGAACTGACCCAAAAGGAGGTTGCGGCAAAAATGGGCATTTCCCAGTCCTATATCTCCCGTCTGGAGAAGCGAATCATGGGAAAACTGAAAAAAGAATTCCTGCGTCAGACAAGCTGCGCGTAAAAAAGCCCCTTGCAATGGGGAAACCGATATGTTATAATCGATACAGCTTTTTATCGATATAAAATATAGCAATATAAAAAAGAGGGACGAAATGGAAGAGAAGAAGGTTTCCAAATCTGTGCTCAAGCGCCTGCCGGTCTATCTTTCCTATCTGAAAAGTATTCCGGATCCCGTGCCTGAGAATATTTCCGCCACAACCCTTGCCAGCGCCCTGGGAATGGGGGAGGTTCAGGTCCGCAAGGATCTTGCTATTGTCTCCAACGGCGGACGGCCCAAGATCGGCTACTGCCGGGAGAGCCTGATCGATGACATTGAGCAGTTTCTGGGCTATGACAACACCACCGGCGCTGTTCTCATCGGTGCCGGTAAGCTGGGGCAGGCCCTGATGGGCTACAGCGGCTTTGAGGAGTACGGACTGGACATCATGGCGGCGTTTGACTTGCGCCCGTCCATTGAACGGACGGAGGAAGGAAAGCCTGTGTACCCCATGACGGAGCTGGACTGGTTTTGCCGGCTTCATAAGGTGCTGATGGGCATCATCACGGTTCCTGCCAAGGGTGCTCAGGAGGCGGCGGACCGGCTGATTGCTGTGGGCGTGAAAGCAATCTGGAATTTTGCGCCTGTTCATCTGGATGTTCCAGAGGGGATCCTGGTGCAGAATGAGAACATGGCCACCTCCCTTGCGGTGCTGTCCGTCCATCTGCAGGCCCAGATCAAGGAAAAGAATAAAGAGTAAAATAATTTAAGGCCACCGGCACTGCCGGTGGCCTTGCACTTACAGCTTGGCTGAAAAGTAAAATTTGAAAGCGAGACAGGTGAGGGAACAAAAAATAACGCAGCCAAGAATCGTTAGTCCCACGGTCATGCTGAAATAGCCGCCGATGCACACCGCAGCCAGACCGCCGATGAGAAATACCTGCATTGCGGTTCCCCGGGCGGTGGTATAAATCTTCTCGGTACGCTCATCGTGAGCCTTGACATACAGTTTTTTCAAAAACTTTTCGTCGCCAATTGCCCGCAGATTCCGCACCAGGAAAAAGACCATAAGCAGCAGAATTCCCGCGGCCGCGCCCGTGCAGAAGCCCTGCCAGAAATCCTGCCAGTTTTCCGATACCGCTGGCTTGGGAAGGGCAAAGAGATTTCCATCCATGGAAATCATAATGCAGAACATAGAAAGAATACCGCAGCCGATGGTCATCAGGGCATTCTGCATTTTCAGTTTTTCACGATATTGTTCCATTTTTACTCCTCCAGATCCGAAAAGTCGAAAACTTCCTCGATGGTCAGCCCGAAGACCCGGGCAATTTTATAGGCAAGGGGCAGGGAAGCGGTATACTTCCCAACCTCAATGGAGGTGATGGTCTGCCGGGTGGTACCTACCAGATCGGCCAGCTCCTCCTGAGACAGCTTACGCGCTTTGCGAAGCTCACGGATGCGTGTTTTCATACAGGACTCCTTTTGCCGAAAAATGCTAAGTTAACTTTGCGAAAAGAGTATAGCAAGCTTTGCAAAAAATGTCAAGTGTGCTTTGCAAAATATTTAGACAAAGTTTTAGCCGGGAGCGTTCGCTCCCGGCTACCGAAAAAGCGGTCATTGCGAACCCAATGTCACTAAGTTAGCGTGAAGGAAACAAGAACACAAGG
>CAMCCS010000027.1 GCA_945873295.1 uncultured Clostridia bacterium
ACCTCGGAACCGGCCTGGGTAAAGCGGAATATGTTGTCAATGAACAGCAGCACGTCCTGGTGCTTCACATCCCGGAAGTACTCTGCCATGGTAAGGCCGGACAGACCCACCCGCATACGGGCTCCGGGGGGTTCGTTCATCTGACCGAAGACCATGGCGGTTTTGCTGATAACGCCGGACTCGGTCATTTCGTTGTACAGGTCATTGCCCTCACGGGTCCGCTCACCGACGCCGGTGAACACGGAGTAGCCGTTGTGGGCGGTGGCGATATTATAGATCAGCTCCTGAATGAGAACGGTCTTGCCAACGCCGGCGCCGCCGAACAGGCCGATCTTGCCGCCCTTGGCGTAGGGGCAGATCAGGTCAACGACCTTGATGCCGGTTTCCAGAATCTCGGTAGCGGGCTGCTGTTCCTCGTAGGCAGGTGCCGGACGGTGGATGGGCCACCGCTCCTGGTTTCCCGGTGCGGGCTTGTTGTCAATGGGATCGCCCAGCAGATTGAAGACCCGGCCCAGGCATTCCTCGCCTACAGGAACGGTGATGGGGGAGCCGGTGTCGGTCGCTTCCACGCCCCGCTGCAGGCCATCGGTGGAGGACATGGCGATACAGCGCACCACGTTGTCACCGATGTGCTGCGCCACTTCCGCGGTGATCGTTCGGTCTCCGCAGGGAATATGAATAGCGCTGAGCAGCGCGGGAAGCTGATTGTCGGGGAATCGAATATCAAGAACAGGACCCATGATCTGGATCACAGTTCCCTTTTGATTGGCCATAGGATTCAACTCCTTGTGATTGGTTTCGGTCATTTGCGGAAAAGGGGTGCATTGTTTTGTCTTTTCCACAATGAGGCAGGGGAAAGAAAACGATCAGGAACCCGCGACGATCTCCGTGATCTCCTGGGTAATGGCTGCCTGCCGGGCCCGATTGAACTTGAGGCTGAGATCGGAGATCATTTCCTCGGCGTTCTGGGTGGCGTTATCCATAGCGGTACGGCGGGCGGCCTGCTCCGAGGCACGGCTTTCGCACAGGGCACCGTAAAGGACGCCGCCCAGGTATTCCGGAATAATGGCCTGGAAGACCTCTTCGGAGCTTGGCTCGTATTCGATACCGGCGGGGACGTGCCCATCCGGTTCCTGCTGCGCCGTCAGGGGAAGCAGCTGCATCAGGGCAGGGGACTGGGAAAGCATGGATTCAAAATTCGTATATGCCACATAGACGCTGCGGATCTTCCCGGAGAGAAACGCTTTGCATACCTGCTTGGAAATGGAGAAGCAGTCGCCGATGGATACATCCGATGCGTCCGCGTAGCTTTCCGTAAAAGCAGGGATCTTCCGGGTGCGGAAGAATTCCACCGCTTTTTTTCCAATGGGCAGCACCTGGGCATCTTTTCCTTCCAGCTGCTCCTGGGCAGCTTTAAGCACATTGCTGTTGTAGCCGCCGGCAAGCCCTCTGTCACCGGCAATAACGATGCACAGCACCGTTCCCTCCGGCTGGGGGAGCAGGTAGGGAGAGCTGAGCTCCCGGTTGGTGGCGGTAATATTCTGAATGGTTTTATACAGGATCTCAAAATAGGGGCGGGAATTCAGGACCTGCGCCTGGGCGCGGCGAAGCTTGGAAGCAGCCACCATTTCCATAGCCTTGGTGATCTGCTTGGTGCTTTCCATGCTTCGAATCCGGTTTTTGATTTCCTTTGTGGAAACACCGGCCATCTTGATCCCTCCTTATGCCGGGCAGAACTGGGCTTCCAGCTCCTCCAGGGCTTTTTGCAGCGTCCGCTCGGTATCCGTATCCAGTTTGCCGGTGGAACGGATGGTTTCCAGCACCTGGGGATACCGCAGATCCATGAGCTCTTCCAGCTGCTTTTCAAACTCGGGTACCTTTTCCACATCGATCCGGGTCAGGTAGCCGTGGGTGACGGCGTAGAGGATGCAGACCTGATGGGCGACTTCCTTGGGAGTGCCGTTCTTCTGCTTCAGCACCGCCACGATCCGCTCACCCAGAGCAAGCCGGGCCTTGGTATCCGCGTCCAGGTCGGAACCGAACTGGGCAAAGCTCTGCAGCTCCCGGTACTGGGAGTAGAGAAGCTTCAGTGAGCCTGCAACCTGCTTCATGGCCTTGATCTGGGCGTCGCCGCCAACCCGGGATACAGAGATGCCGGGGTTTACGGCGGGCATGATGCCGGAATTGAAGAGCTCTGTCTCCAGGAAGATCTGGCCGTCGGTGATGGAAATAACGTTGGTGGGAATGTAGGCGGACACGTCGCCTGCCTGGGTCTCAATGATGGGCAGGGCAGTCAGGCTGCCGCCTCCCAGCTCGGGAGAAAGCTGCGCCGCCCGCTCCAGCAGACGGGAGTGGAGGTAGAAGACGTCGCCGGGGTAAGCTTCCCGTCCGGGGGGACGGCGGATGAGCAGGGAAATGGCACGGTATGCCACGGCGTGCTTGCTCAGGTCGTCATAGACCACCAGCACGTCCTTGCCCTGGTGCATGAAGTACTCGCCCATGGTACAGCCAGCGTAGGGGGCGATATACTGCATGGGTGCCAGCTCCGAAGCGGTAGCGGACACCACGATGGTGTAGTCCATGGCACCGCCAACCGTGAGGCTTTCCACCACCTGGGCCACAGTGGACCGCTTCTGGCCGATGGCAACATAAATACAGATCACATCCTTGCCCTTCTGGTTCAGGATGGTATCCGTAGCGATGGTGGTCTTGCCGGTCTGACGGTCACCGATGATCAGCTCACGCTGGCCCCGGCCGATGGGGATCATGGAGTCAATAGCCTTGATACCGGTCTGCAGGGGAACGCTAACATGCTTCCGCTCAATAATACCGGGAGCGGGGCTTTCAATGGGGCGGTAAGCCTCCGCCTCAATGGCGCCCTTGCCGTCAATGGGCTCGCCAAGAGCGTTCACGACCCGCCCAATGAGATTCTTTCCCACGGGAACGGAGACGACCTTTCCGGTACGCTTGACGGTGTCGCCCTCCTTGATTCCTTGATCGGAGCCGAGAATAACGATGGAGACAGACTCCTCCTCCAGATTCTGGGCCATGCCGTAGGAGCCGTCGGGGAATTCCACCAATTCGCCTGCCATGCACTGGTCCAGTCCGGAGGCTCTGGCAATGCCGTCACCCACCAGAATGACCACACCGGTCTGGCTGACCTCCATGCGGTTTTCATAATTTTTGATCTGGTTGCGAATGATTTTTGTAATTTCTTCAGGTCTCAGTTCCATACAGTCCCTGCTTTCTTGTCAGAGTACGGTGTTTTTCAGCAGATCCCGGATGGAATCCAGCCGGTGGGACACCGTGTCGTCCAGCCGCTGTCCGTCATAGTCCAGCCGCATGCCGCCCATGCAGGCAGGATCCACCCGGCTTTGCAGCAGGATGGTTTTCCCGGTGATGGCGGTAAGCTTGTCCGTGAGCGCTTGGCGCTGCTTTTCCGTCAGCGGTACGGCGGTAACGGCGGTAACCTCCAACATGTTGTTGTCCGCGTAGTAGTTTTCGGTGAACGTTCTGAAGCTCTCGTCGAAAGCGCGCATATAGCCCCGTTCGGTCAGAATTTTCAGAAAGCTCAGAAGATAGATGTGTATATGGCCCCGGAAGCTGTCGTCCAGAATCCCGCACCGCTCTTCCTTGCTGAGGGTGGGGGAGCTGAGCAGCCGGATAAAGTCTGGCTCCGCCCGGAAGCTGTCCGCCAGGGCACGCATCTGCTCCAGAATGGGAGCGGTCAGGTTTTCCTCGGCAGCCAGGTCATAAAGGGCCTGGCCGTAAACACTGCCCGGGCCGTTCATGACGGGTCACCCAGGTCCTGAATGAAGCGGTCAATGAGGGCAGACTGATCATCATCCGTCAGCTCCCGCTCCACCACCTTTCCGGCGATGGCCATAGCCAGACCGGAAATCTCATTTTTCGCGTCGTTGACAGCCTTTTTCTTCTCCTGGGCAATGTCCGCGATGGCCTTGTCCCGGATGGCGTCGGCATCGGCGCTGGCTTTGCGCAGAATTTCCTCCTCCCGGTTCTGAGCCCGGAGGGTTGCTTCCCGGACGATTCGGTCGGACTCCGATTGGGCCTGGGAAAGCTGCTGCTGATAGGTATCCCGGAGCTTGGCGGCCGTCTCTTTGGCCTCGTCCGCCTTGGCGTACATGTCGTCGATCTCTTTCTGACGGTCCTGGATCATTTTCATAACCGGACCGTAAAGAAACCGCTTGCCCACATACAGCACCAGCAGGAAGTTCAGCAGGGTAAACAGAGCCGTCCAGGGATTGACACCCAGAAAGGCTTCAAATTGATCCATTTGCCCATTCCTCCTTTCGTGGCAGGATCCGAAAAGGAATTACAGGGCGAACAGAATCAGGAAAGCGATGATAAGGGAGTAAATACCGGTGGTTTCCGCGATGGCACAGCCAAGGATCATGTTGGTACGCAGGGTACCGGTTGCCTCGGGCTGCCGGGCCATGCCGTCCAGAGCGTGGGCAACAGCAGTGCCTTCACCGATACCGGGGCCGATAGCGCCGATGCCCATGCAGATACCTGCGCCGATAGCCTTACCGGCGATTGCGATTGCAGAAGCGAGTTCCATAAAAGTTCCTCCTAGATGATGTTTTGGTTTTTTATCTTTATTTTTATGGATAACAGATTGATGGGTTCCGGCTCAAGCCTCGCCGGGAGCTTCCTCCGGGGGACAGGCGGCGGAAATATAGATCATGGAAAGCAGGGTAAAGACGAGTGCCTGGACAAAGCCGGAGAACAGGTCAAAATACAGCGACAGGACAGCGGGGATGCCCAGGGCCAGAATGGGTACGCCGGAGAGAATGCCCAGTGCCTGGAGAAGGCCGAAGAAACCCAGCGCTCCGCTGATAATACCGAAGATCAGGGGCGCCTTTTTCCCGTTCTTTCTGCCCCAGAGGATGAGGCCCAGGGCAAGAACCAGCAGCACGATGGATACGGCTACACCGCTGGACGCGATCAGATTCAGAACGATGGCAGATACCAGGGACAGGGCGCTGTAGAGGATGGTGGTGATGACGCCGCCGCCTGCCACGTTGCCGAAGTGACGGAAGGCCATGCTGATGGGCTGGGCAATTTCGGAAATGATATTCATGGGGGTCATAACCACAATGGGCTCGGTGAAGCCCTTCAGCCAGCCGGCAAAGCCGTTCCGGGAAATATTATTGTACCAGATCACGGCGGTGACCATCAGCGCCCAGGTCAGGGTGGTGCTCACATCGGCGGTGGTGGACCGGAGGAAGCCGGTCATGCCGATGAGGCTGCCACAGATACTGCTGAGGAACAGGGTGCAGATGAAGGGGAACCAGTAGGCATTGTGTTCACCCATGGATTGGATGGTCATATTGTAGAGCATGGTGATGCCCTTTTCCACCAGCACCTGGCGTCCGGTGGGACGCTTGCGCAGTCCCTTGCCAAGCTGAATAAAACAAACGCACAGCAGTACAGTCACCACTGCGGACGACAGCATGGTTTGGGTGACGTTGATCCCGCCGAATATGGGAATGGTGAAATAGATAAAAGGCCCTGTAACGCTTACATTCATGGGGTTTTCTCACCTTTCTTTCGGAATAACTCGTATATGGTGATTACGGGCCGGACAAAGACCACCGGCAGGACGCAGGCCAGCGGGTCAAAGCCCAGGAGCTTGACACATACCACCAGCAGAGCAAAGAGAATAACAAGCCGGAAAATGTAGGAAAGCTGCATCACAGCCTGTCCGCCCTTGACATCCTGATTCCCGGCCTTATCCGCTGCGGCTCCGGCGGACAGTGCCATGAGGAAGAAATTCCCCAGCGCCAGCACAGAGCCGGCAATGGCACCCCACAAAACCGGCAGCCGGAAGAAGCCTGCCAGAGCGTAAATCACCAGCATCAGCCCGGTGAAGGCCGCAACCCCCAGGGCGATGGGGGCGGTAGCGCGCAGGGCAGTCTTAAATTGGGTCATAGGATACCTCCTGAAAACGGATGGAGTCAGTTGTGCTCGTTAAAGGATACAGGCGGGTCCTGCTTCTTTTGATCCCGGGACAGGCGGTCCATGGTTTTCAGCGCGTCCCGGAAGCCCGTGATGGCGCAGATGAGGCCCAGTGCCAGTCCTGCCCAGATTACCCAGCTTCCCCAGCCGAATTTATCCCGCAGCCAGATTGCCAGCAGCACAAAGCCGGCGAGGGGAAAGGCCACGGTGAACCCAAGCTGGGTCAGAAAGACCAGCAGATTCAGATCTTTCATTCCGCTGTCCCTCCCGCGAAACCGGAATACAGCACAGCCAGAGAGCATCCTGCCCAGTTTCAAAATAATTTTATTTATTATACCCGCAAACCCGTCAAGATGCAAGCGACTTTTGTGAAAAATCGGTAAACACTTTCCTGTAAATTGGTAAGTAAAACGTGTTGCCTGTGGCAAGGGGAGGATTTGCCGGAAATTACGAAAAAGGGCTTTCTTTTCTTGGGAAAGTGTAGTAAAATATCCGGGAATGGTACAGGCTCACGGAAAGCGCTGCGCGCATATCCTGATCCCGGGGGGATGCCTTGTGGAAGTTTGGATCGGCGCGCTGGCATCGTTTGGGGTATTTTGCGTGCTGTGGACGGTGTTTGGGTGGCTGCTCAGCGGCGGACGAGGAACGGTTGTTTGCCTGGGAGAGCCTGCCGGGGCGGTACTGCTTGCCCGGCGGCTGCGGCTCCTGCGGGAGCTGGGCCTGTTCCGGGTGCGGCTTGTGCTGCTTACCGATGAAAAAAACGCGGGGGAAGACGTTGCACTTTCCGGTGTGGAAATTATAACGCCGGAGGAATTTTCCCGGCGGATTCAGTTAGGAGCGGAAGAATTTGGCGCAGCAGGAGATGGAGATCTTGCAGGGCACCGTGTCGGCGGTGGTCTATCAGAATTATGAAAACGGCTATGCCGTTCTCCGCTTGTCGGTGGGGGGCGGACAGAACGTTACCGTGGTGGGCACCATCCCCCTTCCCGCGGTAGGGGAGCGGCTTGTGGTCACAGGAAAATGGGGAAATCACGCCAGCTATGGCCGCCAGTTTGAGGCGGAGTTTCTGGAGCGGCTCATGCCCCAGACCAGTATGGAGATTCTCAGCTATCTTTCCAGCCGGGTGATCAAAGGCATCGGCCCCCGGATGGCGGCCAGGATTGTGGAAGCCTTCGGCGAGGACACCCTGCGGATCATGGAGCGGGAGCCGGGCCGCCTTGCCCAGGTTTCCGGTATCTCGGCGGAAAGGGCGAAGCTCATAGGCGAGGAGTTCCGGCTTCAGACGGGAATGCGCCAGCTCATGGAATTTTTTGCCCTCCACGGCCTGCCGGCGGAGCTGGCGGTGCGCACGTACAAGCTCTACGGTGACAGTGCCACGGAGCTTCTGTACGAAGACCCCTATCTATTGATGGATGACGGCCTGGATGCACCCTTCGGTGCGGTGGACCGGTTCGCCATCGAGCTTGGTGTAGCCGCGGACGACCCCCGGCGAGTGGAGGCCGGCATTCTCTTTGAGCTTACCTACAATCTTTCCGCCGGACACAGCTTCCTGCCGGAAAACAAGCTGGCCGCCGCGGCAGCCCAGCTTCTGTCTGTGGAGGAGGAAACCATCCGTGCCGGGATGGGACGACTCCGGGAAGGGGACAAGCTGATGACGGATACCCTCACGGACATTCCTGTTTGTTACCTTCCGGAGCTTTATGAGGCGGAAACCTTCTGCTGCCGGGCTTTGACAGCTGCTGCGGCGCTGCGCTTTCCCCCTCCGTCCAAGCTGGACAGAATGATTGAGACTGCCGCGTCAGAAAGCGGAATTGCCTATTCCGCTGAACAGAAGAACGCCATTCGTGCCGCGGCGGAGCAGGGACTGCTTCTGATCACCGGAGGACCGGGCACCGGCAAAACCACCATTTTGAAAGGTATTCTGTCCTTATTCGCGAATATGGGCCTGAAATGTGTGCTGGCAGCCCCCACGGGCCGGGCAGCAAAACGGCTCACCGAGGTCACCGGGGAGGATGCCTCCACCATCCACAGGCTTTTGGAGGCGGGGATCGATCCCGCTACCGGAAAAATGGTCTTTGCCAGGGATGAAGATAACCCGCTGAAAGCCGACGCGGTGATCGTGGACGAGATGTCCATGGTGGATGTGCTGCTTCTGGGAAGCCTTCTCCGGGCGGTGCCCCAGGGAAAACGGCTGATCCTGGTGGGAGATCCGGACCAGCTGCCGCCGGTGGGGCCGGGTTCTCCTTTCAGCGACATGCTGCGAAGCGGGGTGCTCCCCGCGGTGCGTCTGACGGAAATCTTCCGCCAGGCGCAGCAGAGCCTCATCGTAATGAATGCCCACCGGGTCAATCAGGGACAGATGCCGGAGCTTCGGAATACCCAAAGTGATTTCTTCTTCCTGCGGCGGCAGTCAGAGCAGACGCTTGTCCAGACGGTGCGGGACCTGTGCACTACCCGTCTTCCCAAGAATATGGGTATTCCGCCGGAGCAGATCCAGGTGCTTTCCCCCACCCGGAAAGGGAGCGTGGGAACCTGCAGCCTGAACCTTATGCTGCAGGCGGCGCTGAATCCTCCCTCGCCGGAGAAAAAAGAGCGCCAGTTCGGAGATTTCTCTTTCCGGGAGGGCGATCGGGTGATGCAAATTCGGAACAATTATGATATAATGTGGCAAAAGACGGACGGAAGCGCCGTTGGCGCGGGGATCTTCAACGGGGATGTGGGCACGGTTGCGTCCATCGATCCCGGTGCTGAGATCATGACCGTTGTCTTTGATGACCGGCAGGCAGAGTATGACTTTTCCCAGCTGGGGGAATTGGAGCTTGCCTACGCTGTCACGGTACATAAGAGCCAGGGCAGCGAGTACCGGGCGGTGATCCTCACTGCCTGGAACGGCTCGCCGTACCTAATGTCCCGGAGCGTTCTGTATACCGCCATTACCCGGGCCAGGGAGCTGCTCATTATTGTGGGCAGGGAGGAAACCGTCCAGGCCATGGCGGAGAACGCCAGGAAAAACCGGCGCTACACCGGATTGAAGCTTCGTCTTCAGGGGAAATGCGCATGATGGTATTGTCGTGGCTGGGGGAAGTGCTGTATCCTTCCAAGTGCATCCTCTGCGGACGGGTTCTGGGGAAACAGGAAACGGACCTTTGCGGAATATGCCGGGTAAACGCTCCTTTTTACCCTTACAGCCGGGTAAAACCCGCTCCAAAAGGAATTCTTAACCTGCGGTTCCTTGACAGTTTTACCTCTGTCTGGTACTATGAGGGGGACGTGCGCAGGAGCATCCACCGGTTCAAGTTCTGCAGGGCCGCCCATCTTTCCGCCGGGTACGGAAGAATGGTCGCTATGCGGCTGGCAGAGAGCTTTCCTGAGGGGCTTGATTATCTGACCTGGGTCCCGGTGAGCACGCTGCGCCGGATGTCACGGGGCTACGATCAGTCGGAACTGCTTGCAAGAGCTGTTGGCAGAGAGCTTTGCTTCCCGCCGGTCCGGCTCCTGAAGAAGATCCGCAATACCCGCCCTCAATTCAGACAGGAAACTCCGGAAGCCCGCCGGGCCAACGTTGCCGGAGCCTTTGCGCCTTTCGAAAGTATAGATTTGACAGACAAGCGGGTAGTTCTGCTGGATGACATCTATACCACCGGCGCTACTGCCTCGGAGTGCGGGAGAATTCTCAGGCAGATGGGTGCTGGGGAGGTACATATCGTGACCATTGCCGCCGCCCGGCGCAGATAGTTTTTCTACACAATCTTACCAAGTAGGTGAATCAATATGTTACTGTTTTCCAATGACCTGGGCGTGGACCTGGGAACCTCCAATGTGCTGATCTATGCCGACGGAAAGGGTCTGGTCGTCCGGGAGCCCTGCGTGGTTGCCGTGGACCGGAATACCGGAAAGATCCTGCAGGTGGGGGCAGCTGCCCGGAACATGCTGAACCGGACCCCCGGCAACGTAGTGGCTATGCATCCCCTGCGGGAGGGCATTATCTCCGACCATGAAATGACGGTGCGGATGCTCCAGGAAATGTTCAAGACCGCAACCAAGGCTTCCGTCTTTACCCCCAAGCCCAGAGTGGTCATCAGCGTTCCCAGCGGCGTAACCGAGGTGGAGGAACGGTCCGTTATCAACGCGGCCATCGAAGCCGGTGCCCGCCGTGTGTTCCTCATTGAGGAGCCCCTGGCTGCCGGTCTGGGCGCTGGGCTGGATATTAAGGACCCCAGCGGCCACATGGTTGTGGACATCGGCGGCGGCACCACGGACATCGCGGTGCTGAGCATGAACGGGGTTGCCGTTTCTTCTTCTCTGAAGGTTGCCGGCGATTCCTTTGACGAGGCCATCGGGCGCTATGTCCGCCGTCAGCACGGTGTAGTCATCGGTCAGGTGACGGCAGAGGATGTGAAGATCCAGATCGGACAGGTCTATCCCCGTCACGAGGAGCTGAGTATGAACGTCAAGGGCCGTGACGCCAAAACCGGCATGCCCAAAATGGTGACCCTTACATCCACAGAGATTTATGAGGTCCTGCGCCGCCCTGCCCGGATGATTGCGGACGAGGTTCTGTCGGTGCTGGAGCAGACCAGCCCGGAGCTTGTCAGCGACGTGTCCGAGAACGGCATCACCCTCACCGGCGGATGCAGCCAGCTTTGGGGCTTTGCCGAGCTGCTCATTGAGCGCACCGGAATCCCCTGCATCCTGGCGGATGATCCGGATTCCTGCACGGCTTACGGCTGCGGCAAGAGCCTGGCCTGGATCAACCATATGCAGGAGGGCCCCATCAATATCGCCCGGCGGCGGATCATGCGCAATGGCTGATTCGGTAAAAGGAAGTATCAGTGCTCTGTGGATCATCGGGCTGGTGTATTCTGCCCTGGGCGCGCTGTTTGTGGTATTGGGAATCGTGCTTGCCTTGGTTCTGGAGGAGGGCCTGCTTTTCTGCGTGATCTTCGGCGGAATCGGCATGGTATTTCTGATTCTTGGGATCATCTTTCTGGCCGTGGAATACGGGAAGCGGAAGAACTCGGAACGGCTGATCGCGTCCGGCAGGTATGTCTGGGGAACCATCGCAGACTGGCGGGTGAACCGTTCCATTGAGGTCTGCGGCAGGCATCCCATTGTGCTGCTGGTTCGGTATGTGGACGGCAGGGGACAGGAGCATATTTTCCGTAGCTCCAGCCTGCGGATTGTCGGCGGTCCCCAGCTGCTGGGCAAACAGGTCCGGGTCTATTATGGGGATCCGGATTTCAGAAACTACTATGTCGCGGCGGACTGTGATGCCCTTTCGGGGAGATCCTGGGCAGAGATTTGAAATACTTTTTGGGGTTGTCCCGGGTTCGCGGACAACCCCTTTCTTAGCTAAAAAACAACCAGAAATTACGAGCAGCGCCGGGGGAAATTTGTGGGAAAATGGGCTTGCTTTTTCCATGTGCCGGTGCTAAACTGTCCATGCTCTGCGGAGTGATTTTGGAAGTGTTTTTGGGGGCGCTTATGAAACCGAAAACCGCGATCCAGCGTTTTCTGTCAAAGACTCTGGACAGTTCGACCTTTACCTGGCGTCAGATTCTGAATCTGACCTTCCCCAGTATGCTGGACGCCATGTCCATTATGTTTATCAACGTGCTGATTACCGCGCTGATCAGCGAGAATGGGGAAAGCTCCGTGGCGGCCGTGTCCCTGGTGGGACCCATCGTCAACCTCATTACCTGTATGTTCAGCGGCATTGCCGCCGGAGGTACGGTAGTGGTTGCTCAGTACCGGGGAGCGGGGGACGAATCCAGGCTTCGCCGGTGCATCGGCAACGTTCTGTGGCTGACGGTTGCGGTGGGGGTTATTGCCTGTATGCCGTTTCTTCTGTTCCCGCGGCAGGTCCTGGCAATGCTGTACCGGGATGCGGATCCGGAGGTCATGGCAAAAGCCGTGATCTATTTGTCCGGCTGCGTGTGGACGGTTATTGTGTTTACATTGTATACTGCTGCGTTCAGTATCCTCCGGGGACTGGGGGAGGCAAAAAAATGCCTGCACCTGAGTGTAATCATCAACGTTGCCTATCTGGTGTTCAGTTTCCTGTTTCTGAACATTCTGCACCAGGACATCCGGGGCAGTGTCCGGGCTCTGATGCTCGCCCGGGTCATCGGCGCGGCATCGGCGCTGGTATCGCTGCTGATCCATAAGGTGCCCGTCAAACTGAAAGCATCGGATATTTTCTCCTTTGACCGGCGGGCCCTGGGTGCCACGCTGCGGGTCAGCATACCCCTTGGCCTGGAGCAGATCTTTGCGTCCTGCGGCGGCCTGGTGTCCCAGATGTATCTGCTCCGACTTGGGACCACGGCAGTGGCGGTGAATGCCATCGTAAATTCCCTCCAGGGTTTCCTTTATTCTCCTGCTACTTCGGTTTCCAACGTGGCGGTGGCAGTGGTGGGCCGGTGCGTCGGGGCGGAAAAGAAGGAGGAAGCATACCTCTATGGAAAGCGGTGCTGCCAGATGTCGCTTTTCATGCTGACGGCAGCATGCCTGATTTTTTATCCCCTGCTTCCGGTTCTTCTGACACCGTACCGGCTGACCGGCGAAGCGTCTGCCATGACGGCGAAAATTCTGGTGGCAGCGATCCCGTTTTTGCTGTTGTGCTGGTCCTATTCCAATGTTATGCCCAATGTGCTCCGGGCCGGCAGTGATACCGTTTTTCCGTCTGCTGTCTCCCTGGCGGTGATGTGGACAGTGAGTATCGGAATGGGCTACTTCCTTGCCATACCGGCAGGGCTGGGTCTGTGGGGAACCTGGCTTGCCGCCTGGGGCGCGTGGATGGTCCGCGCCGGGATCTTCCTGGCCCGCTTCCGCAGCCGGAAGTGGCTTCGCGGTTCCATTGCAAGAGCGTAATATACATTATAATATTATAAATAATTGTATAACAATTCGCCGCCGGAGAATCCGGCGGCGAACAATTTAGGCATTATCGCTGCTGTTTTGAAGGATGTCGCATTTCTCCTTTTTCTGGTCGCAACCCCGGGGCGTGAACTGTGCCGAAGGGAAGGGGATCCGGCTGAACATTTCACAGGGATCCTCGGTGCAGCCGGGATTGTCGCAGCATTCCTTTGTGGGGATGCTGTAATCCAGCACCGGCACGATGAGCTGTGCGTCCCGTTCCAGACGGACGATGGAAAACTGGCCCAGGGTGACATAGAGCCGCCGCCGGTCGGAGCAGAAGGTCAGCTCCTCATCAAACATCCGCCGGATGGGATCCGGAACCTGAATGGAGCCGGCCTCTTTCCCGGGACAGTCGCAGGCCTCCCGGACCCGGGAACTGAGGACCATGGGATCCAGCACCTCCACAACAGCGGTAGGGCGGTTGGCACTGGCCCGGGTGATCCCGTCGGGGGCACACAGCCGGGTGTCGCTGCGGTAGATGTGGGCACAGCTGTCCTCCCCGCAGAGCACTGCCCGCTTGGTAAAGGATGCCAGGCCGTACAGCGTAGCAGGCCGGGCAGTGCCCACCAGGGCATCGGCGATGATTCGGTAGTAGAAGGTGATGTCAATGCAGTAGTGGTTCCTGTCAAAGGCTACCGGCTCCACATCGATATAGGTGCTGATAAGCTCCGCACAGCGGACTCGGGTACTGGCGGAGCTGTCCAGAAGAGACTGGCTGCCGCAGGTTAAGTAGACGGGCAGGTCTTCGATACAGTCCTTATCCCGGCAGGAGTCCGTGATCTTTCGGGTGTGAATGGACATGGCCTGCCGCAGCTCCTGGGGATCACAGTGCAGGGTGTCCTGACATTGCTCAGACATGGGAATACCTCCTGATAAAGAGTTCCATAAGCATCCGCTTATAAGACAGTTTATGCAGGGGGTGCTGTACTGTGCACCAGGCAGGGGACAGGAAATTCTGTAAGAATAGCCGTTTACCAGAAGAACCGGTATACGGTTTCGGAGTGATAGCGGCTTCCGGCCTTCACCACCGGCTGTGCCCAATCGGGATGGTGCAGCGCATCGGGATAGAACTGGGTCTCCAAGGCAACGCCGCTGTGTTTGCCGTAAAAGACACCTTCCTTACCGCAATCGGACAGGAAGTTACCGGCATAGAACTGCAGGCCCGGGCAGTCGGTGGAAACGGTCATGGTCCTGCCGGATTCCGGGTCGTGGAGCACGGCACAGGGATTGCAGAACACCTCAAAATTGTGGTCATAGCCGTGCTGCAAATGCAGTGCGTCGTAGTCTTCCTCCATATCCTGCCCGATGGGCTTCGGGGTCCGGAAATCCATGGGCGTGCCGCTGACAGGCCGCATTTCCCCCGTGGGGATGCTTTCCTCGTCCGCGGGGGTAAAGAACCGGGCGGGGAGAGTAAGAAGCTGGCCCATGGCTTTTTCCGGGTGATTGTGACCTGCCAGGTTAAAATAACTGTGGTTCGTCAGATTGAATACCGTGTCCTGGTCGCAGACCGCGTCGTAGGTGATGTGCAGGCCGCCACGGCCATCCAGGCAATAGGTGACACTGATGTCCGCATTGCCGGGGAAGCCCTGGTCGCCGGAGGGACTGTGCAGGAGAAAGCTTATGCTGTCTTCCCTGTGGGAGACCACACGCCAAAGCCGCAGATGGTAGGCATCGGGGCCGGAATGGAGATTGTTATTACCCTCGTTGGGGGTCAGGGGGTATACCCGCCCGCCCATAGAAAAGGCGGAGCCTTTGATCCGGTTGGCGCTGCGGCCCACCGTGGCACCGATATAGGAAGACCCTTTGAGGCAGTCCTCCGCGCATTCATAGCCGAGAACCACATCATCCAGGTTCCCCATGGAATCGGGAACGGTCAGTGCCATAAGCGCCGCGCCGCAGTCTGTAATGGAAGCGGTAATGCCGCCACAGGATATTGTGTAGAGGCTGGCCTGTTCGCCGCTGGGCATTGTGCCGAAAAATTTTGTCATTGGAAATCTCCTCTCAATTTTTCACCGGGGAAAGGGCGGAATTATGTAAAGACATTGTTCCCTTATTGTACGATATTCCGATGGATTTTTCAATGATTTCTTTTTGTGCCGCGGCGAAAAAGCAAACTTCTTTCCGTCCTTTCCGTTTTTGAAGGTCCTCTGAAAAGCGGCACTTTTTGACCGCTTTTCCTATGCCTACCATATTTTGTGTTTTCTACTTGACAAAACCACAATATGTAGTATAATGGAGCATGCACGGATACATACCACGGCACAGTGCAGAGGAGGACTCAGTGATGAAGATCATCAAAAGAAACGGTACAGAGGTCAGCTTTGACATCGATAAAATTGTAATGGCAGTAACGAAAGCCAACAACGCGGTGGATGAAAAGGTGCGCATGACGCCCCTGCAGATCGACCGTATTTCCCAGAGCGTGCAGACCGCCTGCGAGGAAATGGGCCGCAGCCCCTCCGTGGAGGAGATCCAGGACCTGGTGGAAAAGGCCATCATGGCCCACGGCGCCTATGAGGTGGCCAAGGTCTATATCACCTACCGCTACAACCGCAGCCTGCTCCGGCAGAGCAATACCACCGATGACCGGATCCTCACCCTCATCGAGTGCAACAACGAGGAAGTCAAGCAGGAGAATGCCAACAAGAACCCCACCATCAACGCTGTTCAGCGGGACTATATGGCCGGTGAGGTGTCCAAGGATATTACCAGCCGGATCCTGCTGCCCCGGGAGATCGTGGAGGCCCATGAAGCGGGCATCATTCATTTCCACGACTCTGACTATTATGCCCAGCATATGCACAACTGTGACCTGGTGAACCTGGATGATATGCTCCAGAACGGCACAGTCATTTCCGGTACGCTCATTGAAAAGCCCCATTCTTTCTCCACCGCCTGCAACATTGCTACCCAGATTATTGCCCAGGTAGCCTCCAACCAGTACGGCGGACAGTCCATTTCCCTGACTCATCTGGCGCCCTTCGTCCAGATCAGCCGGGAAGCCATCCGCAAAAAGGTGGAGGATGAGATGAAGGTCCTGGGTGTTCAGTCCGACGAGGACAAGATCTCTCAGGTCACCGAGAAAAGGCTCCTGGAGGAGGTCCGCAAGGGCGTTCAGACCATTCAGTACCAGGTTGTCACCCTTATGACCACCAACGGACAGGCGCCTTTCATCACCGTGTTCATGTATCTGAACGAGGCCAGAAATGAGCAGGAAAAGAAGGACCTGGCCCTCATCATTGAGGAAACCCTGCGCCAGCGCTACGAGGGCGTGAAGAACGAAAAGGGCGTGTGGATCACCCCTGCCTTCCCCAAGCTGATTTATGTGCTGGAGGAAGACAATGTCCGGGAGGGAACCCCCTACTGGTATCTGACCAAGCTGGCCGCTGAGTGCACTGCCAAGCGGATGGTTCCCGACTATATCAGTGAGAAGAAGATGCGGGAGTTCAAGCTCTCCAAGGGCGAGACGGTGGGCAACGGCGACGTGTATACCTGCATGGGCTGCCGCAGCTTCCTGACCCCTGACCGGTCCGGCAACGGCTGGGATAATATCGCCGGGGCCCTCAACTACGAGCCGGGCAAGCCCAAGTACTACGGCCGGTTCAACCAGGGCGTGGTCACCATCAACCTGGTGGATGTGGCGCTGTCTTCCGGTCGGGATGTTGGTAAGTTCTGGCAGATTTTTGACGAGCGGCTGGAGCTGTGCCACCGCGCCCTCCTGTGCCGTCACGAGCGGCTGAAGGGTACCCTGTCCGATGCTGCGCCCATCCTGTGGCAGTACGGCGCCCTGGCCCGGCTTCCCAAGGGCGAGCCCATTGACAGACTGCTTTACGGCGGCTACTCCACCATTTCCCTGGGCTATGCCGGCCTTTATGAGTGCGTCAAGTATATGACCGGCAAGTCCCATACCGACGAAG
>CAMCCS010000028.1 GCA_945873295.1 uncultured Clostridia bacterium
AGTATACTCGACTTGCCGGGGCAAGTCAACCATGCAGTGTGTATAAAAAAACAAGGCAGAAATTGTTGAATCTGCCAAGGTTACGTGGAAACGTTCCCGGTAACGCTTTACCGTCTATTTTTTGACTTGATTTCTTTCCGGTTTTTTTCTATAATACCGCTGTCCGGGCGGGGCTGACGCCCTCTCCCGCCTAGCGCGGCGCGGCAGCCGCGAAGGAATGACAAATTGGAATTTGACGCACCGTTAGAACGTGTCATTCCGAACCAGTTCTCAAACTGGTGTGGGAATCTCCATCGAATTTAGGGCAGCCTATCGTCATACAGACTGCCCTTTTTGCGCCGTTTTCCGGTGTTCACCCACGAGAAATTGTGCTTCTATCCGGGAGATTGCCACGCCAGTGTGAGCTACTTTATCGCAATGACCGGGAAGTCGGCAGCCCGCCAAATTCCAAATTTATCGCACTGCTGTTTTAAGATAACCTTATTTTTCGATTGTTTTGGCCTGTTTTATTTTAAATCATCCCGAAGGGATTCCTGAATTGTCAATTGTTCATTGTCAATTCCGTCTCTCCCGCCGGGCACTTATATACAGAAACATTTTCATGGAGGTATTTTTATGTCTGCATCCTGGCTCCGCGACGCGGTATTTTATGAAGTTTATCCCCAGAGCTTCCGGGATTCCAATGCCGACGGCATCGGCGACATCCCCGGCATCACCGAGAAGCTTCCCTATGTGAAAAGCCTGGGCTGCAACGCCCTGTGGCTGAACCCCTGCTTCGACTCCCCCTTCAAGGATGCCGGCTACGATGTCCGGGATTACTATAAGGTTGCCCCCCGGTACGGCACCAACGACGACCTGGCGGCCCTGTTCCGCCGGGCCCACGAGCTGGGGATCAAGGTCCTGCTGGATCTGGTGCCCGGCCACACCAGCGAGGAACACCCCTGGTTCCTGGAGAGCGGAAAGGCGGAAGCAAATCCCTATTCCGGCCGGTACATCTGGACCGACAGCTGGTTTGAGCGGGGGGACGGCATGCCCTTTGTCGGCGGTGAATTTCCCCGGAACGGCACCTACATCATTAACTTCTTCAAATGCCAGCCCGCTCTGAACTATGGCTACCGGGAGCGGAACAAGCCCTGGCAGCAGTCAATCAACAGTCCCGATGCCCTGGCTACCCGGGAGGCCATCAAGGATGTCATCCGCTTCTGGCTGGACATGGGCTGTGACGGCTTCCGGGTGGACATGGCCGACTCCCTGGTCAAAAACGACGGCACCGAAAAGCTTGCCACCATGGAGGTCTGGCGGGATATTCTGGGCACCATCCACCGGGAATACCCCGAGGCTGCCTTCGTCTCGGAATGGAACCACCCGGACAAGGCCCTGCGCTGCGGCTTCGACATGGACTTTTGTCTGGACTGGCGGGGCAACGGCTACAACACCATGCTCCGGGACTTCGATTTCCGGAGCGGTCAAAGCGACTTCACAGAAAACGGAAGCTACTTTTCCCAGCACTCCGGCGCGGATGTGAGCCGGTTCCTGGCGGACTACCTGCCCCAGTACCACGATGCCAGGGAACACGGCCTCTGGTGTCTCATCACCTGCAACCACGACACCCCCCGGCCCACCGCCGGGCTGACGGAAGACGAGCGCCGCCTGGCCTTCGCCTGGATCTTCACCATGCCGGGAGCGCCCTTCCTGTACTACGGTGACGAGCTGGGGATCTCCTACCGGGATCTTCCCTCCAAGGAGGGCGGCTACAACCGCACCGGCTCCCGGACCCCCATGCAGTGGAACGCAGGAAAGAATCTGGGCTTCTCCGAGGGGAGCGAAGACAGCCTGTACCTTCCCGTAGAGGAAGATGCCCTGCACACCGTCCAGGCCCAGGCGTTTGACGAAAACTCTATGCTCTCCCATGTGAAGCGGCTCATTGCCCTGCGCCACGCCGAGCCGGAGCTGCAAAATTACAGTCCCTTTGCGGTCTACGCTGCCAAGGGCCGTCTGTTTGCCTACAAGCGGGGCAGCCTGCTCATCGCCATGAACCCCGGCGACGGGGAGGAAACCTGCCCCCTGGACAGAGCCTATACCCCGATCTTTACCATGGGCGCACCCATTGCGGCGGGAGATACGCTCCGTCTGCCGCCTCAGAGCTTCGCGGTGCTGAAGCCTGAGGAAGAAGCCGCGCCCGATCATTCCGACCGGTAACGCCGGCGGACGCGATCCGATACACAGAGAGGAGATACCCCGGATGCTCCAAAGTCTTTCCCCATCGGCGGATGATTCCTACTTTGGGAATAAGAAGATCATCGTGACCTACGTTCTGTCGGTGCTGGTCTTCTGGATCCACATTTCCACCTTTTACAATTACGGCCCCTATCCCCCGGCCCTTGACTTCTTCATTACCTTCCTTCAGTCCGTAGCCTCCCGGGTGGCGGTTCCCCTGTTCTTCATCCTGTCCGGGGCACTGTTCTACCGGAACTACACCCCCGGCAGCTACCCGAAAAAGCTGAAAAGCCGGGTCAAAACCCTGCTGATCCCCTATTTCTGCTGGAACATTCTCATGATGGTGTTTCTGGCAGCAGCAACGGTCCTCTTTTCCCGTTTCTTTATCGGGCGGCATCCCTTTGATTTTTCCCTCCGGGGGATTCTGGAAGGTCTGTTTCACTGGCGCTACAACAGTCCTTTCTGGTTCATCTTTGCCCTGATGGTCTTCGCGGTGTGTGCCCCGGTCATTTATCCGGTTCTGCGCAACCGGTACACCGGCCTTGCCGCCGTTGCGGTCCTGTGGCTGCTCAGCGAGTTTGAGCTGGGCCTGCCGGAACCCATGTTCCACGACCGGACCTGTATCGTCTATTATCTGATCGGCGGGCTTCTGGGCATCCACGGCTGGGACCGGTTCCGCTCTCCCTCCAAAAAGTCCCTGCGCCTGCCCGCGGCAATCTGTCTTCTTCTGTGCTGGGCCTTCTTCATCGGGCTCTGTTACGACCTGTATCAGCCGGGCCCCGGCATCATTCTGCTGTTCCGTCTTCTGAACGCTTTCGCGTTCTGGATCTGCGCGGACACCGTCTGTGAGCATGTCCGGGCCAGGGTCTTTATGGAGCATTCCTTCTGGGTTTATGCCATGCACATGAACGTAGGCGCGGTGGTCACGAAGCTCATCTATCTCGCGGGGCCCAAGCACTGGGCCATGGCAATCCCCAATTTCCTGCTGACCACGGTGCTGACCCTGGCCATCATCGAAGCAACCTGCGCACTGCTGAAAAAATACGCGCCGCCGGTGTACCGCCTGCTCTGCGGCTCCCGGTAAAATTCATCTTCCCAATCATTCTGCCGCCGGCAACCCCGGCGGCAGTTTCTCTATTCTGCAGACCGCCTTGCTGATACCAGTATCAGCAGCGGCCTTGTCAAACCGGATGCAAAAGGACGCACCGTCATTTTGCGGTTGCGTTTCATAGGGGAATCTGGTATAATTGGATAAGATATGTACAGAAACCGGCAGATACTGTCTTCCGCTTCCGGCTCCGCCGGGAGCAGGGATGGTCTTATCTTTCGGGTCCAGAGGGAGGCGCGGGATGAAAATCGCGTTTTTTATCGGGCATATGGGCTACGGCGGCGCGGAGCGGGTGATCTCATTGCTTGCAAACGACTATTGCCGCCGGGGTTGGGATACGGACATCGTGATGCTTTTGAGCCGCGACCTGGCCCAAAGATTAGAGCCCGGTGTCCGGCTGGTGGACCTGAGCTTGGGCGGAGGCCCCTACCTGAAGCGGGCGCCTTACTGGCTGCGGCAGATCCGGGGGTATCTGAAGCGGGAGAAGCCGGACTGCGTCGTATCCTTTATCGGAAGAATCAATGCCCTGGTGCTGACCGCCGCCCTGGGGATGAAAATTCCCATTGTGGTTTCCGAGCGCAATGACCCCCGGCACGACGGCAGGGGGAAAGGGATGCTTGCCTTCTGCGACGCTCTCTACAAAACCGCCCGGGCGGTGGTGTTCCAGACCAAAGCGGAGCAGGCATGCTTTTCTGAGGCAGTGAAAGCAAAGGGTGTGATTATCCCCAACCCCGTGAGTACCGAGGGGGTTTCCCGCCGGGAGCCGAAGGGCTTCCATGTGGTCACCGCCGGGCGGCTGGCAGAGCAGAAAAACCAGAAAATGCTGATGGATGCCATGGCACTGGTACGCCGGGAGATCCCGGAAGTCAGCTGCACCATTTACGGCGAGGGAGAACTGCGGCAGGAGCTGGAAAGCTACGTCCGGGAAAAGGGGCTGGCGGATACCGTTTTCCTCCCCGGCCACGCCCTGGACATCCACAAGAAAATCGCAGACGCGTCGGCATTCGTGCTGACCTCCGAATACGAGGGTCTGCCCAACGCCCTCATTGAGGCCATGATGCTGGGGATCCCCTGCGTCACCACGGACTATCCCGGATCGGAAGAAGTGGTGGAGGACGGCGTCACAGGCCTGATTGTGCCCCGCCGGGACGCCGAAGCCCTGGCAAAGAAGCTGATTGCGCTTGCCCGGGATGGGGAACTGGGGGAAAACCTGGGGGAGAAGGCACGGCAGGAGGCGGAGAAATACCGCACGGAAAATGTGATCGCACAGTGGCAAAACGTGATCGAGGGGTAACCTGTGGAGGAATTGGAACAATGAAAGTGGCAATCATCGTCCCCGTGTTTATTACCGGAGGCGCGGAGAATATGGCCGCCCAGCTGGCCGTCCACCTGGACAAAAGCCAGGTGGATGTGGAGGTTATCAGCATATATCCCCGGCAGGGTCACCCCTTTGAAAAGAAAATCGAAGACGCGGGGATTCCCATCCACTACATGGATAAGCAGGGCCACGCCAGCCTGGGTGCCATGATCAGACTGTGGAAATGCCTTTCCCAGATGAAGCCGGATATTGTGCATACCCACATTTACGCGACTTTCTATGCCATTCCCTGGGTGCTGACCCACCGGGCGAAGCAGGTTCACACCATCCACACCTTCCCCGGGAGGGACTTTCCGTCTGTCCTGGGAAAGATCCTGAGCTGGACGGCAAAGGCTGGGAAGCTTACCATGGTGGCGGTGTCCGAGAAAAACAGAGTCCTGGCAAAGGCATATTACGGATTGCCGGACAGCCGGGTTTATTATGTGAACAATCCGGTGGATCTGACCAGGTTTTTCCATACCGAGGATCGCAAGGGACTCGTCTTTATCAGTGTGGGCAGGCTGGATGAAAACAAGAACCAGATTCTTGCCATCCGGGCCATGCCGGAGGTTCTGAAAAGCGCCCCCAACGCGAAGCTGATACTTCTGGGAGACGGCGAGGACAGAGAAATGCTGGAGCGGGAAACGGATGCTCTGGGTGTTCGGGACGCGGTGGTATTCGCAGGGAACCAAACAAAGCCGGAGGATTTTCTTGCCGGGGCGGATGTGTATCTCATCACCTCCCATATGGAGGGGCTGCCCCTTTCCGTGCTGGAGGCCATGGCTGCCGGACTGCCGGTGATCGCCACCAATGTGGGCGGCATGGCGGACATTGTAAAAGATAACGGCGTTCTGATTGCCGATGATGATTTGCAGGCCCTGACCCGGGAAATGATTCGGTTTGCCCAGGACCCTGTCCTGCGGGAGCGGTGCGGGAAAGCCTCCCGGGAACTGGTGAAGGCATTTGACGCAAAATCCTGCGCCGAAGCATATATGGCGTTATACAAAGCGCTTTGAACGGAAAGATTATGCAGTGGTGCCGGGGGAGGAAAATGGGTTATGGCCGAGGATAAGATTTCCGTAATTGTACCGGTATACAACCTTGCCCCGTGGCTGGGGCGCTGCGTGGAAAGTATTCTGGCACAGACCCACGAAAACCTGGAGGTGATCCTGGTGGATGATGGGTCGGGGGATAACAGTCTCTCCATTGCCCAGGACTTTGCCCTGCGGGACTGCCGGGTCAAGGTAATCCACCAGGAAAACGCCGGGGTCACCGCCGCAAGGCTGCGGGGGGTGGCGGAGGCGACCGGAGACTGGATCGGCTTCGTGGATGGAGACGACGAGATTGAGCCACCGATGTACGCCAGGCTGCTGGAAAATGCCCGCGGATTCGGCGCGGACATTTCCCACTGCGGTTATCAGCGGATTGATCCGGAGGGGAATATTGACTACCACTACAACACAGGAAAGCTTCATTGCCAGGATCATCTGACCGGCCTTCGGGAGCTGCTGGAAGAGCGCCTGGTGGAACCGGGGCTTTGCTCCAAGCTGTATAAGCGGGAGCTGTTCCGGGGACTGAATGAAAAAATGGACCTGTCCATCCGCAACAACGAGGACATGCTGATGAATTTCTACCTGTTCTCCGGGGCGGAAAAGGCGGTATATGAGGATGTCTGCCCCTACCACTATCTGTTCCGGGAGAACTCCGCCGCCAGGGGGAAGCTCAACGAGCACCGGATCTATGACCGGATCCGGGTGCGGCAGATCATTCTGGAAAACTGCGCCCCGGAATTGGAGCGGGATGCCCGCCAGGCCCTGCTGCGGGTGCTGCTGTATGTGTACGCCCTGCTGACGGTGGAGGCAGACCCCTGCTACCGGACGGACCTTGTCCGGGTCCGCAGGATGCTTGCGGAGCAGAAGGACCACTATTCTGTGCTCACCCGGCGGAATCGGGTGCTTGCGCAGATGATCCGCACCGCGCCCTGGACGTTCCGGGCTGTATTTCGGAGTTATGTAAAGCTCTTTCTTGACGGAGAATACGGTTGAGAGGAGAAACGGATATGCCCCCAAAAAAGAACCTTCTTTTCGCGTGCTACGGCCTGGGAATCGGTGGGATCGAGCGGTGCCTGGTAAATCTCATCAACATCCTGCCGGAGGATGAATTCGATGTGGATCTGCTGGTGATGAATCCGGAATACGCCCTCAAGGATCAGATCCGCAGACAGGTCAACTTTCTGGATGCCTTTTCCTACATTCTGAACACGGAGTTTACCATGCAGGAGATCCGTAAGCGAGGCGGGCTCTGGAAATACCGGAAGATGCTCCTGCCATATTTTGACCACCGGGTCCGGATCAAGCTGGGGCTTCCCCTGTGGACTACCTTTCGTCCCCTGGAAAAGAAGTATGATGTGGCGGTTGCCTATTCCCAGAATGGCCTTGCTCCCTACTATGTAGCCGACAAGGTCACGGCAGGCCGGAAGGTACTGTGGTACCACAATGGCGCTTATGAAAAAAAGGAAAAAGATTACGCCCTGGATCAGCGGTACTACCCCCGGTTTGACTATGTGGTTGCGGTTTCCCGGCACTGCGCCGGGGTGCTCCGGGAGAAATTCCCCTGTCTGGAGGGGAAAATCACGGTGTTGCGGAACATCTGTGACCGGGAACACATTCTGCAAGGGGCGGACGCCTTCGTCCCTGAAGGATTTTCCGGAGCGGCTGCGCAAATTGTGACCGTGGGACGGCTCGCCCCGGAGAAGGGGCCGGATCTGGCGCTGGAAGCCTGCCGCCTGCTCCGGGAGGAAGGCAGAAAGATTGTCTGGCATTGGGTCGGGGATGGACCGATGATGGAAAAGGCCCGTGCCGAGGTAAAGCGCCTGGGTCTGGAGGACTGCTTCCGATTGGAGGGGGATCAGCAAAATCCCTATCCCTATATAAAGAATGCCGGAATCTATGTGCAGCCGTCCTATTACGAGGCCTATTCCACCACAGTCACAGAGGCCAGAGTTCTGGCAAAACCCATCGTTACCACCGCTGTGGGAGGTATGGAGGATCAGCTTACAGACGGCATAACCGGCAGCATTGTTCCGATTTCTGCCCGGGCCCTGGCGGAGGCCATTGGTTCACTGCTGGACAGGGAAGAAACCGCCCGGACCTTTACGGAGAATCTTCAAAAAGAAGCCCTTGGCGGAAGTCAGGAACTGGAAGCCTACCGCGAAACAGTGTTTGCGTAAAGGAGAAGAATGGAAAAATGGAAAAGACAGTCAGCATTATTGTCCCGGTGTACAATGTGGAAAAAACCTTGGCGCGCTGTGTCCGGTCGCTGTCCGCTCAGACTTATCGGAATATAGAAATCATTTTGGTTAATGATGGTTCTCTGGATCACTCATTGGAAATCTGCCGGCGGCTTGCCGGAGAGGACGGACGAATCCGGGTGATCGATCAGCCCAATGGAGGTCTCTCCGCTGCCCGGAACGCGGGACTGGACATGGCCCGGGGAGAGCTTATCATGTTCTGCGACAGCGACGACTGGGTGGAACCAGACTGGTGTGAAAGCATGGTGGACATCTACAAACCTGGGGATCTGGTAATATGCGAAATTGACCGGAATGATGTAAGCGAAGAACATGATACGGAGCTTGCGGAGGCGGAGCGGAGGGAGATTCTCCATTATACGCATCTGTCGAGCTATGCATGGAACAAACTGTTCCAGCGGTCTGTGATCGAGGAGGCCGGCCTCCGGTTCCAGGTGGGCCTGACCCCTGGAGAGGACATCTGCTTCGTACTGGCCTACCTGTGCCGGATTGAGGGAAAGCTGCGCTTCCTCTTCCGGAAGCTGTATCATTATGATCTTTCAACGACGGGTTCCCTGTCCAAAAGGGTCCCTACCCTGGAGCAAATCGACACCTATTATCGGCTGATGACGGCATCCATGCAGACCTTGGGCGCGACGGATCCCCGCAGCTTGGAAAACAGAGATTACCGGATGAATTGGCATTTACGGCTGTTCCTTGAGCAAACGGAAGAGCGTAAGGATTTATCTTCGTTGGAGAAATTTAAAATCGCCGGAAAGGTCAGCAGCCTGGAGCCTTTCCGGCAATGCTGCGGCAGCCTCCGGTGGGATCAGCACCCGATCTATCTCTGGCTTTATCACACAGGCCATGCAAGACTGCTGATGGCGTTTCAGCTTCTGAGACAGCGAAAGCAGAAGCTGCAAAAAGCCCTTGGCATCCCGCTGAAATAACATTCGCAATGACACGCTCTATTTCAGTGCGGCAAGCACCAATTTGTCGTTTTGCCAAGTCAGGCGGATAAGCATAATCATGATGATCGTGGAGCGAAAAATGGAAAAGAAAGTCAGTATTATTGTCCCGGTGTATAACGCGGAAAAGACTCTGGAGCGCTGCGTCCGTTCCCTGCTGGCGCAGACCTACGATAATATTGAGATTCTGCTGGTGAATGACGGCTCCCGGGATCAGTCCCCAGCAATCTGTCAACGTTTCGCCCAGGAGGATGGGAGAATCCGTGTAATCGACAAACCCAACGGGGGTGTGTCCTCTGCCCGGAACGCGGGACTGGACGCTGCCCGGGGGGATTTCGTCATGTTCTGCGACAGTGACGACTGGGTGGAACCGGACTGGTGTGAAAGTATGGTATCCCTCTGCGGCTCGGGGGATATGGTCATTTGTGAAATCGCCCGGGCAGATCTGGAAACGGAGCACGATGCCGAAACAGAAGATGCCGAGCGGAGAGAACTTCTCCATTATCCGCTCCTGGCCTGTTCTCCGGTGAACAAAATATATGCCAGAGACGTAATCCAACGAGAAATGCTTCGTTTCCGGGGAAATCTGAGTCTTGGAGAGGACTTCTGCTTCGTCCTGGCCTACCTGTGCCAGATTGACGGCAAACTGCGTTTTCTATATCGGCCGCTGTATCACTACGACGTTTCCACAGAGGGCTCCCTGTCCAAAAAGGCCCCCTCCCTGGAGCAGTGCGACACCTTCTGTCAGCTGATAACAACATCCATGCAGACCCTGGGGGCAACGGACTCCAGGAGCGTCAGCCTCCGGGACAAAATGGTCATTCACCATTTTGAACGCTTTCTGGAGCAGACGGCCCAGAGTACAGAGCTACCGTTGAGGGAAAAATTCAGAATCGCCGCAGAGGCAGGTAAACTGAAATCCTTCCGGGCCTGCTGCAGGGGTTTCCAGGAGGATCGGAACCCCGTCTATCTCCGGCTGCTTCGGGCTGGCCGGACAGGGCTTGCTATGCTGTATTATCTGTTGAGGGATTGGAAGCAAAAGCGGAGCGGACTTCACAAAAGGGGGTAGCACTATGATAGACCTGGGCAAGGTGAAGCTGATTATCTGGGATTTAGATGATACGTTTTGGAGCGGCACACTGAGTGAGGGCCAAATTCGATGGAACGAAAGAAATATTCAGTTCATTAAGAATTTGACGGACGCCGGAATTATCAACTCGATTTGTTCCAAGAACGATCATGGCCAGGTAATGACTGTACTGGCTGATGCCGGGCTTTGGGAGTATTTTGTTTTCCCACGGATCAGCTGGAACCCCAAGGGGGAAATTGTTCGGGATACCGTGGCGGAGATGAATCTTCGTGCGGAAAACGTATTATTCATTGATGATAACCCATCTAACAGAAGTGAAGTACAGTTTTATTCTCCTGAAATCTCAGTTTGCGGACCGGAGGAGATTGTCGAACTGTGTGAGGCGTGCGAAAAACTCCCGAAAAAGGATCCTGGGCATTCCAGGCTGAAGCAATACCACCTCCTGGAAAAAAAGAATGCGGAACGGAAAAGTGCGTCCAGCAATGAGGAATTTTTGTACGCCAGCCGTATTCAGGTTACTATCAGACATGACTGCGTAAATCATGTGGAGCGTATTCATGAATTAATCATGCGCACCAATCAGTTGAATTTTACAAAAAACAGAATTACGAAGGAAGACCTGCTTGCACTGATTGCAGATGATGCATGCTCATGCGGATATGTATCCGTAACTGACCGCTACGGAGATTACGGAATAAGCGGATTCTATGCGCAAAAGGACAACCGTTTGGAGCATTTCCTGTTTTCCTGCCGTGTGATGGGCATGGGTGTAGAGCAGTATGTATATTCCGCCCTGGGCAGACCGGATCTGTCCATTGTGGGAGACATTGCCAGCACTGTGGATGAGGCGGAGGCTCCGGGGTGGATTAACGCAGATATAAAATCGGAGGATTTAGGAGAAAAACCGAAAAAAGCCCAGAAAAAGCTTCCCAAGATGCTGTTCAAGGGCCCCTGCGATATGGAACAGATCCTTGGATATCTGGAAAATGACGAATGTATTGTTTCCGAGCTTACCTATATCAATCCCGAGACCGGCGTTTCCATCGAATCCTATAACCATACGATGCACATCGTTCAGGCAAAAACTGTATCCGCGGAGCGTCAGAGGACCATCATTTCTGAGCTTCCATTTAGCTCGCCGGAGTTTTTCAGCGATAAGATCTTTTCGGAAGAAAACTGCATTGTATTTTTCTCCCTTTTCACCGACCCCAATTTGGGCCTGTACCGTCGGAAAGAAACAGGAGAGGTTGTTGCTTTCGCGGAATACTGCTATGATCTGACCGATCAACAGAACTGGCAGGGCTATATGGATGGCTCCATTTTTAATGCCAACTGTCAGTTTACGGAAGATACCCTGCGGGATTTCTCGGATAAGTATGCGTTTATCGGCAGAATTGCTCCGGAGCAGGTTCTTGACAATCTGATCTATATCCGAAAGAATATGCCGGAAGATACGATGCTCGTGCTGTTTCTGGGTGTCGAGTTTCCCTATCCCGCGAACAAGCAAAAAAGCTGTGCGGACAGACATCTGTACCACCAGAAATTAAACGCCCTTGTCAGACAATGGGCTGCAAAAGAAAAAAATGTTGCTGTTTTGGAATTCGGTGATTTTGTAAAGTCGCCGAGTGAGATGTATAACAATATCAACCATTTCATTAAACCTGTATATTACCACATGTCGCAAAAAGTGATTGATATTGCCAATCAGTATTCCCAATTGCATCCGGTAAAACGGCGATCCTGGCTGTACATGCAGAAAACTTATTTGGATCAGAAGATGCTCCTTCTGGAAAAAACGGCCATTTATCAATGGGCATCAGCAGTCAAACACAAAATCCTGCGCCGATTTTGATCAGAAGGCAAAACCAGCCACCGGTGAATGATGTTTTCCGGCAGCGAAGAGGAAAGGAAATCAGCGAATATGGAACCTCAGAAACATGACGGATTGAAAAAAAGCGCCTTCGGGGGCATGGTATGGAAGCTTTCGGAACGGGTTTGCGCCCGGCTGGTGTCCCTGGCGGTCTCCATTGTGCTGGCCCGGATTCTGGTTCCGGAGGATTACAGCCTGGTCAGCATCGTGGCAATCTTCTTCGTTTTCTGCAATGTGTTCATCTCCGGCGGACTGAACACCGCCCTGATCCAGAAGAAAGACGCGGACGCGCTGGATTACTCCACAGTGCTGTGGGCAACCCTGGCGGTGGCCCTTGTCATGTATGCGGGGATGTTCGCCTGCGCGCCGCTGATTGCGGGGCTGTATGACAAGCCACAGCTTGTTCCCGTGATCCGGGTGATGGGACTGACCTTCTTTATTAACGCCTTCAAATCCGTTCTTTCCGCTTACACCTCCAGCCATCTGCAATTCCGCAAGTTTTTCTTTTCCACCATCATCGGAACGGTGATTTCCGCTTTCATCGGCATCATCATGGCCCTGCGGGGGTTCGGAGCCTGGGCGCTGGTGGCCCAGGAAATGTCCAACAGTCTGATCGATACACTGGTTCTGTTCCTCACCACCCGCCTGCGGGTCCGCTGGGAGTTTTCACCAAAAAGACTGCGGGGCCTGTTTGCCTATGGGTCAAAGAATTTTATCAGCTCCATTATTACGGTCGTTTATGACCAGGCAAGCCCCCTGATTGTTGGCCTGCGGTTTTCCGCTGCGGATCTGGCCTTTTATACCAAGGGGCACAGCTTTCCGGAGCTGATCAACTCCACCCTCAGCGATACCATGGCAGCCGTACTGTTTCCTGTGATGTCGAAGATTCAGGACAACCTGGACGATGTACGGGGGGTCACCCGGCGGTATATCAAAACCGCGTCCTATGCGATCTTCCCGGTGATGCTGGGGCTTTTCGCGGTGTCCGATTCCTTCCTTCTTCTGCTGCTGACGGAAAAGTGGCTCCCGGCTGCCGTATATATCCGGATTTTCTGCATATCGTATATGTTCAATCTGATTAATGTGGGCAATATCCAGGCCATCCGTGCCATTGGAAGAAGCGACATTGTCCTGATTTTGGAAATTCTGAAAAAAAGCATTTACTTTGTGGTGCTGGCAGCCTTTGTGTTCCTGTCCGGCAGGCCCCAGATTCTTGCGGTATCGTCCATCGTATGTACCCTGATTGCCGTTGTGATCAATACCTTCCCCAACCGGAAGCTCATCGGTTACCGCTACCGCTGGCAGCTTGCGGACATCCTGCCAAACCTTATTCTGTCCGCATGTATGTGCATCGTGGTGGTTTTGGTGGGAAAAATCCCCCTGCCCGCCGGCCCGCTGCTTGCGGTGCAGGTTCTGACTGGGGTCGTGGTGTATGTAGCGCTGAGCATCATAACGAAAAACGAAAGCTTCCATTATCTGCTGGACTTTGGGAAGCAGATCGTCAAAAGGGGATAAGCTATGCTGAAAATTGTGAAAAAGACCGCGAATTGGATCCTGGACAATCTGCCGGGAAGCAGGTATATCGTCTTTGAAAGCGAACCGGATCTGGCGGATAATACCATGGCAGTTTTTGAAGAGATGCTCCGCAGAAATCTGGATAAAAAATACAGGTTCGTCTGGTGGGTGAAGGATGCAAAAGCGGAATTGCCTGTCTACTCCAATACCATTTATGTAGATAGGAAGACCTGGGCGGCGCGGAGGAGGTTCCGGTGGATCCTGCTCCGGGCAAAGTGCGTGATTAGCTGCAATAAGTTTCTCAACGGGGGACGCTCCAGTATCCCGTCCTTCTACCTGACCCACGGAAGTCCCATTAAACGGGTACCGGGGTACTCCCTGCCGGAGGGGATTACCTATACCCTGATCGCGTCGGAGAGCTTTCGGGAGGTGATGGTCAGGGAGCTGAAGGGCGACAATGGCAGCTTCTTTGCCCTGGGCTATCCCAGAAACGATGTGCTCACTTGCCCCGCTTCCGATCTGCACCCATATTGGGAGGGTTCCTGGCAAAAGGTGATTGTCTGGTATCCCACCTTCCGGCAGCACAAAAACGGGACAAAAACAGGCTCGGCAAACGCGCTGCCCATCCTTCACGATGCCCAAAAAGCCCATCAGCTCAACGAGTGCGCCAAGGCCTGCGGCGTGCTGCTTGTGGTAAAACCTCACTTTGCCCAGGATGTCAGCTACATACGGGATCAGGGGCTGTCCAACATCCGCTTTATTGACGACTCCTTTTTCAAAAAGAACGGAATCTCCTCCTACCATTTCGTGGGAAGCTGCGATGCCCTGGTCACGGACTATTCCTCCATTTATTACGACTTTCTGCTCTGCCGAAAGCCTGTGGCAGTGGTATGGGAGGATATTCAGGAGTATCGGGAAAATCCAGGCTTTGCCATTGATCCGGATTTCTACATGAAGGGCGCCTGGAAGGTCTATGACGTGGAGGACTTCATGCGCTTTCTCCACTCTGTGGCGGAGGGGAGAGATCCCGGCCTGGAGCTTCGGGATCAGATCAATAAAATTGCAAACGATTATACTGACGGAAAAAGCGCTCAGCGTGTAGTCGACTTCATTGCAGAACGGGCGAAGCTGTCGCTGGAATCATAGAGGAAAGAATCATGATTGTATTTTTCTCTATCCTGGCTGCTATGTGCTGCTGGCATGCCAAATTTTGCCTGAAAAAGGGAGAGCTGTCTGATTATCTCAGCTTGGAATACTCCCAGGCAGTGAAGGGGTTCTTTATCCTACTGGTGTTTTTTAACCACTTTAATTCCTATGTTACCTATACTTCAGGCTTGGATCTGGCTTACAGACGGATTGTCGGCTCCTTCGGACAGAGCATGGTTACCATGTTCCTTTTTTACTCCGGTTTCGGCGTGATGGAATCGATTCGAAAAAAGGGAATCGATTATGTCCGCAAGATGCCCTGGGACAGAATCGCGCGCACCTGGTTCAACTTTTCCATTGCGGTGCTTCTTTTTACAGGATTGGCACTGATTCGGCATGTTTCGTTCCCACTGAGCCAATTTCTGCTGTCCCTGATAGGTTGGGAATCCATGGGTAATTCCAATTGGTATATCTTTGTCATCCTCTGCCTGTACCTGATTACCTACGGTGTGTTCCGGCTGCTGCCCTCTATGGGGGAGACCAGGAAAATCTGGCTGGTGACCCTGCTGACCGGGTTGGGCGTCTTTTTCCTGCAGCATTGGCAGATCAAGCCTGTTCACTGGTATGATACCGCCCTGTGCTATCCGCTGGGTATGCTCTATTCCCAGTACAGAGGCTCCGTGGAGAAGCTGCTTACCCGGAACCGGCTGCTTTGGGCCGGGGCACTGGCCGGAGCGCTGCTGGTCTGCCGGTTTTTCTATCTGCGGTATTCCGACCTGAACTCTATCTTGCTGAATCTGTCCTTTACAGGGATGACCCTGCTTGTGACAATGAAGATTTCTTCCTGTAATCCATGGCTTCGCTGGTGCGGCAAGCACCTGTTTCCGCTGTATATTCTGCAAAGAATCCCCATGATCATCCTGACGGATCTGGGACTGGACCGTTTTTCCATTCCGCTTTGCTTCGTGTGTTGTCTGGTTGGAACACTCCTGTTGGTGCGGCCCTTTGAGAATATCTGCGGATGGCTTTGGAACAATATTTTGAGAACAAAATAAAACGGGGGCAAATTTATGAAAAAAGTGATTACCTACGGAACCTTTGATCTGCTGCACTATGGTCATATCAACCTACTCCGGCGAGCAAAGGAGTTGGGAGACTATCTGATTGTGGCACTGTCCACAGATGAATTCAACTGGAATGAAAAGGGGAAAAAGTGTTATTTCACCTATGAGCAGCGAAAAAAGCTGCTGGAGGCCATCCGCTATGTGGATCTGGTCATTCCCGAGGAAAACTGGGATCAAAAAGTGCAGGATGTGAAGGAATTTCGGGTGGATACCTTTGTTATGGGGGATGACTGGCAGGGAAAATTTGATTTTTTGAAGGACTACTGCCAAGTTGTCTATCTGCCGAGAACCCCGGAAATTTCCACCACCCAGATTAAGCAGGAACTAAAAACCCGATAAGCATTTATTATACAGAAACGTGAAACGAGGGAGCGGAAAAATCCGCTCCCTCAAAAAATATGGAATTAATCCAGAATTTCCATCAGCCTGCCGCAGCAGAAAGGAATCGGCTCGCCGGCCTTGACATGCTGGGTCTTGTTGCAGGTGACGCAGTACACATCGGTATCGTAGGGTGCCCGAATCACGGGGATCTCCTTAGCCTCCTGCTCAGACAGGCCGTCAATGTGGAACACAGCGGTCTTATTCTGGCTGGGGACATACACACCGATGGGAGACAGGGCTTTCGTACCGCCAACGCAGTTGCCCATCTTTACCCACAGAGCTTCCAGCTCGGCAGCCTCCGCGGCGTGCTCAGGCGTAAACTCCACGACATCCTTATTGATCCGAATTTTCATAGAAAAATACCTCCTTATTCGTTTACAGGCTCCTCAGTCGGGGCCGGATTTTCATCCACGGGCGCTTCTTCCACAGGGGCTTCCTCCACGGGCGCCTCCTCCACGGGAGCTTCCTCCACAGGGACTTCTTCCACAGGGACTTCTTCCACAGGGGCTTCTTCCGTGGGAGCTTCCGCATCCTCAGCCGGAGCTTTCTTCATGAAGTCGGGCTTATTGAAGAAGCTGACCGTCACTTTCTTCTCACCCGCTTCATCTTTCCCGGAATCCACATTCAGAAGCAGGGATTTGTAGGAAAAGGAACCGTCCTCCCCTTTCTTGAGTTCATAGGGCACCAGGCTTACCGCCAGCGCCGCCATCACAAGCTTACCAAAACCAGCCATT
>CAMCCS010000029.1 GCA_945873295.1 uncultured Clostridia bacterium
ACGCCCAGGCCCTGGTGTACAAGGTTCCCGGCGGCATGCTGTCCAACATGATCGCGAACCTCACCGACATGAAGGCCATGGATAAGTTCGACGCCGCTCTGGCGGAGATCCCCGCTGTCCGTGCGGACATGGGCTATCCTCCCCTGGTCACTCCCCTGAGCCAGATGGTGGGCAACCAGGCCGTCACCAACGTGCTGGTGGGCCAGCGCTACAAGAACATCTCCAAGGAGATCAAGAGCTACCTGAAGGGCGAGTACGGCATCTCCCCCGCCCCCGTGGATGCCGACCTGCAGAAGCGGGTCCTGGCGGAGGCCGGTATGGAGGCCCCCATCGACTGCCGCATCGAGGACAGCAAGCGCACCGGCGAGGACTTTGTGAAGGCAAAGGAAGCCCTGGGCGATCTGGCGAAATCCGAGGAAGACGTGATGAGCTACATCTGCTTCCCGGATCAGGCCACCAAGTTCCTGGAGGCCCGGAAAGCCAAGGAAGAGAACAAGGTCACCTACACCATCACCGAGGCGTAAGGAGGGTCCGCTATGACGATTCTTACTGCCGGTCTGGGCGAGCACCTGCCTGTGGGTGAGGCTGCCGTCCTGGCCCTGCTGGGCTATGCGGTGGTCTTCTTCGGCATCGTGCTGCTGATGGCCGTGGTCATGGCCATGGGCCGGGTGTTCATCGCCCGGGACAAGAAAGCCGCCGCCATTCAGGAGGCTGCCCATGCCGCCGCCCAGGCTGCCGCCGCTGCCGCTCCCGCCGCGCCCAAGCCCGTGGCTCCCGGCACCGCCGGTGAGCTGAAGCTCCACGATGTGGAGCCCAGGACCGCCGCCATGCTTATGGCCATCGTAGCCGACAAAATGGGCAAGCCCCTGAACGAGCTGCGCTTCATTTCCATCAAGGAGGTCAAGTAATCATGAAATATAAAGTGACCCTGAATAACCGCACCTACGAGGTGGAGGTGGAGGCCGGTCAGGCCATGCTGCTGGATGAGTACGAGGCTATTGCCCCCGCTGCCGCTCCCGCCGCCGCGCCCGCTCCTGCCGCTGCCGCTCCTGCCGCCGCCCCCGCTGCCCCCGTGGTCACCGGCGCCGGTGAGCCTGTGAACGCCCCCATGCCCGGCACCATCCTGAAGGTGAATGTCACCCAGGGCCAGGCCGTCAAGGAGGGCGAGGTGCTGTGCATTCTGGAGGCAATGAAGATGGAGAATGAGATCATGGCCTCCAAGGGCGGCACCGTGACCCAGGTCCTGGTTGCCAAGGGCTCCATCGTGGATACCGGCGCGCCTCTGGTGATCATCGGTTAAGGAGGGTGCCCAATGAATATTGGTCAAATCCTTCTGAACCTGTGGGAAAGCTCCGGCTTCGCGGCGCTCATCACCGGGTTTGTCTCCCAGAACTCCTGGCAGAACCTGCTGATGATCATTATCGCCTGCGGTCTTCTGTACCTGGCGATTGTGAAGAAGTTCGAGCCGCTGCTGCTCACCGGTATCGCCTTCGGGTGCCTGCTGACGAACCTCCCCGGCGCGGGGCTCTATCACCAGGAGCTGTGGGATGCCTACGTCCAGGGCACCCCCTACATCAATGCCGCGGGTGAAACCATCGAGCACATCACCTTTACCACCATCATCCACGACGGCGGGCTTCTGGATATTTTCTACATCGGCGTCAAGTCCAGCCTGTATCCCTGCCTGATTTTCATGGGCGTGGGCGCTATGACGGACTTTGGCCCCCTGCTCAGTAATCCCAAGAGCCTGCTCCTGGGCGCCGCTGCCCAGATGGGCGTGTTCGTGGCCTTCTTCGGCGCAAGCCTCATGGGCTTTACCGGCATGGAGGCTGCCTCCATCGGCATCATCGGCGGCGCGGACGGCCCCACCGCCATCTTCCTGACCAGCCAGCTGGCTCCCCATCTGCTGGGCGCCATCGCCGTGGCGGCCTACTCCTACATGGCCCTGATCCCCATGATTCAGCCCCCCATTATGCGCCTCATGACCACCCCCGAGCAGCGGAAGATCAAGATGGTCCAGACCCGTACCGTGTCCAAGACCGAGAAGATCATCTTCCCCATCGTGGTCACCATTTTCGTGGCACTGCTGCTGCCGGATACCGCGCCCCTGATCGGCTGCCTGATGCTGGGCAACCTCTTTAAGGAGACCGGCGTTACCGACCGGCTCAGCGACACCGTGCAGAATGCCCTGATGAACATTGTCACGATTCTGCTGTCCACCGCCGTGGGCGCGACCATGGTGGGCTCCCGGTTCCTGACCTGGGAGACCTTGAAGATCGTCTTCCTGGGCGTGTTTGCCTTCGCGCTGTCCACCGCCGGCGGCCTGCTGGGCGGCCTCGTGATGTGCAAGGTCACAAAGGGCAAGGTCAACCCTCTCATCGGCTCCGCCGGTGTGTCCGCCGTTCCCATGGCGGCCCGGGTGTCCAACGTGGAGGGCCAGAAGGCCAATCCTTCCAACTTCCTGCTGATGCACGCCATGGGCCCCAACGTGGCCGGTGTCATCGGCTCCGCCATCGCCGCTGGCTTCCTGCTCAGCGTCTTCGGCTGATAAAATACCCCTTTTCCGGCAGCACGGTTTTTCCTCCGTGCTGCTGGATTTTTATCGCATTCATGGGACACAGTGCGGAAAATTGGGAATTTGTCGCACCGTCAGAACGTGTCATTCCGAACCAGTGCGCACACTGGTGTGGGAATCTCCATCGAATTTCGGGTTGCCTATCGTCATACAGGCCGTTCTTTCTGTGCTGTTTCCTGGAATTTGTCCACGAGAAGTGGTACTTCTAACCGGGAGATTGCCACGCCAGGAAAGAGAACTGGCTTGCAATGACCGGGAATTCGATAGCCCGCATAATTCCAATTTATCTGTCCGCTGCGAAAAACCAATATACATAAAATAACAGCACCCGGGTGCGGCAATTCACAAAGCCGCGCCCGGGTTGCTTATTTGTATCAATCTTCGAAAACCAGAACCCCAAAGGGTTCCAGGGTGCCCTTAAAGACATCCCCGGAAATCAGATCCCGCCGTCCGGCAAAATCCTCCAGGGGCAGCGTACCGTCCTCGCAGTGGAAAACCAGGGTAAAGCCCCCCGCCCGGCGCAGAAGCAGTCCCCGTTCGTCGTCGGCAGTGTCGGTGCTCTCCCTCGCCAGAATTCCGGGGCAGGTCTTCCGGACGCGGATCAGGCTTTTGTACCATTGGAACATACCGGCATCCTGCCGTTTGGGGTCCCACAGCATCCCCCGGCGGCAGTCCGGGTCCTGAGAGCCCTGCATGGCAAACTCGTCCCCGTAATAGAGCATGGGCATCCCCGGCAGAAGCAGCTGCAGCGCCGCCGCCAGCTTCATCCTTGCCTTGCTGCCGCCGCACTGGTGCAGGAGCCGGGGGGTGTCGTGGCTGCCTGCCAGGTTCCACAGCAGGGGGTACACCCGGGGGTGGAGATTCCCTTTCAGGAAATTCAGGTCCCCCACAAACCGGGACACAGGGATCTCCCCCCGGGCCGCCAGGGCCAGAACGCTCTGATAGAAGGGATAGTTCATCACCGTGTCCCACTCGTCCCCCTGGAGAAAGTCCGGGGCGTAGTGCCAGACCTCGCCAACAATGAGGGCCTGGGGAAATTCTGCCTTTACCGCCTGCCGGAAGCGCTTCCAGAACCGGTGGCTTACCTCGTCCCCCACATCCAGCCGCCAGCCGTCGGCGCCCGTCTCCCGGAGCCAGTACAGGGCCACATCCAGAATGTATTGGGCCACCTCCGGATTCTTAAGATTCAGCTTGGGCATCCCGCCAAAGTAGGAAAAGGTCTTGAAATTGGGCTTTTCTCCCCGGGCTGCCCGGAGGGGAAACTCCCGGATAAAGTACCAATCAAGATATTTGGATTTCGGCCCTTTTTCCCGGATGTCCGCGAAGGCGAAAAACTCCGGGGAGGTATGGTTGAATACCCCATCCAGGATGACCCGCAGCCCCATGCCGTGGGCCTTTTCCACCAGCTCTTTAAGGTCCTCTTTCGTGCCGAATGCGGGGTCCACGGTGTAGTAGTCGATGGTGTCGTACTTGTGGCAGGAATTGGACCGGAACACGGGAGTCATGTAGAGCACATCCACCCCCAATTCTTCCAGGTGAGGAAGATGGTCGATCAGTCCACGCAGGTCCCCGTGGAGGTCATCCCGGAAGGACATGGGTGCCTTGTACCAAAGCTCCTCCGGAACGGCTTGGGAGGAGGCGAAGCGGGAGGGAAAGACCTGGTATACCACCTTGTTTTCCGCCCACCGGGGGGTGAGGAACCGCTCCTCCTCCCGCAGGTTCTGGGGGCAGTCAAACATGTCGTCGGTGTCCGTAAAGGGGACATCCGAAAAGCGGTAGTTGGCATAGTACACGGTTTGCCCCCCGGCATCCGTCAGGGCAAACCAGTAGCGCAGGCAGACCACGTCAAAGGACAGCTCCGCCTCCCAGTAGTCCAATGTGTTATCCGAAAGGGAAAGGGTCATGGGGATTGCTTCCCGGGTGTCCTGAATGGACAGGGGCAGGTACTTGTCCTGGGTGTGGAGCACCACCCGGGTCAGGTCTCCCCGGGCGGTGCGCAGGCGCACCAGAAACCGCCCCGGCTCCAGACAGATGCAGTCCTGCCCCGTGGCGCTGTGCTGTATGGCTCCAAGGATCATGGCTATTCCTCCCTCTGAGAAGCTTCCGCCGAATTCGGATAATTACTTTGCCGTTTTACTCTGTAATCCCTGGGTGTCATGCCGGATTTTTCCTTGAACACCCGGGAAAAATAGGATGCGCAAGTAAAACCGGTCTGTTCGGCAATCTCCAAAATCGTTTTGTCGGATTCCGTTAAAAGCTGGGCCGCGCTATGGAAGCGGATGGTATTCAGCGCCTCGATGGGGGTTATTCCGTATTCTTCCTTAAAGGTCCGGATGATATGGGCAGGATGAAAGTGAAACAGCTCCGAAAGCATTTCCAGGCTGATATTCTGCGTATAGTTTTTCCGCAGGTATTCCATGACACTTTTTGCCAGCCGGGTCTTTCGGCGGGTCTTCTCATGCAGCTGCAGCATATCCAGCAGCTGCAGCATCAGCTGCTGGGTCACAATTGCCGAATAGGGCTGCTGGCTGATGGGGGTAAAGCTGTGCTTGTAATTGTCAAACAAAAGGGAAGACAGTTCCTTGTGCAGGTGCAAAAAGGTTTGCTGCTGCTGGGAAGTCAGATGATTATTCGCCGGGATGGAAATAATGCTCTTGGACGGGACATACAGCGATGCGCTTTTTTTGGTCAGGCTGATCACTTCTTCTGAAATGATGTATTCTCCGTCATGGCCAAAATGAAGCCAATGGTACAGCGTTTCCTCCTTTACAGGCTTTTCCGAAAAGTGCTTCCCCGTAGGCGACAGAATCAGATAGTCGCCCACGGACAGCGTGTACGGCCGGTTGTTCTCCGTAATGTAAAGCTCTCCGTATTCCACAAAAATCAAATCGAATACGCCGATGGACGAGCGGCTCCTGTGCAGGTCCCCGGGACGGTACAGGGCGGATCCCGCGGTTATAAAATACGGAAAGGAGGGAACAGTGAGGTTAATTATGCTCATAAAATTTCTCTTTTCAATCATCAATTTTATACAAATTATTATATAGTAAGAATACGAAAAAAGTCAATAGCAACAAGGATAATTTTGCTTTTAAAGATTTTGAGCGGGAGCTCAGGATTTGAAAAAATGCGCATAATGTACTATTTTTTGTGTTAATATATTGCTATTTATTGTTTTTCATTGTTATTCCCTTTCCGGCATCTTTCCACTAAGATATAGGCAAGGAAAACGATTGGGTGGCGACGGATATGAAAAAAATCTCTCGAACCGAAAATCTGTACGGAAAGCTTTTTATCGCGCCGCAATTGATCGGCATGGCACTGTTTGTCATCCTGCCGCTGTGCTTCGCGCTGTATCTGAGCTTCTGTGACTGGAATCTGTTCGGTTCTCCCAAGTGGGTAGGCTTTGAAAACTTCAGATTGGTTTTTGGCTTTGACGGGGACGTGTTTTTTAAGTCAATAAAGAATACCGTTGTGTTCATGGCGGGTATCGTGCCGCTTACCATGGTTTTTTCACTCAGCCTGGCGATTCTCGCTAACCGGGAACTGCGTTTTCTCAACTTCTATAAAAGCGCGCTGTTCATGCCGATGATTACCTCTTCTGTAGCCATCGCCATGGTTTGGTATTGGTTGTTTGCGCCGAACCTGGGGCTTATCAACTATATGCTGGAGCTGTGCGGAATCACGGGGATTGGATGGCTTACGGATCCCAAATGGTCCAAGCTGGCGGTCATTCTCATGACGGTGTGGCAGAAAACAGGGTATTATTTCATCATATTTCTGGCAGGACTGAAAGGGATCTCAAGAACCTATTATGAAGCCGCGCAGCTGGACGGGGCATCCTCCTGGCAGCAATTTACCCATATCACCCTGCCCCAGATCTCCCCGGTCACCTTCTTTGTTTTTGTGATGCTGGTCATTGATGTGTTCAATATGTTTGGAGAGGCCTACGTTCTGACCAGGGGCGGCCCGGTATATTCGACCTACACCCTGATGATGTATATTTACAATGAAGGTATGCATTACTTCAATCTGGGGAAGGCATCCGTAGCAAGTATCGTACTGATTCTGCTTGCCGGTTCGATCAGCGCCATGCAGTTCTACCTGTCCGGAAAGTGGGTGAATTATGAAAAATAAATCGGAAAAAGCCAAAAGGATCCTATCCTCCGCGATCCTGATGTTTGCGTCTCTGGGCATGTTATTCCCCTTCTTCTGGATGGTGAAAACAGCGCTTATGCCCAATAAAGCGACGCTGACCTATCCGCCGAAGCTCATTGAGTGGCCGATTGTTTTTGACAATTTTATAAAGGTCTTTACTTCCACAGGTTTGTCCAGAGCCGTGCTGAACAGTCTGTTTATTGCTGTGGTTTCCACGGCGGGCGTACTGTTCTTCACATCCCTGGCGGCGTATGCCTTTGCGAAGATCCGTTTCCGGCGTTCCGGGTTCTATTTCGGCATGATTTTTGCGACCATGCTCATTCCGTCACAGATTCTGCTGATTCCCATGTATGTGCTGTTCGCGAAAATCGGCTGGGTAGACACCTATCTTCCTCTGATCGTCCCCCAGGTCATGATCAATGGATACGGCGTATTTCTGATCCGGCAATTTATGGTCGGAATTCCGGATTCCTATATTGAAGCCGCAAAGCTGGATGGTCTGGGACATTTTGGGATCTACTGGAGGATCATGCTTCCTCTGTCAAAGCCGCCTCTTATTACATTGGGGGTATTTACCTTTATCGGAAACTGGAACAACTTTTTTGGCGCGCTGATATACCTTGATTCTGAGGAAAAATTTACCCTGCCCCTTTTGATGAATATATTCCGGTCCCAGTATACCGTGGAGTGGGGAACCTTGATGGCAGGTGCTACCATTACCGTTCTCCCGTTAATCGTAATCTACCTGTTTGCACAGAAGTCATTCATAGAGGGAATCGCGATGACCGGTGTAAAGGGTTGATAATACAAAGGAACCTCTGAATAAATCGTCTGGGGCTTACGCAGCGGATCTTTTTCTTCCTTAGCGCAGTTTGGAAAAACGGAAATACATACAGTATTCCTCGCTTTTCCAAACTTTCTAAGGAAGCAAAATCTCTCGCTGTCAGCTCTCGCCGATTTAATCAGAGCTTCCCAAAAGAAACTTTAGGAGGGAATTATGAAAAAAACACTTTGTATCGCGCTTGCGTTTGTGCTCGCTTTCGGCATTCTGGCCGGCTGCGGAGCAAAGGAAACAACCTCCGCTTCCCCTGAGGGCAGCTCCGGGGAACCCACCGTCATTCGGCTTGCTTTAATGAACGCTGAAACCGAAATCGCGGGTTGGGAAGCCATGGTCAGCGCGGCGAATGCCAAGCTGGCCGCGGATGGTGAAAACATTGTGATTGAGATTCAGAAGATCAATGCCACGGACTGGCCTGAGTATTATCAGAAAGTCGCGGCGGAGATGGCTGCCGGAAGGGCCCCTGACATTGGACGGGTGGCGGAATCCTTTATGCCCACACTGATCGACAGGGGCCAGATTGTGGATATGACGGATTTTGTGAACAATGAATTGGATCAGAGCCAGTACTACATGAAGACCTTTGAAAACGCCGGTTATGTGGACGGCAGGTACTACGGTCTTCCTTCCGGATTATATAACTATGTCCTCTATTACAATAAGGACCTGTTTGACGCAGCGGGTATTGCCTATCCATCCTCCGACTGGAATAACCCTACCTCCTTTGAGGAAATTGAGGAAATGGCAGCCGCCCTTACCAAGCAAATCGAGGGAGGCACGCAGTTCGGCTTCTATTCCGCGCCTTACATGGCGGAGGTCGGCATGTACAGCAAATCCAAGGGCGGCTTCAGTGTATTCGATGACAACGGAAATCCCATCATGAACAGTGCGGTTACGAAGGACGTATACAACTGGTATGACCGCATGCTCACCTCGGGAACCATGCCCACGCCCACTTCCACCGATATTATGGATGCTATGACGATGTTTACCAACAACCGCCTGGGGATGATTGTTGACGGCACCTGGTATCTGGGAATGTTCGGTGCAATGACGGATACTTTGAACGTGGGTATTGCCGCCGTTCCGGGTGCCAAGGGCGCGCCGTCCTATACCAGCCAGTTTGTGGATTCTTTTGTTATGTTTACCGGCACAAAGCAGGAAGCAGCCGCCTATAAAGCCCTCGCCGCGATTATCAGCAAGGAGGGCTTTGAAGCTCTTGCGGCCACCGGCGTCGGCGGTATTCCCGTTCAGAGAGAAGTTTCTGCCGCGGTTACGGATACGCTTCTCGGTGACAAGTTCAGCGAGGATGGCAAGGCGTGCGCGAAGAATTCTCTGGATTACACGCTGAAGGTGCCCTACAACGCGTTCTACCAGCAGGCGGATGAAAAAGTCAATAATATGATGGGCGAATGGATGCTCGGTCAGATCAGCGCCGATGAATTCGCGGAAAAGGTGCAGGACATTCTGCTGGCGTACAAGGCGGAAGCCGAAAAATAAGGATGAAGAAAACCGGCATGACGGCGGAAAATGCCGTCATGCCCCGGCAAAAATGGAGAGAGTACATGCAGGACTTAAGCTTTTCTTTTAAGAACCAACCTGTGAATTTGGGATGCTGCGAAGCGGAAGTAATGATCTATTCCTTTACAAACGCCTATTCTCTGGATCCCGCCTGCACGGAACTAACTGTGGAAGGCAGCCGGATACGGCTTGCCGCAAAGGGCCTGCTGACCCATGGCGGCCAAACGGAAGCCACCGGCTCCGCCGTCCTTACGATTACGAGACAGGGAAGCCGCCTTCGGATTGATACAAGGGTGTGCATTCAGGACGCTTCTGAGGAAATACGCTCCGTAAAGGTAAAATTGACCGGGCTGGAATCCGGCAGCATCATAAATCTGATTGACAGCAGGCCGATGCAGGTGGGAAGCGCGGGGGTCATTCTCAGCTACCCGGAGGGATGGCGCTCTCTCGGCACACCGCTGGTCATTTTCACCCAGCCTTCGGGGCGGTATCTTTTCTTTCGTTCTCTTGACACAGAGGTCAGGAAAAAAACCTTCGCGTTTTCGGAAGAACAGAGCGGCCTGTGTGCCGAGTTGATCTTTGAGGAAAACGCGGTCCGTATGGGAAGCCAGCTGACCGTTCCGGCATGGGAGATCGGCTTCGTGGACCGTCCGGAAGACATCTACGCAGAACACCGGAAGCACGTTGAAGGGGCCTACGGTTTAAAAAACTGGGAAGACCGGACCGATGTTCCCGACTGGGCGCGGAGTATTTCCCTGATAGCCTCCATCCACGGCCAGCACTGGACGGGATACATTTTCAATGATTATGCCGGGATCCTGGAAAACATAAAGCGGCTTTCGGAAAAAACCGATCCGAAAAGGATTCTTGTATACCTGCCCGGCTGGGAAGGCAGATACTACTGGAAATACGGCAATTACGGTCCCGATGAAAGAATGGGTGGGACTGATGGCCTGCACCGTCTGGCGGATGAGGCGCATAAGCTGGGCGTACATTTAATGCCCATGTATGGAATCAACATTGCGGGAATCCACCATCCCGGCTTCATGGAGTGGGGAGATGTATCCGAAGCGCGGTCCGCTTCCGGGAACATTCGCAGAGGCAGTGTGGATTGGGATGGGTCGCGGCATTATGACCATGGCTCGGGGAGGACCCTGAACCCGGGAGCGCCCAAATGGCGCAACCGGCTGGTCCGCCAGATTGTTGCCCTGTCAAAGGAATATGGCTTTGACGCCGCATTCCTCGACATTGCCGCCTACTGGGAAAATGACCCCAATCATGAAGTGTATCAGGGTGTATGCGACATGGTGTCCGGACTGCACGCCGACCTGGATAACTTCCTTGTAGCGGGAGAGGGGTGGTATGACGCACTGCCTGCTGCCATTCCGCTTCTCCAGTCCGGTCACACGGATGGGTATCTGCATTGGCACGATGATGCGAACCCGGAGTTTTTCAACACATACGCACGGCAGTTTGCCCACCTGTGCCTGGGCGATCCGTCAAGATTCAGCACCGGTGTACATGAACAGGGGACCAATCCCCAGTGGCGGGCGCCGCTGAGAAAAGGAATTATCCCCACGCTGACAATCGTGGATGGCACACTTAACAAGGCGGAGGAACAAGTTGACAGAATCATTGCGGATTCGGAAGAATACGCACGGTGCTTTCTTTGATCTCCTCCCGCGCGGAATAAAATCTTACAGGGGCTGTCTCACTAAGGTAAAACTGCACAACAAAAAGCTGTCATTCCGAGAAAGTAGCGCACTACTTTCGTGGGAATCTCCATCGTATAAGAGGCTGTATACCTTTTAACCGGGAGATTGCCACACCAGTGACGTCGGTCACTGGTTCGCAATGACAGTGTTTTTGTTTATTCTGACGAAAAGACTTCTTAGTGAGACAGCCCCTTTTTCTGTCGGGGGGGTTGGCATATTGTGGAAATGGGGTGGACGGGGGGCAAACGCGTTTATGCTATCATAGCCCCAAGAAAAAACCAGGGGCAAGGGGGCATCCGCATGAATCCGTTTAACCTGATCCTGATAATCGCCGCGCTGCTTATGAGCGGCGCGCTGTGGGGGCTTATGCCGCTGATCGTGGGACGAAGCACCGGAAAGCCGGAGCTTGGAAGGCTGGGTATGCTGTGCAGCATCTGCGGCAATCTGGTCTTCCTGGGCATGCCCTGCGCGGTGGGCTTTCTCATTGCCATCCTGGTGCGCAAGGCGGACATCCATGTGCGGACCGGGCCGGAGCGTCGGATACAGCCGACACCCCCTGCGCAGGCCAGCACTCCCGGGATCCTGCATCTAAGCTGCCTTTCCGGGCCCCTGCGGGGGCAGGTGTACCCCATGGGCACAGCGGGGTTGGTCATCGGACGGGGCCCCGCCTGCGGCCTCCGCCTCCCGGAGGGGACTCCGGGAATCAGCAGCCAGCACTGCTGCATCCGCTACCAGCAGGGCGTGCCGGTGCTCATTGACCTGAATTCCAGCTTCGGCACCTACCTGGGGGACGGGCGGAAGCTCCCGCCCAACTATCCCGTTCCGGTGGCCGCCGGAAGCCGCTTCTACCTGGGCAGCACCAACTGCCTGTTCCAGCTGACCCTGCAATGAAAAACATGCATATCACCGACAGGAAAATTGGAATTTATCGAATTCCCGGTCATTGAGATTGTCGCATCGTCAGAACAGGTCATTCCGAACCAGTCCGCAGACTGGTGTGGGAATCTCCATCGAATTTCGGGCTGCGTTTCGTCATACAGGCCGTTCTATTCTGCCATTTCCTGGAACGCATCCACGAGAAATTGTACGCCTATCCAGGAGATTGCCACGCCAGTGTGCGCTACTTTATCGCAATGACCTGGAATTCGATGATGGTCCTGGGGGGGCCGCATATGCAGCGCTCCGATCCGGTCCAGATTCTCCATGTAGAACTGCCGCAGGTCCTCCTTGGTCTGGACCCGCAGAACCCCGTTCTGCAGCTCATGGGTCAGCTGGGAGGCCGGGCCCTCGGGGACCTGGTTGGGCCGGGTCACCGGCGGCAGGGAGGCAAAGAACTCCCGGGCCTCCCGGTAGCTTCCCCCGGAGCGGAGGAACCAGGCGTAGACCACATCCCGGCCCTCCCGGTAGTGGATGCCGTAGTCCGTGCACAGCCCCAGCAGCAGGTTCGCCTGCCCCTCGGAAAGGGACAGGGCGAAGGCGATATGGAAGATGTCCTCCCGGTTGGTGGGTTTGTTCTGCCCGGAAAGCCAGTTGCGGACCTTCCGGCCCACGGAATCCGGATTGGCGCCGGGGTCGTCTGCCTGGAACGCGGCGGTCAGCCGGGCTTGCAGGTCAGCGCCGGGATACAGGGAGCGCAGGGTGTCCCTGAAGCTGCGCAGGGTGATCCGGCCCTCCCGCAGATACTCCGCGGCCATGGCGGGTGTCATCTGCCCTGTCCGTATCTGGTTGTATTCATCCGCGGACATCATTGTCAGTTCTACTTCCAAGCCGGATCCCGCTCCCTTTTTCGGTGAGATAATGTAATAATGATACAATTTCCTCCCGCAATCGTCAAGCAAAGGATACGAATTATGTGCACCGGGAGCCCCGGCTGCGGAGGCGTCGCCCGGGCTTTCCCCGCGCAAACAGACCGGGCGGTCAAGATTGGGATGGACTTTTCCGCCCCTTTCTGCTATACTTCCAGTCAGAGAGGGGGGGGTCACCCATGAAGCAGGAAGAAAAGAACCGGAAAAGCCGGGAGCATATTCTTTCCCATGCCTTTGCGGAGTTTGCCGCCCAGGGCTATTTGGGCGCGTCCGTCAATACCATCTGCGCCGCCGGGAAAATCTCCAAGGGGCTCATGTACCACTATTACGCGGACAAGGACGCACTGTATCTTGCCTGCGTGGGGAAGTGCTTTCAGGAGCTGACCGCCGCCCTTTCTGAGGCGCTGAAGGCCGGGACCGTGACCGCGGACCAGTATTTCAGCGCCCGCCTGGACTTTTTCGGGGAGCATCCGCTGCACCAGCGGCTGTTCTGCGACGCGGTGGTGAATCCGCCCCGGCACCTGCGCCGGCAGCTGGCCGAATGCCGGGCTGCCTTTGACACGCTGAACGAAGCTGTGCTCACCGCCATTCTGGAGAAAGAGACACTGGCGGAGGGGCTCAGCGTACAGGATGCGATCCTGCAACTGCGGATTCTGGAGGACTGTGTCAGCACCTATCTGAAAAACGCCGGGCAGGAAGCCAGGCAGGCGGAGCAGCATAACCGGCTCTGCCGCCAGACCTTTCAAACCATGCTCTACGGCCTGATCGCCCGCCCGCAGGGCGGGCAGCCAAGTCGTGACCCGCAGGGCGGGCAGCCAAGTCGTGACGAACCTGGCCTGTAGTCGCTTTTGCCCTGACCCGCTCGGTGTCGTTCTATTGTGTGTGGGCAGTCATTGACCACCTTGCCCGCAGGGCGGGCAGCCAAGTCGTGACGAACCTGGACTGCAGTCGCTTTTGCCCTGACACGCGCCCGTGGGTGAATCCGCACCCACGGAATTTTTTTGCCCTCCGGACGGGAAAATGAAATGTGCATATCAGTTTTCGTCAGCTAAACGACAAATTGGGAATTTGCAGAGGGAAGCCAGGGCATCGAACAACGTGTCATTCCGAACCAGTGCGCACTACTTTCGTGGGAATCTCCATCGAATTCCAGGCAAACTATCGTCATACAGACTGTTCTATCCTGCCGTTTTCCGGAATTCTTCCGCGAGAAATTATACTCCTACCCAGGAGATTGCCACGCCAGTGTGAGCACTGGCTCGCAATGACCGGGAATTCGGGTTCGCAATGACCGGGAATTCGACAAATTCCCAATTTGTATACTTGCTGAGCAAAGCCGATAAGCACAAAATGGTAACTATTCAGTCGCCCGAGTCATTGCGCACCAGTCCTCAGACTGGTGTGGCAATCTCCCGGATTTTCTGCCTATTTCCCGAACTTTTTGAAGTTGGAAATTGTGGCTACTGAATAGCTACACAAAATGAAAAAAAGCGCCCGCATATATTGACCGGGTGGTCTGTTTGTGCTATACTCTAGCAAAACAGACCTGCAAGTCTATTATCTTTGAAAGAGGGAACCCAAAAATGTCCGAAAACAAACCCCAATCCCAATCCATCCTGGCTGACATGCCGCCGTCCAAGGCCATTGTGAAGCTGGCGGTCCCCGCCACGCTGGCGCTGCTTGCCAAGGCGGTTTACAATCTGGTGGACACTGCCTACATCGGAATGCTCCGCTCCGATATTGCCCTGACGGCGGTGGGCGTCACCGTGCCCCTGCTGCTCATTATGGTGTCCATTGAGAATATTTTTGCCGCCGGCGCGGCGGTGCTGGCAGGCCGTCAGCTGGGGGCGAAGGACGACGATGCCGCCAGCCGCACCGTCACCACGGTCATCGGCCTTTCCGTGCTCATCGGCATTGTTCTGTGCGTGTGCGGAATCGTGTTCATTGATCCGCTGATGCGGGCCTTCGGCGCTTCGGAAGCCTCCCTGCCCCTGGCAAAGGACTACGCCTTCTGGATGTTCATTGCGGCCCTGGCAAACCTGCCCGCCCAGAGTATGAACTGCGCCGCCCGGGCGGAGTCCTCCGTGAAAATTTCCTCCATTGCCGTGATTACCGGCGCGGCGCTGAATATTCTGCTGGACCCGGTCTTCATGTTCCAGTGGGGCCTGGGCCTGGGCGTGGAGGGCGCGTCCCTGGCAACCACGGTGTCCCAGTTCGTCACCTTCTTTATTCTGGTCTGGTTCTACGGCAGCGGGCGCTCCGTAATTAAAATCAGGCTTCGGGCTTTCCGGCCCAGCTGGGGCTTTATCCGGGACATTGCCATGATCGGCATTCCCACGGCGGTCATCCAGATCTGCCTGTCCGTTGCCGCCTCCCTGACCAATATCGCCGCCGCGTCCCTGCCCCAGTCCGATGAAATCATCGCGGCCTACGGTGTTGTCCAGCGGCTGATTCTCCTTGGCTGCTATGTGGTCATGGGCTTCATGCAGGGCTACCAGCCGGTGGCGGCCTACGCCTTCGGCGCCAAAAACGAAGACCGGTTCCACCAGTCGGTTCGCTTTGCCCTGAAAGGTGCCCTGCTGCTGACGGTGCTGGTGGAGGCGGTGTATATTCTGCTGGCAAAGCCCCTGATCCTGGTGTTTAATAACAATCCGGTGATTGTGGACTATGGCAGGTGGCTACTCACCTCCCAGGTGGCCCTGTACCCCGCCTTCGGCCTGTGCTATATGATGACGATTACCTACCAGACCATCGGCGCTTCCCGATACGGCCTGTTCCTCTCCCTGATCCGCCAGGGCCTGTTCTATGTTCCGTTTATCCTGATCCTGCCCGGCCTGCTGGGCATTTGGGGCATCTACGCCTCCCAGCCTGCCGCGGACATTCTGACCATTCTGGTCTGCGTCCTGTCCATCCCTGCCATGAAGCGCATTGCCTCCTGGAAAATGGGAGAACCCCGGCAGGAAGACCGGTAAACAAAAATGCCTGGGAACCGCATTCTGCGCTGCCCCAAACGAAAACCAGCCCCCTTGCCGCAAGGCAAAGGGGCTGGTTATTATGTTCTGTGCTTGCCGATTTTACGCAGCAGCGCGGCAAATTGGAATTTGACGGGCCATCGAATTCCCGGTCATTGCGAACCCGAATTTCCGGTCATTGCGAACCAGTCCGCTTAAGTGGTGTGGCAATCTCCTGGATAGTAGTACCATTTTCCGATAACACATAGGTAGATTCCGGGAAACGGTACAAAAAGAACGGTCTGTATGACGATAGGCTGCCCGGAATTCGATGGAGATTCCCACACCAGTTTGAGAACTGGTTCGGAATGACAGTGTTGTTCGATGCCTTGGCTCCCCCTATGGGGGAGCTGTCACGGCTTAAGCCGTGACTGAGAGGGCCCTCGACCTCAGCCCCGAGGGCTGACACCTCTCCCATAGGGAGAGGCTTTTGGCGCGACAAATTCCAATTTTTCTCTTTGCCGGGTAATGCCGACACGCATCAGACTTGGCAA